>CALZIJ010000043.1 GCA_945787655.1 Nitrospiria bacterium | reverse complement strand
TTAAATTAATAATTATAATTATTCCACAATAAATGGATATGATCATTCAGTTAGCATTAACGGTCTTGATAACTACCAGCATCACTTATGGGAAATAATGCTCAACGGACAGAGATTGGACTACAGCATTTTTGAAGCCGCGGCTCTTTTAGCGATATTCTCGTTCATCATTACTTTTTCAGTCAATATGAAAAAACCGCCTGAAAAAAAACGGATAAAAATCGACAAAGACCCGAGATAGGTTTTCATATCGTTTTTGAAGGAGTCCCATGATGTTGCTACGGGCTTTTTTTTAAAACAGGTCTTAAATTAAAATCATTGGTTTTTTGGCAATCCTTTTTTTGATCAATCGGAATGCGCTTTTGAATAAGGTTCTTATTCTGACCATTGTGGGATGGATATCGGCACTACATTCAAAGTAGTGCTTTTTCCAAAATCATTGACATCTTCTAAGCACTGCACTATACCTCCTTTTGATAAAACACATCTTAAAAAAGAGGAGGAAAAGTTCATGCCCTGTTTCAAACCCTTGTTTACCTTACTGTCCTTTATTGTTTTATTCCCGTCTTTCACACATGCGGAAATGACGATTGATCCCATTGAGGAGATCGTTGAAGGACAACAACTGACTGTGACCGGGACGGGGTTCCAGGAGAAATCATCAGAGTCCGCCGTTTTATTTGAATTCCGCAAACAAAAAATCAAGGCGGGTATTTTTTCCTGGAAGGATAAAGAAATTGTTGTCTCCGTGCCATTTTTCCCCTCCGAAAATGAGGACGGAGACATTAAAATAACAGTCCTTGCGGGAAAATCCATAGAACAATCCGTCTCTGCCAAAACCGTATTCAAGATTTTTTCCAATAAACTGACTTCAGAAATCATCACCTTGAAAAAGGAAGGTTTTTCAGATCGTTTCATTATGAATCAGTATGATAAGAAAGTTTCTGAAATAGGGTTAAGAGATATCGCACTCAGCAGTTTTGATATTAAAAAACTCAATGAGGCCAACCTGAGCGAGGAGTTGATCGGGAATATCTCGCGTCACCGTCAATATCTCACAATCGGGATCTCCGGGATCTGGCTCGCCGATACGAGCGACCTGGTCACCAGTCCGATGATCCGGATTTTTATTTCTCCCAGAAGTTATTTTGATCCGCGAACCCCTTTTTGGAGTTGGGGGTGGGGTCAATTTGGGCCGACCAATTTGAAAAGGTATGATTTAAATATCGGGTATACCACAAAAACCTCAACGGACAGCGGCTCGGAAAAGAAAAGTTATTTGTTGCTGGGTTTTTCTTTTGAGCTGAATCGCGCGGCCCTTTTAAACTTCGGGATGGCCTTTGTTCCGGGAGATATCAAGGGAGATCAGACACAACCCTACGTGGGGATCACGATGGATTCCAACTTGCTCAAAGATATTGGTATTTTAGAAAAAGGGTAGTCTGAGTCCTCTTAACCGAAGGAGCTAATCCATGACCTTGAACTCAGTTTTTTTCTCTCCTTTTCATCTTGCGGCGCCTGTCGTATAATGAAAGCAGGGGCGGGACATGATCATCTCACAAATACCTAATCTGGTGCATATCGCCAGTTCACTGGCGCCGATGCTTGTGTTCCTTTTATTTTTTATTATCATTACCTTCCTTAAAAAAAAATAAGCAATCAGGATATTCGATGTTCGACTTCCGTCAAAGCGGTTTCAAAAATGTCCAATCCTTGATCCGCTTCTTTCTGAGTTAAAATCAGGGGCGGCATAAACCGAATTGTATTTTGTCCGCAGCTCAGTATGAGCAGCCCTTTCTGAAAACACGCCTGGATAATTTGGTTACATTCTTCAATCGCACGGGTTTTATGTTCCCTGTTTTTAACCAGCTCAATCCCAATCATCATCCCCAGACCACGGACATCGCCGATCAGGCGGTGGTGTTCTTTCATTTCTTCAAGACGGCGGAGCATATAACTTCCAGTGGTTTCGGCGTTTTGCATTAAACCGTTTTCGAGTAATTCAAGGGTTGCGAGTGCGGATTCGCAGGCAATGGGATTTCCCCCAAAAGTATTGGCATGCGCCCCGGACTCCCAGGTATCCATCAGTTTACTTTTGGCGACCATGGCTCCCAGAGGGAGACCAGATGCGATCCCTTTGGCCAATGTCATGATGTCCGGAACGATATTAAAATGTTCCGAAGCAAACATCTTGCCTGTTCTGCCCATACCGCTCTGGACTTCATCGACTACTAATAAAATACCATATGAGCGGGCGAGACGGGAAAGCCGTTTTAAAAAATCCTTGGGCGGGAGGATATAACCGCCTTCTCCTTGGATGGCCTCCACAAAAATCGCGGCGACTTCTTCACCGGGAATGAGGTTCTTAAAGGCGGTGTTCTGAATCCAGTCTAACGTAAAATCCACCGCCTGATCGGCCGTCAGACCTGCAGGCGGCCGGTAGGGGTCGGGATAGGGGGCGTGAATTACGGCTGGAAGCAGCGGGGCAAAACCTTTTTTATGCCGGGTTTTACTGGCGGTGAGAGAAAGTGCGCCCAGTGTGCGCCCATGAAACGCGCCTGAAAAAGCGATAAAGTAGGGGCGTTTCGTGGCATAGCGTGCTAGTTTCATCGCGGCCTCGACAGACTCGGCCCCTGAATTGGTAAAAAAGGCCTTTTTTTTCATCCGGCCTGGCGCAAGGCGGCAAAGCGCCTCTCCCAATCGCGCTTCGGAGGCATAATAAAAATCAGTGCCGGACATATGGATGAGTTTTTTCGCCTGGTCACAGATGGCTTTTACAACTTTGGGGTGGCAATGCCCTGTGGCGGTCACCGCAATACCGGAAGTGAAATCAAGATATTCAAAGCCGTCCACATCGGTCATCCGGCATCCTTTTGCCGAATCCACAACCAAAGGATATGCACGCGTCACGGATTTGGAAATAACCTGATGGTCCCGTTTGACCCAGCTTTGGGCTTTAGGGCCGGGACGTTTTTTTGATGTTTTGGATTTCATGCAAACCTCCTTGTTCAGCCTGGACGGCATTTACAATAAAGTTGTGCGTTCTTTTCGTTGTTTCCTACGTAAAACCAGTCCAAAGAGTTCTGTGATGATTCGTAGTGCAGCAAAACTGGTGATGTCTGACACGTCAAGAGGGGGAGCGACTTCAACCAGGTCGGCGCCGACGACTGGCAGGGCATCCAATGACCGGATCAGTGTGATCAAATCCCGTGTGCTTAATCCACCGGCATCGGGGATGCCGGTGCCCGGGGCAAAAGCTGGATCAAGTACATCAATATCAATGGAAAGATACACATTGGAAAAGTGAGAAAAAAAATGACAGATTTCCTGGGCAATCGCACTGATGCCAAGCCGGGCCACTTCATGAGCGGGAAAAACCTTGATTTGGTGCTTTTCAATAAAACGCAGCCCTTCGGGTTCGAAGCAGCGTGTTCCGATCAGGAGGGTATTTTCTGGTGAAAATCGTTCACATTCCAGTGCCCGGCGAAGCGGGCAGGCATTGGAATATTTTGATCCTTGAAAAGAGTCGCTCAAGTCCGTGTGCGCATCGATAAAAATTAACCCGATGTCTTCGCCGGCCTGTTTGTTGTAGGCTTTATGCACAGGAATCACCACGGAGTGATCCCCGCCGAGCGTGAGTAAAAAAGAAGACGCACAGCTTAGGCGGACTTCCTTTTCAATATCCGGATGAGCATCTACAAAAGATATCCCGTATTCAAAATTCCCCTGATCTCGAATCATGAGGGGGCTTAAATATTCTCCTGTTCCGAGGACGGGAGGAATTTCTGATGAGAGCAAACGGATTTGATCCGGGCCAGATGCAGCGCCTGACCTGAAACAGGCTGCGCCATCATAAGCGAGCCCTAGAATTGAAATATCGGGCGCATCTGTCTCAGGGTGATTTAAACCGGCCCATATCTTATTTTCTGGGGTGGTGTTTTGTCCCGTGTTAGATTTGAAAGATGACATGCCGGTCTCTCCTTATCTTCCATTATACCATTTGAATTTTGGGCGCGATTTAAAAGAGAGGCGTTACTGGACTGGATGTTGAATAAAGTTAAATGAAACCGAAAGGAAAAACAGACAGATGGTTATAAAATGCCAATCCCTCTTTTTCCAAGGGAAAAGGCATCAACGGCTGAAATGATAAATAAAATATTGTTAAAAACCCAGGATTTTGCAGAGTAGTTAATGGTCATGTGGGCAAAGACCGCAACGATAATAAACAGCATGCCGCGGCCGTATTCCCGAACATAAAGTTGTCCTAATCCTGCAAAAATCAATGAAAAAAAACCGGCGATTAACCCGCCCTTTATCCCTTTGATGGTGGGGAAGGCCAGAAAAAATATGGCGATGAGCATGACCACAAGCCATTTCCAAGCGAGGGGCATCAAGTTGGGTAGTTTCAAAAAAAAGAGTGAAAAGGCAATCACCGAAATAAGTCGGCCTGTTGTTGGTTTTACAAATACAGCGCTCAAATTCGCTCTCCTTTAAGCTGTGCTTCCGCCAATAAATCAGCTGCTTTGGCCGTGGAGATCCCTTCCTTTTTGGCCATGGAAAAAACCTGCTTCATGCGGTCATAAATTTGGGCAATTTTTTTGTATGCCTGTTCCGGGTGATAGCCTGATAATTCTTCTGCGATATTAATCAAGCCGCCCGCGTTTAAAACATAATCCGGTGCGTAGAGGATATTCTTTTGTGACAATTCTTCGAGGACATTAGAATCCTTGAGTTGATTGTTTGCGGCGCCTGCAATGATACGGCAGGAAAAACTTTTAATGCTGCGTTCATTAATAATTCCGCCCAGGGCACAAGGGGCGAAGATGTCACAATCTACCCGGTAAACCTCATGTCCGTGGATCGGGTCCGCTCCGTAAAGCCGGATGGCTTTAGCAACGCGTTCAGGGTCCATATCTGAAACATAAAGAGAAGCCCCTGCTTCGTGGAGCAATTTGGCCAGCGCACTGCCGACTTTTCCCAGCCCTTGAATGGCAATCCGTTTCCCGGTGAAGGCGTTGTTGCCGTATACTTCTTCGAGACAGGCCTTCATCCCGCAAAAAACACCATAGGCTGTCGCAGGTGAAGGGTCTCCGCTCCCTTTATTTTCTTGGGAAAATCCCGAGACATAGGGCGTGGTTTCCCGAATAAATTCGATGTCTTCGAGCGAAATGCCAACATCTTCAGCCACAATATACTGTCCGCCTAAACGATCGACGTGTTTGGCAAACGCCTTCAAGAGTGTGTCTGATTTGTCTTTGGCCGGGTCTCCCCAAATTACGCTTTTCCCACCCCCCAGAGGCAAATTACTGATCGCGGCTTTATAGGTCATGGCTTTTGAAAGCCGCAAGACATCGGACAGGGCTGCATCAAATGACTCGTAGGGCCACATTCTGCACCCGCCCAACGCGGGGCCCAGTGATGTGTTGTGAATCGCAATCAGGGCTTGAAGTCCGGAACTGGTGTCAGAGCAAACCAAAACATTTTCATGCCCGTCTGTTTTTATCTTATCGAATATATTGATCATTTGATCTTAAGACCTCTTGTTCATCGAAAGGGTGTGATCGTTATATCGATTTATATCATGGAAAACGATTGCGTGCCACAAGTCCGGTTTATATGAGTTCAAAATTTACTCGTTCTTCTTGTCGTTGAATCTCGTGATTTTATTGATTATTTAATCATCAGCCGTTTATTTAAACTGAACATCATAACATACAACAGAGTCAGTATCTGCCTTTTTAAGGGGTAAAAAAACAGAGGTTCTTTAAAAATGGATTGTCACGTACGATGTTTTTCCGGAACAGATTATCTCCCGGATTGAGTGTCTTTAGAAAACCTTTTTGGAAGATGTGGATGGTGATCGGGGTGATGAGGAAGACGCATCTCCCGAAAGGGTTTCTGTTTCGGCTTCCAGCTGAATGGCGGCATGCCCGATTTTAAATTGCTGGCACAATAGAAAGTTGATTCTTTTTAACAGTGGCGCGGTTTCACTGAGCGGCATGTTGCGAACGGCGACATGGGCGGACAAGGCATACATTCCTGAAGTCAGGGTCCAGACATGGACGTCGTGCATGTCCTGTACTTCATCAATGACTTTGACGGCTTTAATGACATTTTCCGGGTCAATTTCCTTGGGAGTGGACTCGAGTAAGATATCAATGGCATCCCGGATGAGTAACACGGCCCAGTAAAGAATCAGGATTGAAATAAGAACACCGAGAGCCGGATCAACCCACATCCATCCTGTGAGTGCAATCAGCCCCGCACCCGCAACAACCCCCACGGATGCAAAGGTATCTCCGGCAAGGTGAAGGATGGCCGACTGGGTATTAATGTCCTTTCGTTCATTATTTCTTAACAGAAAGACGGTGACCAGGTTTGTGACCAGTCCGATGATGGCGACGATCATCATTTGTGTCGTGGCGACCGGTTCGGGTGTGAAGAATCGCTGATAGGCTTCGTAAAGAATCCAGAGGGTAATGATAAAAAGGACAAAACCGTTGAGTAGGGCGGCCAGAATTTCAAGGCGGTAAAACCCGAAGGATTTTTTTGTCGTCGCGGGACGGGTTGAAAATGTCATGGCAAGAAAGCTGATCAACAACGCCAATAAATGGGTCAGCATATGTCCCGCATCGGAGAGCAGGGCAAGGCTGTTCGTTAGAATACCCCCGGCGACTTCAAAAATCATGACTGTGCCAGTCAAGCCCATGGCCCAATAAAATTTGTGCCGATTTATTTGCTCGGCATGGTCGCTGTGGGTTTCACCGGGGTGACATAGGTCGAGGTCGCAGCTTGGCGCATGCAGATGAAGCGTCTCTTCATTTTCCTGATGCGTGTGCCCCATATTGTTCAAGACCTTTTTTTAAACCAGAGTCCTTTCATCCCTCTCCAGGAAAAGAAGAGTATTGCTCCCAAAAGGAGCAAGGTGACTGCCAATGTCAACTGCCGGTGGGACTCGTGGAACGAAACGGAAAAATAAAGGAGCACGACGAGCAGGCATTGACCAATGAGCAAATCACCAAAACGTCTTCCTCTTTCTTTTTTTTCTAATTTATTGGGCATTTGCCAAATCCTTTCTACGAATGGTGAATAAAATTCCAGACAAAGCGGGGCTCGTTTAAAGCCCCTTTTTGTTCATTTCTTCTTGATAGATTTTATCGTAAAGGATGTCCCATTCCGAGCTGCCTTCTACGATTTTCCGGGAATACGAACTGAGTTTATTTTTAACACGTGCATGGACGGTTTCTTCCATTTTAACTGCATCAATAAATGTGGATTTAATGAACTTTAAAATAATTTTCCTGCTTTCCTTGCAGGTGATGCCTGGGTCTTTTTGAATTTTGTTCAGGATCAGGTGTGAAAGGTGGTTTATTTTTTCTTCGCTAAGCATGGGTGCCGGTTTTTTCTTTATAAAAAATTAAAGGATAATTTCCCGTTCTTTGACCAGTTGCTTTTTGATCATCAAAAAAAGGGCATGACGGTCGATGGATTCCCCTTCCATTTTTTGCTCGTATTGTTTCATGATTTGTTCGACCTCCCGGTCAAGACGGGTTTCCACTTCAAGTTCTTTGGTGATTACTGCGGCAATCGTGGCTGCGATGTCCTCTTTTTTATGCGGGGACTCGATCATGTTTTGGTTCAGGAGACGGGTGGCTAAACGCAGGGAAAGCGCATCGATTCGTGCTTTGGAAAGTCTCATCAAACTAGAATATCAAAGGGGCTAAAGGGGTGTCAATAAAGTGGAAAAGCTCTGATTCAATCTCCATTTTTCGGTTCATCTTTTAATGGTATAAATTCTATAATGGGATAAATTTTTTGTGAAAAAAGACGTGATCCGTTTAGGAGTGGTCAGGAACAATGATTTCGGCATCGATATAATGTTCTAAAAACCGACCGGCTTTTTTTCCCGAAATATGGTAAGCCCCTTGAACGAGAATTTTATCACCCGGACGGACCCTCTGGACTTTCAGGCTGATCACGGTGACAGTTGGATTTTCGGAAATATTAGCCGCCCCGTCTTCCACAAGGTGAATCTCGAGGAAAGGCATGCCCAGGCGGCCCCGCTTCATAAAAATGGATTGAATCCGGCCGGCAACGACAATTCGGCGGCCATCGTACTTGGCCTCTTCCTTGACGAGTGACTGGATTGAAACGCTTAAGGGCAGTTCTTTAGGAGGGCTTTTGGCCTGAAGTCCCGGCGTGGGGAACAAAGAACTGAAGACAATAAATAACGGGATCCATCTGGCGCGATCAAGAAAAGCCTCTCTTTTCGGGGGCCTTTTAAAAATGAAGAAGGCTTTGATATAATCAAGAATCATTTTAAATTAGAACCCCCAAGAATGACTGTTTGTTCTCAATTGAACATACACCATTCTTTAGAAGAGTACAACATTGACTAGAAGGAGAAGATTTTGAAAAAAAGAGTGACCATAACTACTGTCCTGGCTGTCGCTGCCTTGCTGGGCTTGACCGGAAGATTGCCCTCTCCAGCTTTGGCGGAGTCCCCTCATGAAAAAGGAGAAAAACACTTTAAGACCCCTGAAGGACCGATGGTCCCCGTCTCACGTGATGAAATCAAAGTCGAGCTTTTCCTGATGAAGGAGAAAAAAAAAGATGACAAATTTATTAAAGATCTTTTTAAAGGGGAGAAAATCAATCGGGTGATGATCCAATACTTCAGGGCGGGAAACCCACCCAAAAATATTGTTTTGGGTCGGCGTATCCCTGCGGAAGTCGGACGGATGATGATTGAACTGGCCATTCACTACAACAACGGAGTGACCCATCTGGTCCCGGAATTTCGTTTCTATGATCACTATGCGGCTTTCGGAAATTCATCCTTTGACATTCAGGCGCAAGTTCCCATTTCGCCCGAAGATCTGGATAGACTCCGGGACCCTTCATTGAACGATGATGAGTTTCATACCCTTTTCCGCTCACTCACAGGAGAAGACGAGGGCGTGATCAGTTACATCGATTAGTTTGGAAGCTTTTGCAGCCAATCGATAACCTGAAGAACATCGTCTTCTTTGAGGACGCCGTCAAAAGCAGGCATGCCTCCCCGGCCTTTGAGCACCGTTTCAGAAAATGCTTCCGGTGATTGGTCTTTAGCGGCTTTGATCAGGCCGGGTGCGCTCATTCCACCACCGCCCAAGGCGCCGTGACATCCGGAGCATTTCACATTGACGATTTTAGTCCCTTGGAAGATTTGACCGCCCACATGGTCGGGGAAGGGGTTTTCTTTTTTTTCGCATGCCGAAAAAGCGATGAGAAGAAATATGCCGAACAATGGCCACTTCAAAGTGAAGAACAAATTTTTATTTCGCATGGGTCAGATTTTCCTTTCTACAGTTCGTGGTAGCGACTAGCTTACGACATTAATGCTTCAGGAACAACATAAGACATATCACAACCGGCAGCGCCGGATAAGAACTTTCCTGAGGAATAGACCGGCAGTTGATCGAGGCAGGCATCCACGCTGTTCACCAGATGTAAATAACGTTCACTTTCCAGTGTTCCAAAATGGTGTTCAAACGATGCTTCTGAAAGCCCTTCCGGCAAATTCTGAATGACTGGAAAAAATTGAGATTCCGATGCGTCAAGCGCAAGTCGTTGTTGAAGAACGTGAGCGACTTCAGGATTGGTCGCCGCTTCGGCAAATCGTACGCCGGCGCGATCCGCGGCCAGATCGACAAAACTAAATCCACTGCCCCCGTCTCCGGCATCCAAAAGTTCTTTAAATTCACCTATGGCATGTGTAATGCCGCTTTCAGAAGCCATTTGCAGGACTGCTGATATGAGAAAATGCAGCCGTAAATCTTCACGACCGGCCAAAACCACTTCAAGGTCCTGTCTGGCCGCCTGTTTCATTTTTTCCGTTCGGACCCGCCCGGTCATTTGTTCGACCCGCCAGTTTCCCAAATAAATACCGAGGGCCAAGATCGCCGCGCGATTTTCCAAAACGGGATCCCCGCCGCGATTGACCGCCATCTGAAAAAGGTGCCCCATAAAGTAGGACAGGGACACGCGTTGGTTTTCAGGCAAATCCTGTCCCAGTTTTGAAAGGGCCGAATAATAAAGCCGGATATGTTCGGGTCGGCCCAACAGTGCGACTTCGTCCCGAATGCGCCGGACGCGCCTTTTCATTTGTTGAACCAGTTGGGGCATATTTGAAATCGGTTTTAAATAAACATCAATTTGCCCTTTTTTTAAATCGACGGCATGCACTGACTGGAGCAACTGCTCCCCTGCATTGTCCCCGAAGACCAGATTAAGCCCCAGCCCTGCAATAAACCGGACCATTGAATCCGTGAGAAAAAGGTCTCCAATGGTGGCGCGGGCGACTCTGAATCCGGACTCGGACGGGAGCAGATTTAATCTGAAATTCAGATAATTGCCCACAGGATTCGGCGGGACTTTGAGCGTGGCCTCAACTTCGAACAATTCGGAAGAGATTGTTGAAATGGCGGATGCTTCCGGGATGGAGCGGTGGCCCACAGCGAAGAGCGCATTCAAATCCTTTTCGGAGGCGGAAACAATATGCGCCCGGTCACTGTTTTCCAGTAACTTCTTTACCATTTGTCTCGCGAATCGGCCAGTCCGCACGGCATCATCCGTGCGGACGGTCTGCGTATCAAACACAAGGGGTTCGCGTTCAAGTATAAGAAAGATAATTAAAAGCGGTATGAAAATAAAAAAAATGCAGGTACTCCACATGACCACCCGGATGAATCGTTTCATTTCGGAACCTCAAGGTGTGACACTTGTTCCAGCCAGTCCATGATTAACCGGATGTCTTTTTCGCTCAACATCCGGTTATAGGCCGGCATAAGTCCCCCACGGCCAAAAATCACGGCACTGTAAAATTCCTTGAAGGGCAGGGTCTTTCCTTTTTTCACCAAGGGCGGGACATGCCCGCTCCCTTCGCCAACCCAGCCATGGCAGCCATGACATTTGATATCCATGCGCACCTTGCCTTGAAAGATCTGGCCGCCAAGATGGTCCGGCAAAGGGGATTTCTTTTTTTGACAGCCGGTGACCACAGACAATACCAGCAGGATAATCAGATACTTAATAATGTCGTGACGGTTCAATGAAATCATCGCTCCTATTTTACCTGTACGTTCCCTTTATGAACAAGCAGGATTTACACACAGGTGCTTTATGTAAAAAAAGCTTGCAGCCGAAGCCTCGAACAATGCAAGATTTGATGTGATGTTAAATCTTGTTGCCGCTTTAATTCATGAAGCCCGGCCTCTCATTGACCGGTATCGCTTGCGCCCAATAAAAGGCGCGCATCCTTATCCCGTTTACCGAAAGGACGAATTCACGCTGATTGTTTCGGGGGTCGGTAAACTGGCCGCTTCCGGAGCCGTGGGCTATCTTCAGGGCCTGCAATTAAATCTCCCGCAATCGGCGTGGCTCAATATCGGTCTTTCTGGCCATTCTGATTATGAAGTAGGGCAGGGGTATACGGCACACCGCATTATCGATACGGGTTCCCGTTACAGTTATTATCCGCCTAAAATTTTATCCTTTCCTTGCCCTTCCAGTGATTTACGGACGGTGGACATTCCGGAAGCCCATTATCATCAAGTCGGGGGATACGACATGGAAGCCAGCGGTGTTTTTAAAACGGCGCTTCGAACCAGCACGCTTGAATTGATTCAATGCTACAAGGTGGTTTCAGACAATCCCAACCACCCTGTTCAAAAAATGACAAAGGGGTCTGTCCTTCGCTTAATGGCCGGTCGTATCGAAGAAATCGGAACTGTGATATCCAGGCTTCTTGCCATGACAGAGGCGTACAGGGTGATATACCAGATCCCGAAAGAGGATGAAGATACCCTAAGCCGATGGCACTTGACCGAAACGCAAAAAAATCAACTGTTGGGATTACTGCGACGTCATCGTGTGCTTTTTGGCGCCCTGAGCAGTGTTCAAAAGGATTGGGAAGACTGCCGAAATGCAAAGACCTTTATAGACAGATTGAGAAAAAAACTCGATACGAGTGTATCTCCAATCCCGGACTGTTCTTCAGTGCGGGCGGACTAAAGCGGGTTTTCCGTCGGGGCTTTAATGCCAAGCACCTTCATTTTTCGATAGAGGTGGGTTCTCTCGATTTTCAGGGCTTCTGCCGTTTGGGGGATATTCCAATCATTGGCTTCAAGTTCTGAAAGGATATGGGCCCGTTCAAACGTACTCCTTGCTTCTTTTAACGGTTTGGGGCCTGCCGGACGCGGTTTGGGCTGCCCGTGGCCAGGGGCAGCATCCTGAAGATAGGGGGCGCTGTCCTTGATAAATTCCGGCAGGTCGTGTGAAGAAATAATGGGTGTGGGGGCCATAATGAGTAAACGCTCGGCAATATTTTTCAACTCCCGAACATTACCCGGCCACTGATATTGTTTAAGCAGATCAAATGCTTCCGAGGTGAGCCGCTTCGGGCGAATCCTCTGCTCTTCCGCCACTTCCTTTATAAAGTAGGAAATCAGCAGCGGGATATCGTCAATACGTTCCCGAAGGGGCGGCGCGTGGAGTGGAATAACATTCAGGCGGTAGTACAGATCGTCACGAAAACGCCCGGCTTTAATTTCAGTCGGGAGCTCTTTATTGGAGGCTGCGATCACACGTACATCCACGTGGACCCGTTCATGCCCCCCAACGCGCATAAAGGCCTGCTCTTGCAGGGCCCTGAGCACCTTGGCCTGGGTGGCTAAAGTCATGTCGCCGATTTCATCCAGAAAAAGGGTTCCGCCGGATGCCAGCTCAAATTGTCCTTTTTTGCGTTGTGCGGCTCCGGTAAACGCGCCTTTCTCGTAACCGAAGAGTTCACTTTCAATCAGGTTTTCCGGAATGGCTGCGCAATTGACTTCTAGAAAAGGGGCGTTTCGTCTTGGGCTGGCCGAATGGATCATGCGAGCGATCAGTTCTTTTCCTGTCCCGTTTTCTCCAGAAATGAGGACACGGCTGTTCGAAGGGGCGGCCAGTCGAATTTGTTCTTTTAATCTCAGAATCGCGCGGCTGGCGCCGACCATTTCGTATTTTTTGGCCACCAGACGTTTCAGTGAGCGATTTTCTTCCTGAAGCCGAAATTCATTCAGCGCATGTTTGACCATGAGAACCACCTTCTCAAGCGAGAGTGGTTTTTCGATGTAATCATAAGCCCCCAGTTTAATGGCTTTTACCGCGGTCTCTATCGACCCGTGGCCTGACATCATGATGACAATCAAGTCCGGGATAAAGGTTTTAAGGCGTTGAAGGGTTTCGATTCCGTCCGGTTCAGGCATCCAGATATCCAGTAAAACGAGTGCGGGCGGCTTGGCCTGCACTATTGGAATCACTTCCAATCCACTTTCAGCGGTCTGGACTTCATAGCCTTCATCGGAAAGAATCCCGGAAAGCGTGGATAAAATAGCGGGTTCATCATCAACGACTAGAATGGTTTCAGACATGGTTTTCCTTATACGGTAAATTCAATGGTAATGGCCGTTCCTTTGGGTTGGCGCGGAGAGACACGAATTTGGGCATTGTGATCCGTGGCAATCCGATTGACAATGGCCAGCCCCAAACCGGTCCCTGTTTTTGACCGTGAAAAATAGGGTAAAAAAAGCTTGTCCAGATCTTCCGGAGGAATGCCGATGCCTTCATCTGCGACTTCAACACGGACTTTTTTTTGTACTGGATCACAATGAACGGAGAGATAGATGGTGCCATGTCCCTGCATGGCTGCGACGGCGTTCTCGAACAGGTTTAAAAAAAGACGTTTGATTTGTCCCCGATCCAGACTCATTGCCGGAACACTGCCGTCCAGGTGCGTTTGAACCTGAATATCTTTGTGGCCGGACTGATAAAGCGAGACCACTTCTTTTAAAACGGGTTCGATTGCCTGTAGTTTACAGCGAGGAGGAGGCATCCGCGCAAAATCGGAAAATTCATCAACAAGGGCCTTTAATCCTTGGACTTCATTAATCACGATTTGCGTGGATTCGTTAAAGATCCGATCAAAATCCTGCGAACCCTGGGAATATTTTTTTCTAAGGCGTTCCGTGGATAATTGAATTGGCGTGAGGGGGTTTCTAATTTCATGGGCGATCCGCCGGGCCACTTCTTGCCAGGTCGCCAATTTTTGGGCGCGGATGAGTTCGGTTAAATCGTCAAAGACAATCACATAGCCTAAAAAATGCTGCTCGGTGCCGTGCAGGACGGAGAATACCATACGCAGGTTTGAAATTTTGTTCTGAATATCCAGAACAACCTCTTCTTCAAGGGACTCCTTCCCACTTTCCTGAATATTTTGAAGCGGCCGGGTAATGGCTTTCATGCCCCGCCTGGAAAAAAAATCGATGTAATCCGCCTGAATGGCTTCCTCCGCTTTCACCTCCAGAATCCGTTCAGCGGAGGGATTAAAGGTGGTGATCACGCCCTTTTCATTGATGGAAATCACTCCGGCGGCGATATTGGTTAAAACGCCTTCCAGTTCTTTGTTCGAGGTCATGAGAGAATGGGTTGCGTCAACCACCTTTTCCTGGCCTTCTTTCAAGTCGGCGGTCATTTTATTAAAAGAATCCACCAGTACCCCCAGCTCGTCGGTCGCACGGACATCAATTTGAAAGTTCAGGTCCCCCTGTGCAACCGCATGGGTGCCTTCCGCGAGTTTCTGTATCGGGACTGTAATGTTTTTCGCCAGATATAAGCCGAACCAGGTGGCTGAAAAAATGATTAAAAAAACAATAATTAAAAACGAGAGGATGTAACTGCCCTTAATCGGGTTTTTAAAGGCTTTCAGTTGTTTGTACTCCTCGACAGACTTTTTGATGCCTTCCATTTTCCCAACGAGTACGGAAGGGATCATATGGTCGACAACAAGAATGACATCATTCCGGTTTTTTCTTTGCAAGGGCAAGATGCCTCGAACCAGATCCCCTTGCGGTGTGGAGTGAATTGAAATGACGGGCTTAAAATTGCCCTTTTGGGAGTCTTCCTGACTTTTTGCCATGACTTGGGCAAGGATTTCAGGGCTGGGCCGATCGGTCTGATCAGTGGAGCCGGACCCTTCCTCCGTTGTTTCCGCCATGGATTGAAACTTGGATGTAAAAAGGTAAATATTGTGAAGCCGGTGTTCTTTTTTCCGGTCTTGCAGGTATCGGGTCAATGCGGCGTTTGAACCGCGCAGACGTCGGCCGCTTAACAGACGTTCCCCGATTTGCTCGGCGGCTACGGCAATGTCCTGTTCTGTTTCTTCATAATAATCTTGTGCCACTTCGAGTGACTGATCGAGTGACTTCTCCACCTGTATCGAAAACCAGTTTTCAATACTGCTGGTCAAAAGGCCGCTGGCCACCACAAACAGCAAAATGGAGGGAATCATGGACAGACCGATCAAACCGGCAATCAATTTACTTCTCAAACTGGACTTGTTCGGTTCCAGCCTCCGCTCAAAATAAAGTTTGATTAAATTTCTGGACAGCAGCAGAACGAGGAGAATGGCCAGTGTGATATTCAGATTGACCATCGTCACAACCAGAATATTGGTCGAAAAGAGAGAGGGACGTTCAATACCCTGAAAAAGCAGTACTGTGAAGGAGATGGACAAAGTCAGAAAGAGCGCGGTGACCCACACCGGGCGGAATGTACTTTGTGCCCGGGTTTTATTGTCTTCTTCTGGATGATTGTGAAGAGAAGTTTCCAAATGAATATGACCCTTCTTTAGTGAACAAACCAGGAACGCATGGTTATTGTTTCCCCGAAAAAGAGATGGGTTCAGAATTAGCCCATGGGGTGTCAATCTCCAAAAAGGGGATGAAGAAGAGAAAATAGTCTAAATAAAAGGGCCGTTTTGCCGCCTGCATCTGCGATTGGACACTGACAAAATAACGTTCCCCTTTTTTGAGCGGGGCAAGAGAAGTCAGGTGTATCCGTTTGAGCTGTGTGACCATGGTTTTCATGGTTTTAAATTCTGTTGTCAGGTTTTCTTTAGAAGAGCCGTTGTTGGATTCGATGACGGCATAACTTTTTTTCAAGGTGTCGTATTTTACAGTGTAACGAATTGTTTTTGAAAGAATTTCTTCATCAAACCAGTTTTTTTCTTTTCGTTTTAAGACCAGATAATAATAAAAGTTTTTCGGAATGCCATTTTGGATGTCCTCAACGATTTCTTTCCGAAAACCCCCTGAAAGTTTGGCGGAAACATAGATTTCGTTATCGACTGTTTCAATCGTGAGGCCTTCGATTCGACCGCCCTTGGCCTCGGCATTGGAGAAGGAGAACAAAAGGAAGCCGAGTGCAAGCGTCATGATCCAGAATTTGAAGCCGGTATTTGGGCGGTAATTTGAGCGATGTTGTCTAAACTTATTGGGGACTAAGGCCATATTCCATCCAGATTATAAATATACGCGGTGTCTCGCTCGTCTTATTTAGGGCGAACGAGAGGCATTTTAGCATTATTATTCAGAGCGAGTCCACGAAGGCCTCACCCTCTGGAGGTTCTGCTGCTTAAACAAAGTATTTTAATATCGTGTCTCCTTGTTTTTATTTCAGTGTTCTAAAAATCGAAAAATATTCTTATTTCAGTAAATATTTGCTCGTAAAGGACGTCATTTTTTTTTGAATCTTACCTGATTACAAAGACAAAAAGAACAATGTGTGTGCATTTTCTGTTTTTATCCCGGCACTAAAGTTGCTTATGACTAAAAACAGAACATCTGTTCCCCCGCTGGAATCCAGTGCTTGTTGCGTGTGCTTATCGCCCGATAAATAGCAAGTTCAGTCGGAATGACGCTCTGGACTTGAAAATAAACGGAATAAAATTTATCAACATCAAAGAAGGCCTGGGGGATGCTGGCGGGATCTGTCTCTTGCACAGCCTCAGTGGTGACAAGCAGGTGTCCTGAGCGGACCATGGGCTGGACGATCTCCAAGGAGAATCATTATGTGGGAAAAATTAAACCATTCTATACATCATATTGAAAAGGCAGTTGTAATCGATAAGAAAGCGCAGTGGGTGTCGCATCAACTGTGTCTGGACGCCGGACTTTATCCCGATATGAAACATCTTCAGGCTGGATTGGAAGGGCTGGCCCTGAAGCGATTCCTCCAAAGATACGCGCCGGTGATTACGGCGGCAAAAAAGTGGTTTCCTCCGATTTATCAGGCCCTTCCGGATCCATTTTGTATCTTTATCCTGACGGACCCGGCGGCGCGTGTCATCCATCTTTTTTCGTCTTCCGAATTGATGAGCCGTTGTGCTGAAAAAGGAGTGCTTCCCGGAACGTCTCTTTCCGAGGAATCCTGCGGGACCAATGCAGTGGCCCTGTCCCTTCAAAACCGGAAAGCAACTATTGTGAAAGGAAGGCAGCATTTTTTACATCTTTTTCACGATTGGCATTGCATCGCCGCTCCTATTTTTGATGCGGGTAAAACCCTGGTTGGCTGTATTGATTTTTCAACAGCTTCCCAATCAAAAATCGAAAAAAAACTGCCGCTCATCACCCTGCTGGCGGACCAGTTTTCTCCCGTGTTTCCTTACCGGCAGAGGACAGGGAGAACGAAAAATCCGAATTTGCCCATCTCTGAGGCGCCGATTTTTTCTCCCCGTCAGATTAATATTCTGACCATGGTGGCAAAGGGCTTAACCAGCAAGGAAATTGGAGTTCAACTTGAGATTTCGGCACGCACGGTTGAAACACACCTTGAGCGTATGCGAACCAGAACCGGTGCAAAAACAAGCGCCCAGCTCGTCGCCATTGCGTTTGATCCCGGCCATCTTGCGTCTTAAATCAAACCTGGTGGTCAAACGGCATCCCCCGGCCTGTCCGTAAGTTCCCCACATTGTCACGTGAAACGTGATGCGAGCAGGATAACACCCGTAATCAAAGTTTGATATTTCTAAAGTAAACATACTCGCTCAGAGTCTGTTTCATGGATTAAAAAACTTAAAAAATACCTCCCCCTACAGAAAATGAGCCATACCGAAAAAATAGTCTTGTAATAGAATCGAAAAAAATGCCGCTAAAAGTGTGACCCTCTATCGGCATGCAAAGTAGAACTAGTACATGCCTTATCAGAATAAGTAACAAAACGATCTGCCCAACAAATATTTTACATGCCGGTTTAGGATTTAGGGTTTAAGTCGGTATGTGTTCTGAAATGAAACGCGCTTTAAAAGCGTTCAAGAAGCATAAAAAAACTTAGATCGAAACTGTCTAAAAGGAGAAAAAATGAACATTAAATATATAGAATTTGTGCTGGCATCCGGGCTGATGCTGATTAATACCTCCTGTGGCCCTTCACCTGCAGGTGGTGAGGGAACGCTTAACATAATCCGCCGGGGCCGCACCAGAAACCCATTCAGAGAACTTCGTGCAGGTTGCATCACTCGAAAAGAGGGTTCCGGGAAAAACTGTGAGTGCCACAGAGCAAGAAGATCACAATATAAAATCCGAACCAAAGGAGTCGGGGGATGAGGTTCGCGCAGAAGCAGGGCGTCTGAGTTTGCAAGTGAAAGACAAGTTACTCGCATCAGTCCTTGATGAAATTTCAGAAGGGAGCAAGGTTCCGATCGTATACTCCGATCGCCTGAGAAATGACCGGATTTCAGCGCGAGTTAAAAACTTGCCCATCGAACAAGGGCTTCAGCAACTTTTAAAAAATCAAGACGTCTTTTATTTTTTCGGTGCCGAAAAAAAAGAACGGGAAAATAGAGATGAATCTTTAATTACCTTTCAGAGTAAATGATCAAATGGCGGGGCAGAACTACCGGGTCGATGACCGAATTGTCATTGTCGAAAGCCAAAGGCCATAAAAACCCGATATCCCCGGGCAAGGTCTTCTTTCCCGGGTATAACCCATTAAGAACTTATTTGAAGTATCTCAAAATAGAAGATTACTTATAGTTGTTGTTTCAGGAAAAGTCTGAACCCATCTTTTCAAACACCGTCAAGACAAGTTAAATCGAAGGTGGTTTAACCGATATTTGGCTCAGTGA
>CALZIJ010000042.1 GCA_945787655.1 Nitrospiria bacterium | reverse complement strand
GTACCGGGAGATGGAGGAATGGTATGCACAAATGATGATCTGGTCGCTAGAAAATTGAAGGGTTTAAGAGATAATGGGAGAGTGGATTCTGTGGAGGAGATTGAATGCTATGGTTACTGCAGTCGTCTTGATAATCTCCATGCCGCAATACTCGATATGAAATTTAATTATTTCGATAGTTGGGTTGAACGCCGACGTGAAATTGCTGAGAGGTATGATAAGGAGTTATCAAACTTGGCAGGGATAAGATCACATCCAAAATCTGGAGATGATTATTTTGATGTCTATCAGAATTACGTTATTTCTACTTCTGAGCGAGATCGTTTGGCAGAGCATCTGCGTACTTTGGGAATCGAAGTGCTTATTTCATGGCCGACGCCCTTGCATAGACAAAAAGCGCTTGGTTTGGACCATTTTAATTTGCCTGTAACAGAGAGAGTTTCAAAAGAAGTATTGTCTATACCGATGTATCCGGAACTTACAGATGATGAAGTGGATACGGTAGTTGATGCAATTAGGACATTTAAAATATAGCTTCTTTCAGTCTCAATCAAAGGAATAAACCACCCCGATGTTAATGATGTAGTCGGGGGATTCATCGTTGAGACCAAAGCCGACGGTGGTGTCGAAAGTGAGGTCTTTCCGGGTTTGAAGGGCAAATCCACCCATTAAGACCATTGTGTCCGGGGTGGATGAAGAACTGCTGGTATCGGATTGTCCAAAAAACTCTCCAATGAGCCGAACGGGCGCTCCTTCTACTTTGGATTCCAGTCCCAAAGCATATCGAATTTGGTCAGAAAGATCTTCGCCCGCAGGATTCCCAATAAAATAATATCCTAAATTAATATGGGCAGTGGTTGGCGCAAAGGTTTTACTCGCAATCGCGACAAAACCCACATCAACAACACCAGAAGTTCTTAGAAATTCTTCTTTAAAATTCTCTTTGCCTGCCGTGGGGAATTTAATGACCATTTGTCCAGCGATGGAAAGCGGATTTGCTGCCCGGCCCTTGATAAACCGAATTTTGGTTTTTAGTAACACATCTCCGAGCATGTTTTTCCTTCGGCCGTCGTCGGAGATAAAGACCACGGGGACTTCAAGATCAAATTCCAAATTCTGAATCAGACCGTATCGAAGATTAATGCCCAGTTCTGTTTTTTTTGCTTTGTTAGATAGACGATTTAACACCAGGCCGCTTTCAATCCGGTAAGTTCCACGTTCTGTCGGGATCGCGGTTTCGACCGTGAGGAAGGGCCGTTCGGCAAAAGATTGGAGCGGGCTTAAGAGTACTAGAATCAATGCTATTTTTAAGGAGAAATTTTTCATAAGTGCACATATTACGTATCCCTTGGATGTGTGTCAAGGGTTTGAGGGGAATCGCTCACAGGAGAGGAAGTTAGATTCTTTACTTGACAGGAAGGGCTTGGGACCGATAAATCTATAAAGATGAATGACATGATAAAAAGCCCTGAAGTGGTGGTAGTCCTGGCCATGCACGGCACCCCACCTAAGGATTTTCCAAAAAAGGAAAGAAAAGAGTTATTCGAGTTGCGGGCCTTGCTGAAACATGCGGTGACGCCAGAACAAGCTACAATCGACCGGCATGACGCCTTGGATCAAAAAATGAGGATGTGGCCGCGTACGCCTGAGAATGATACGTTCTATACTGGGTCGATGGAATTAGGAGAGGCACTGTCCCGGCAATCCGGATTTCATGTAATCGTGGGATTTAATGAATTTTGCGACCCTGATTTAGACCAAGCGATTGTGGAAGCAGTGGGTATGACCAAAGGGAAGGTTGTTGTGACTACTCCAATGATGACCCGTGGAGGCGGGCATTCAAAGGGGGATATTCCTCAGGCCATAGAACGTGTCGCAAGCCGGTACCCAGAAACAGAGATTATTTATGCCTGGCCCTTTCCTGTCTCCGCGATTGCAAAATTCTTTTCTGATCAATTACAGACTTTTTTATAAAGATTGAATAAGACGCGTTAACAGCCGCCGTTTTGCCGGGAGCTGATGAGCGGAAGCACGTTCTCATCCTGATTTTCCCGGTTTATCGGGGGTTGTGGATATTTAAAAATCTTTTCTTCGTAGTTTTTAATAATCACTTCATCGTCATCGATATGAAGGAGTGTTCCTTCCGGTAAGATGGCGACTTTCCCTCCGCCTTGCGGGGCATCAATCACGAAGTGCGGAACGGCCATTCCTGAAGTATGCCCCCTTAAAGCAGCGATGATTTCCAGGCCTTTTTCCACGCGCGTCCTAAAGTGCTGTGTGCCGCGAACCAGATCCGCTTGGTAAATGTAATAGGGTTTGACGCGAATGGCCAGAAGTTTTTGCATCAGCTGCTTCATCACTTCGGGCGTGTCGTTGATGCCCTCCATCAGGACGGTTTGGCTCCCTAAAGGGACACCTGCATCCGCGAGCATGCCACAGGCCTGCGCCACTTCCGGCGTAATTTCGTCGGGATGATTGAAATGCAGGTTCATATACAGGGGGTGATATTTTTTTACCATCTCGCAAAATGCAGGGGTAATCCGGGAGGGCAATGTGCCGGGCACGCGTGTGCCCAGGCGGATAATTTCAAGATGGGGAATCGCGCGAAGTGCTGAAAGTACACGGTCCAGGAGTTTATCGACGACCATGAGCGGGTCACCGCCCGAAAAAATAATGTCCCGGATTTCTGTGTGTTCCGAAATATAGGCCACAACCTTGTTGAGGTTATCCGGGGTGATTGTACCAGGCGATCCGACAAAGCGCTTCCGTGTGCAAAATCGGCAATAAATGGGACATTGATTGGTGACAAAAAGCAATACGCGGTCCGGATAACGATGCACGAGTCCCGGCACGGGGCTGTCTTCTTCTTCGTGAAGCGGGTCTTCCGCTTCACAGGCCGTGTCAGGATATGCTTCCTCAGAAGAAGGGACCACCTGTTTCCAAATGGCATCGCCTTTTTCTTTAATCTGTTTTAAAAGATAGGGGGTGATTCGCATTGGATATTGCTCGACAATGTCCCGCACCGTCTCCGCCGGTACGCCCAAAACTTTTTCCAGGGTCTCAACATCATGAATGCTTTCTTTTAAGTCTTTTTGCCACTGATCCACTCGCCTAATCTCCCCTTGTTTTTTGAGATGCGCTGTTTAGTCTTTTTCGCCTTGCCCATAAGTTTCTTCAAGGTAGGGCAAAATCTTTTCTTCGTCGTCGAAAACGAGGTCACCGTCCACAAGCACAGGGACCGTGTATTGTCCTGAAACCTCAAACACTTCTTTCCGACCACCGTGCCATATGGGTACATCTATCTTCTCATAGGTCAGCCCAAGCGCGTCAAGTTTTTCCCGTACTATTTTGCAATATCCGCAAGAATCCAGGTTATACAGTTTCAAGTATCGACTCCTTTATATTCAGATTTCATGTTGAACATCGGGCACGGCGCAAGGGACCATCACTGCGTCGACCATGCCATGTATAAGTTTTTTTTCTAAAGAACAGATTGTCGCCAGCACCCCGCCCAGGCGGGCCTCTTTGCCGTCAACAAAATAGTAAGGGGACAAGCGAACCCGGCCCTGCATGGGGATCACACGATTTTCTTCAAAGTGAACGTATTCGAGGGTCACCTTTTTCCCCTTATGAAATTTTTGCAGAATGTAAGGGGTTGTTGGAAAAGCATCCAGAGCATTTTGAAGGGCTGTTTGCCAGGCCGTTTCTGAGAGATCATGCCCAATGGAAACCCCTCGGCTTCCCCAGGCCAGTTCTGAAAAGCCGGAAGGCTTGAGTGCAAATTGACGTTCCTTTTTTTTCGCTCGGCCCAGCATTTTAAAGTCGGTCACCGGCTGGCGGTCGAGATGCAGATCGGGAATGACGGCGTGCGGGGGCAGCGGTGACGGATCAAGCATCCACGTCATGGGAATCACCTGTTTTAAAAGTTGAAATGCCTCTTCCCCTAAATGCCGTAACCAGAACGTGCGCAGTGCAGGGTGATGAAAAAGCGCAAACAGGCTTTTTTCTTCGAGGTGCGCTTTCGGAGGCGGTGTCAGTACAACCTGTTTCTTTTTTGCGGCATACAAAATAAGTTCTGATTTAGGGATGTTTTTAAGATCAAACAGTTCAAAAAAACGGTAGAGAATATCGATTTTTTTCTTTTCACCCTGAAGGTCTATCCACAAACCCTCCTCTGAAAAGCGAATGTCTTTAGGTTCGGCGACTTGGCTTGAGAGCCCTCTTTGGGAAAGGGCTTTTGCCAGCCACTTCATTTCAGGCCGATAACTTTTAGATTCTTCAGAAACCACGATGACAAAGTGCGGCTCACGTTGGTTCGACAAGGCTCGGATCATTTTTTCAAACCCTGAAACCATGCCAGTCTGCCCGCCGACGAGTGTTGTCCCGTCTTGTAAATGGGCAGAAAAAGCCGCAGAAAGCGCGCTGGTCTGGCCGATCCCTCCCGGCACGGCGTCCAGTTCTGTGGCGACCATCCCTTCATCAGTCAGAATGAGGTCGGGTCGAATGACCTGTGGTAAATCCCGTTTAAATCGGTTCATGCGCGCGAATTCCAGGACGGCTTCAGGTTTTCCCTGGTTAAGATAGTTGGCAACCCAGGCGGGCGCGTCTCCGTTAAGGCTTTCAAAATAGAGTTGATTACAGGCTTCGTAAAAGGACAGTAACGGAGTGCCAAGGTTTTTCAGGAAAAGAGATTCGGAATGACTCAGTAGAAACGGTCTTGTCGCAATCCGCCAAAGATCGTTTTGATCACTGAGGGCATTTTCGGACGATTCTAAACGGTAAAGTCCCCCTTGTCTCAGGGTATCCCGGATTTCGGCCGCGCGGTTGATCGACTGATTTTCAGGGTAGTCGATCACGGGACGGTTACCGATTCCCAATGTGCATATGCTCCAGAAAAGACATACCTTTGAATATAACACTGGCTGGAACGGGTCTGCAAGCTGGATAATCGGATAAATCGGGAGTTTAAATGACCCCGCAGGACACCATCAAACTGTCATTTTTGATGCCCGGCGGGGCAAGGGTTTTATTCGGTTTAGAAAGAAATCTGGTATTGTGTCCGGATTCTCTGGTCATCGGTATCTGTGGCGTCGTTTGAGATATTGGAGAGGTCGATTTGCAATTTACGCCGATGGCCCGCAAAGAAAAAGTTAAAGCCCGCTGTGAGTTCTTCGATATCATTTCCGCTGCCACTGGGATTGACCAGTGCATATCGAACGGCCACTTCGACTTCTTCGGGTTTCACAAAAATACCGCCCTGAATATAACCACCTTGCGCATTGGGATTATTTCTTGCGTCCCGAAAATAATATTCCGCTTGTGCCGAGATGCCTTGGTGTTTATAGGCGAATTCGAGACCCAGGGTATTGGCGGTTCCCGGCGTCGTGACTGCATTTGTATTCCCGCCGTCATGAGCGAAGGCTGCTCCGATAGAAACCTGTTTATCTTGTGAATCATTCACATCTGATTCCGAAATGGACATCCGGCCAAATGGATTGAAGACCACACGGGCGACGGTGAGATATTGGGTGTTGTCATTGTCGCTGGCTTGATTGATGCCGTTACCATTAAAAAGTCCGACAAAGTATTCAATTTTATGGTCATCTTTTTTGCCGCTCAGCATTATCCCGATATCCCGGGCATTGGTTTGGTTGGCATTAAAGGATTTGGAAGCAAGTGAGGTATCCACAAATTGGAGATCGCCAAAGAAGGCCATCTGCTGCCGGTTAAAGGGGACTTTGAATTGCCCTATCCGAATTTTAAAGCGTTCGTAATGCTTGATATCAATTGCAAAATCTTTTAGGGAGACGTCTTTTGTCCCGTCTGCATTGTTTGGGTCGGCGACTTCAAGCTGAATGACATATCCCAGGTTTGGGTTAAACATATACCCTGACCACCGCAGCCGCCCCTTGGCAACTTTAAACGTGCTTTGATTCGCGCCAATATCGGTATTGATGTATTCATGTTGAAACTGAATCCACGCACCGAACTTTAACGAGAACTGGTCTTTGGCTTTCACGACAAAACCCTTGTCATACCCGACCTGAATGCCATCTTTTTCAAACAATAAAGGTGCGGCTTCGACATACGGCTGGACTGCAAACAAAAAAAACCCTGTGAAAATACTAAGTGCGGTTTTTATTTTCATTGTGCTCCTCTTAATTTTATTAGATTGGGTGTGAAGATCTGAGGTTTTTGAATCAACATAAAGGGGTTCATGTTAAAAAGTTGGATAAGATTGCGGCGAAAAAGTACCGAAGTCCGAAATAAAAGTCAACCTGTTCGTGATCGATAGAGCAGTCAATCTGGGATCGGGAAAATGTTCAGCGGACAATCTTGGCAATTGGCCTTTTTTTTACAGTGTAGCTTGGCTGTTTTTACGATCAGGGCATGATATTCGTTGTAGGTCTGAGAGTCTGGGGGAAGTTGTGACATAAAAAACTGTTGCAAGGTGTCATATCCGATATCGGGAGCCACCCACTGGTGGCGCGAAAAAATACGCCGGGTATAGGCATCGATGACAAAATAGGGTTTTCCGGCGGCATATAGTAAAATGGAATCAACCGTTTCAGGCCCAAGTCCCTTGAGGGACAGTAATTGATTCCGTAAAGTCTCATCCGCTTTTGAAAAGAAAAGGTCCAGCGATCCTCGGTATTCCGTTTCAATGAATCGGGTGAGTGTTTTTAGTCGGCGGGCTTTCAGATTGAAAAAGCCACTGGGCCGGATGAGCCGCGCCAGTTTACTTTCGGGAAGTTTGGTAAATGCCTCATAAGAAAGCAGGTTCCGACTGCGCAGCGCTTCGAGTGCGATCTCGACGTTTCTCCAGGCCGTATTCTGAGTGAGTATCGCACCGACAACCACCTCAAACGGACTTTGCGCCGGCCACCAGCCTTGGGGACCGAAGTGCTTGTACAGGGTTTCGAAAACTTTTATTGCAATCGGTTGCGGGATAAACCGTTGTACTCCCGGTTTTGGTTCTTGCTTTAAATAGAGGGGGTGTTTTCGTTGAGCCATTGCAGGTAATTTTCCGAGCCCGTGAGAATCGGCAGGGCAATAATTTCCGGGATCGTATAACTGTGCAAAGACTGAACGGTTTCAGTCAATTTTTTAAAAAGCGGTTTACGGGTTTTAATCAGTAATAAAACTTCTTCTTCTTCGCAGGTTTCACCCTTCCAGATAAAGATAGACGTTAGCTGAGGGACGATGTTTACGCAGGCGGCCAAGCCTTGCTCGACCAAGGGTGTTGCGATGGTCTTGGCCTCTTCTTTTGATGCCGCTGTAATCAGAACAACGATTTCGTCCATACCAAACCCGCAGTTCAATAATCCCTGTTTTTTTAAGGACCTTATAAACGGATTGATCCAAAAAGACAAGCCGGAGTCATTTGGGATGAAAATAAGTTTATCTCCGGTTTGCTGCCTGGTGATATTGACAATCGTCCGGGTGTTTGTTAGTCCATTCCGATGCACGCCATAGAAAGGGGTTCCGGCCCCCCCTTGCTTTTATTACATGGACTGTTCGATACACTGGGAACGTGGGATTGTCTCATTCCCCATCTCTCACCTGTTTTTAATGTCTATGCCGTTGATCTGCCCGGTTTTGGAAAAACCCCTCTTCCAGAACAGTGGGATGAGAGTCTTTCCGGAATGGTGGATGCGGTGATGCAATTTATGGACGAAAAGGATATTGAGCGGGCCGCCCTGGTGGGTAACTCGATGGGGGGGAGTCTTGCGCTTGCCCTGGCCGAAAGTGCGCCGTCCCGTTTTGATAAAATCGGGCTGTTAAATCCTTATGGGCTTCCGGAGCCGCCGCTTGCCATGCAGAAAGCACGGCATCCTGTTTGGGGACGTTTTTTACCCTATTTATTAGGGAAGAGGGTAATTCGGCAGTGTGCTAAATCAATCTATATTCGGTCGCTGCATAACCCCGCCCTTTTAACGCCAGAGCTGATCAATCGTGTTGTCAGCCCTTTTCGTACCGTTGCCGTGCGTAAACACCTCTTTCGTTTTCTGCAAGCCATTTCTCTAAAAAAAATCAAGGAAATTGATGCATGTCTGTCATCGATTACCGCATCGGTGCTGATTATCTGGGGAAAAGAGGATCGATGGCTTTCTTCTGAACATTGGCAGTGGCTGTCATCCCGGATTCCTGATGCCAAAGTGGTTGAACTTCCGGAATGCGGGCACTTGCCGCAACTGGAGAAACCGGAACAGGTGGCGCAATTTTTACATCCATTTTTATCTGAACAATAGGCAAGAGGATTCATTTTTAAGAGGGGCATGTTTCACGCAGGCTGTGGTTTTAACCCTTGACAGGCCCATTTAGCGTAGCGTAGTATCGAAAAGCACTATTTATCAGGGTTGATCCAGTTTGGACGATGACGTCCTGTTCCAAAGTTCACAATTTGGAAGGGGGCGTTTTTTTTTGTCTATTTTTATAAAGTTTATATTCATGAATTTTGTTGTAGAAGGCCAAATGCATGCTGGATGACACAACCTCCAATGCGTTGATTGGGGCGAGTCCCATCATGAAGGAAATTTATAATGATTTGCTGCTTGTGGGGAAAAGTAAGGCGACAGTCCTTATTCGAGGAGAAAGCGGGACAGGAAAGGAATTAATTGCAAAATTGATTCACGAACGCAGCCCGCGTGCAAAAAAAGCGTTTATCAAAGTGAATTGCGCGGCGCTTTCCGAGACATTGATAGAGAGTGAGTTGTTCGGGCATGAAAAAGGGGCTTTTACTGGCGCGATTCAAATGAGAAAGGGCCGTTTTGAACTCGCGGACGGCGGGACCATCTTTCTCGATGAAGTGGGGGATCTCCCCTTGTCTGTCCAAGTCAAGTTATTGCGGGTGCTTCAGGAGATGTCTTTTGAGCGGGTTGGCGGGGCAAAAACGATATCGGTTGATGTTCGGGTGATTGCCGCGACCCATCGTGATTTAGAGAAAGCCATTTCCGAGGGCCGTTACCGTCAGGATTTGTACTATCGTTTGAGTGTGATTCCCATTCATGTCCCCCCTCTACGAAAACGGGTGGAAGATATTATGCCGCTGACCATGCATTTTATGGAAAAGTTTAATGATGAGAATCAAAAAAGTGTCATGTTGTCCAAAGAAATGAAAGAGCTGTTGTTGAGATATCACTGGCCCGGCAATGTCCGGGAACTTGAAAACTGTATAGAGCGTTTGGTGGTCCTTGCCCGTGAAGGCGTCATTACACTAAAAAATATTCCCAAGGGCATGTCATCCTACTTTAATGATATCCAGGAAGTGAGTTTTAAATCACATTCGAAGCGAAAGAAGGACAGTTTATCGCATTCGATGCAGGATATTGAAAAAGAAGCGTTGCTTGAGGCCCTGGAGCGATGTGCCTGGGTCCAAGCCAAAGCCGGGAGACTATTGGGGTATACTCCCCGGCAAGTGGCTTATAAAATAAAAAAATACAAACTTTCTCCAAAGAAGGAGATGGAATGAAGAGGGGGATATTGGATTGAAATCCGATCTCAAAAAACCGGGATTTTCTACTTGTTTTATAGGGGGTTTTTTGCTAGTATGCCGCGGTCTGCTGTCTGCTGAATGTTGATAGGAAACTTAATAAAGCGTAAACCAGACAAAAAATATAGAGATCCGATTTCAACTCAATTCTAGATTAAGGAGAAAATCGAATGAAAAAGAACACATCTGTTCTTAGTTTATTTGTGGCGGGGGCCATGGTATTCGGCGGTGCCGGGTTAAGCCATGCCGATGATTTAAAAGTAAGCGGGTTTGGAGCAATTAATTTGTCCATAATTGACGAAGCCAGTGACAATCCCAAAGCTTGCCAGGATCCATCTAACAACGCTAGTTCAACAAACTGTAATGAACTCCAATTCAGTGTGCCCTATGCCGAAGTTGATTTTGAAAAAAAGGTCGGTTCGGTTTCTGTCAGACTGGATCTTGATTTTAATGGAACCTCCAACAACATCGGAGGGGATGACGTCGAGCAAATGCGGTTTGACTGGATGCTTCCTGTCGGACAAGAACTGGGCTTGACCTTGACTGGTGGTATCTTCAATTCTCCCGTTGGATTTGAAGCGCAGGATGCGCCCGACAAACTCCAGGTGACCAACGGCCAGCTTTTTGACATGGTGCCTTCTAATTTAGCGGGTGCTCAGGTTTCGGCCGGGACGAGCATGGTTGGTGGAAGCTTGATTTTTGCGAATGACTGGAGGGATTTTGGAAATACTCCGACTGCTCCAGCCACTCAGTCCCTTGGTGAAGAAAATACCTTCGGTGCGACGCTTGCGATTACACCCATGCCGGAAGTAGGTTTGTCCGTAGGTTACCTTGATTCAGCACTCAAACCCTTGGAAGGTCTTCTTGATATTGTGCTTTCAGGAACGATTGCAGGGTCTGCAGACCATTCCTTATTGTACGCGCTTGAATATGTGCAGAATGAGACGCAGGATGGTATGGGTGTGACTCTTCATGCGAAACACGGCAAACATGGTTTGACTCTCCGGTACGACAAAGTTGAAACGGATGGTTCTTCTGCTGAACCCACTTCCTTGACTGTTGCTTTTCTCTGCAGCTTGGAAGAAAACCTCAAGCTTAAAGCTGAGTGGAGACAGGATGATCCCGATACAGCTGCCAAAAAGACAGATGCGGCAACACTTCAGTTTGTTGCATTGTTCTAGATTTTGTTGATTTGGTTTTTCCGCACCCCCTGAACTTGGGGGGTGCGGCTTTTTTATAAGAATGAAATAATGTTATTTCATTCTTATAAAAGGGATAAAAAACCCTGAAATTGCTCGAAGATGAGCGTACCTTTCACTCAATGGGGAGTATTTAACTGATGAGATTTTATATTACTAAAGGAGAAATAGATGAAAAAGACTTCACTTTTCAGTTATTTTGCCCTCCCCGTTGCCTTGGTGCTTTCTTTGATGGCCCCAGAGTCCGCCATGGCGGCAGGGGTGTCGCATGAACTGTTTACAGTAAATAATACATGGATGCTGGTGGCGACCTTTTTGGTTTTCATCATGCATCTCGGTTTTGCCGCACTTGAATCCGGCCTGACACGGTCTAAAAACACCACCAACATCCTGTTTAAAAATACAGCCATTGTTGCGATCGGACTATTAACCTACGCGCTTTGCGGGTTTAACTTGATGTATCCGGGAGATTTTAACGGATGGATTGGTTTTGCGGGGTTGGGGTTGAGCCTCCCGGCAGGAGATGCCGGATTAATCGGTTATGCGGATGGAAACTACACCTACTATACTGATTTTATCTTTCAGGCCATGTTTGCCGCGACCGCAGCCACGATTGTTTCAGGTGCTGTGGCCGAGCGGGTCAAGCTGAGTTCATTCCTCGTTTTTTCAACGGTTTTTGTCGCCATTGTTTATCCGATTGTGGGTTCCTGGAAATGGGGCGGCGGCTGGTTGGATAAAATGGGTTTTTATGATTTTGCAGGCTCTACCCTGGTCCACGGCGTGGGCGGTTGGGGTGCATTGGCCTGTGTGATCGTCTTGGGGCCTCGATTGGGAAAATATGAAAATGGCCAGATCAGGCCTATTCTTGGACACAGCATGCCTTTGGCGACGGTCGGTGTTTTTTTGCTTTGGCTCGGTTGGTTTGGTTTTAACGGCGGATCAGTGCTTTCGGCTGATCCCGGTGCAGTCTCCCTTGTTTTTGTCACGACAAGTTTGGCCGCGGCAGCCGGGGTGATCGCATCGATGGTCACTTCCTGGGCGGTACAGAAAAAACCGGACCTTTCAATGATATTAAATGGCAGCCTTGCCGGTCTGGTGGGCATTACCGCCGGTTCGGATACGGTCAGCGTGACCGCTTCAATTATTATCGGATTGATCGCAGGCGTGATCGTAGTTTTTTCTGTGATGTTTTTTGATAAAATGAAGATCGATGATCCGGTCGGCGCGCTTTCGGTTCATCTTGTTTGCGGTATCTGGGGTACCCTTGCCGTCGGTATTTTCAGCACCAACCCGGACCATAAACTCTGGGTCCAATTGGTGGGTGTTATTGCTTATGGTGCGACCAGTTTTGCTGCGGCCTTCGCAATATTTCTGGCTTTAAAAGGCACCATGGGTGTTCGTGTGTCGGAACAGGAAGAAATGGAAGGCCTGGATATGCATGAACACGGGATCGCAGCCTATAATGGGTTTCAGACGACAAACCAATAGAACCTCTGTTCTGGTCATTATGAAAACCATAAAGGCATAAGGAGACAATTATGAAAAAAGTAGAGGCGATTATTAAGCCATTCAAGTTAGAAGAGGTAAAAAAAGCCCTTTCTGAAATTGGAATTGTGGGAATGACGATCAGCGAAGTCAAAGGGTTTGGTCGTCAAAAGGGACACAAGGAACATTATCGTGGTGCGGAATATGCGATTGAATTTGTCCCGAAAATCAAACTCGAAATCGCGGTCAGTGACGGGGATGCGGAAAAGGTGGTTGAAGCCTTGCTCACCTCCGCAAAAACCGGGTCAATTGGTGACGGAAAAATATTCGTGACTTCACTTACCGAAGTGGTGCGCATTCGGACCGGAGAGATGGGAGAAAGCGCGCTGTAGATACAGCTGTTATGATTAAGACCTCAAGAGGGAGAGGTTCGGGGCGCCCCCTGAATCTCTCCCTCTTTTTTATGAACATCTTCCCGTTATTCTTACTTATATGATCTTTTTAGGCCGAAATGTTTCATTGACAAGGCCTATTGGGGTGTTATAGTAGTAACATACTATTTTGACATTATTGCCGTAAAGGATTGATCGAAAAACAATATCTTCTTCGCATGACAGCAATACTCACCATAGTGTTTCTCCCTTTTGCGGCCTCTCTCTTCATCCTTGTTTTATCTCCTGTGCTTCAAAAAGTACAAGTGGGTAAAAAGCTCGGATCCGCTGTGGCTTTTGTCCCCTTCGTTTGTCTATCCCTGATTATTGCGTGGATCCCGGAGTTGAAAAGCGGTGCCCCTGCAATTTTTAATATTTCATGGGTAAAAACCTACGGGATCGAGTTGTCCTTTTTGGTGGACGGCCTGAGTATCCTCTTCGGTATTCTTATTTCCGGTATCGGTTTTTTTGTGGTGATCTATTCTGTCTGGTACCTTTCCGACAAAGAGGACAAAGTCAAATTCTATCTTTATCTCATGATGTTCATGGGCGCGATGCTGGGCGTGGTGTTCTCAAACAACCTCTTTGGCCTGTTTACCTTTTGGGAATTGACCAGCATCAGTTCCTTTCTCCTGATTGGATTTTGGTATCACAAGGAGGCGTCGCGCTACGGTGCGACCAAGGCCCTGGTTATTACGGGCCTCGGCGGCATCGCCATGCTTGCCGGCTTTATTGTGCTTTACCAAATCACTGAAACCTTCGATATTACAAAAATTCTTACGATGGGCGACACAATCCGAAGCAGCCCCTTGTATGTGCCCGCACTTATTTTAATTTTCCTCGGTTGTGCGACGAAGTCCGCGCAGTTTCCCTTTCATATCTGGCTCCCGAATGCGATGGAGGCCCCCACGCCGGTGAGCGCTTACCTGCATTCGGCGACGATGGTCAAAGCCGGCATTTTTTTAACGGCCCGGCTCTCTCCTGCCTTTTCCGGCACGGCCTTTTGGACGGCGCTGGTGGCCGGTTTTGGTCTTACCACGATGGTTGTCGCGGGCGTATTGGCGATTCGTCAGACGGATCTTAAGGCCCTGCTGGCCTATTCGACGATTAGTCAGCTGGGCATGATCATGGCCATGCTGGGTTTCGGTACGCAATATAGCGGGGAAGCCGCCGTGGTGCACATCCTGAATCACGCCGCCTTTAAAGCGGCATTGTTTATGGTGGTGGGTATTATCGATCATGGCTGCGGGACGCGGGATTTGACCTATGTGGGGAACTTGAGAAAGGAGATGCCGCACTCGTATAAAATTGCGGTTATCGGTTGTCTTTCGATGGCGGGTTTGCCGATTTTCGGGGGCTTTATCAGCAAGGAGATGTTTTACGAATCGACGCTCCACATGCCCTTTGCCCCTGTCCCATTTTTGATTCCCACAGTCGCGGTCTTGGCCAGCCTTTTTACCTTTGCCTATTCCTTCAAGTTTTTGATCTGGGGGTTTTTCTACAAGGCCCCGGAGCATCCGCCGCATCATCCGCATGAAGCCCCTATGCTGGGTTTGGCCTCGCCGGTGTTCCTGGCGCTCATGGTTATCCTGCTCGGTCTGACCCCCGGCCTTTTTAGTCATGCGCTGCTCGAACCGGCGGCAGCAGCCGTAACGGGACAGCCCGCCGATCTGCACTTGGGTCTCTGGCACGGGATCAACACCCCGCTGATCATGAGTTTTTTCACGGTGGTGCTGGGCACGGTCATTTTTATGCGATTAAAAAAAATCAATGCGGTGCAGGATGAGGTCTCGGCCTCCGTGCCTTGGTTGAGTCCAAATTTTGTGTACAACAAGGGCTTTCTGGAAGGCATCCCCCTGCTCACGCGGCGTTGCCTGTGGTGGTTTCAAAGCGGTTATCTCAAACACTATCTCTTCGTCATTATTGCCTTTGTGATGGCCTCTGTCTTTATGTTTTCGGTTTCCCAGGGCTGGGTCTTACAGCTCGACCGATTATTCAAAACGGAAATGACATTAGTGCAGGGACTCACCGTGGCATTTTTGATTTGCGCGGCCACGGCCACGGCAGTGTTTAAAAACCGGATCTCAGCCATTTTGTCTCTGGGGATGACGGGCTTTCTTGTGGCCTTTCTCTATGTGGTGATGGGCGCACCGGACTTGGCTTTAACGCAGTATCTCGTCGAAGCGGTTTCGGTCATTCTTATCCTGCTCGTGTTTTATTTTATGCCGCCCTATTTTGAAGAAAAGGCCACGCAAAATACAAAAGCCGTCAATATCGGCCTCTCGGTCACGGTCGGAGTGGTCATGTGTTTTTACATGTTGATGGTGATGGACAGTCACCTGGTCCAATCCATCTCGCAATATTATCTGGAAACCAGCGAAAAACTGGCGGGTGGACGAAACGTGGTGAATGTGGTCATTGTCGATTACCGGGGTTTCGATACCCTGTTTGAGATCTGCGTTTTTGCCATTGCTATTCTCGGCATTTACGCCATGCTGCGTCTGAAAAAGAAAACCAACACGAAGACGCGGGAGGCCACTTTGAAATGAGTTCGATCATCTTCAAATCCATCGTCAAGGTGGTCTCGCCGATTTTGATGCTCTTTTCGGTATACCTGCTCTTGCGCGGGCATCAATTGCCGGGCGGGGGATTCATTGCCGGTTTGATGACTTCGGCGGGGCTGGTTTTAATTTACCTGGCGTACGGCTGTGAGCGCTTCGACTGGCGAAATCGCAGCCGCTTTTTCTATTTTTTGTTTTCTGGGGGATTGGCCCTGTCTTTTTTGACGGGCATGGCGGGCTTGTTTGTGGGCGGCTTTTTTTTAAAAAGCGGGTTCACGCATATGCACATGCCCTTGATTAACGAGGATTGGGAGTTTGCCTCCGCCGCGATTTACGACATCGGCGTCTACCTTGTGGTGTGCGGGGTCTGCGTCTCGCTGATGACCCTTTTGGGAGAAGAAAAATGAAGCTGCTCTTGCCGTTGGCTATCGGGGTGCTGTTCGGGGCCGGGACCTATCTGATGCTTCAAAAAAATATCCTCAAGCTGGTTTTGGGCTTGAGCTTGATAGGACACGGTGCAAACGTGATCTTGATTTCCTCCGGTTGGATCGGATCGGGACAGGTTCCCATTTTAGGCAAAGAGGAAGGCGCGCCTTTTGTGGACCCCTTGCCGCAGGCCCTGATTCTCACCGCGATTGTGATCGGTTTTGCCGCCTTGGCCTTTTTACTCGTGCTCTCGCTTCGGGTCTACCGGGATCTTAAAACGGCCAACATTGAAGAAATACGGGGGCAGCGCGGATGACGCATCTGTTGGTTTTACCGGTTTTAATTCCACTCACTGCCGCCATTCTGTTGCTCTTGTTCCGCTTTGTGCCCATGGCCCGCCATGTGGTGATCGTCGTGGCGGCGGTTTCAGTTTTTGTCGTCGACCTGATTTTGTTGTCCACGATTCAAAGCGAAGGTATCCAAACCTATCGGCTCGGCGGCTGGCCCGCCCCTTTTGGTATTATTTTGGTGGGCGATTTGCTCAGCGGGATCATGCTGGTTCTGGCGTCCATCATCTCGGTTTGTGCCTTGTTTTACTCCTTCGGCTATTTGAAAGAGGACGGGCAGCGGGGCGTGTTTCACCCCATCTTTTTCTTCCTTTGGTCGGGCACAAACGGCACTTTTTTAACTGGTGACATTTTCAACCTTTTTGTGATGTTCGAGATCATGCTGATCTCCATTTACAGCCTCTTGACCCTGCTTGGGGATAAAAAGCAGGTTGAGGCGGGCCTGAAATTGATCAGCATGGGCCTGCTTTCATCGGCCCTGTTTTTAGCAGCGGTCGGCGGTATTTACGCCTTTGCCGGCACGCTCAACATGGCGGATTTGGCGGTGAAGATCAAGCCGCACGCGGGCCATCCCTTGATCGCCGCGGTGGCGATGATGTTTATCGGGGTCTTCGGGCTCAAGGCGGCGATGATGCCTCTGCATTTCTGGCTGCCGGATGTGCACTCCTCCGCACCGACGCCCATCAGCGCCATGCTGTCGGGCATTTTGATCAAAGTTGGCGTGTATGCCATTATCCGGGTCTTTTGTTTGATTTTCGTGGATCTGCAAGAGACCTTTCAGGTGTTTATCCTGACGCTTGCCTGCGTGACGATGTTCATGGGCGCGATGGGCGCGGTGGCACAGACGGACTTAAAACGCTTGTTGGCCTACAGCAGCGTCAGCCAGATTGGTTACATTCTCATGGGGGTGGGCTTTTTCAGCGTGGCGGGCATGGGCGCGGCGCTTTTTTATATTATCAGCCACGGCATCATCAAGGCCGCACTCTTTATGGCGGCGGGTATTTTGAAAAAGATGAAGGGCACGACAGAGATGTCGGCGCATGGCAATATGATCAAGATTTCGCCGATGTACACGCTCTTCTTTCTGATTGCGGTGGCGGGTTTGGGCGGTATCCCGCCTTCAAGCGGGTTTTTTATGAAATTCCAGGTCATTAAGGCGGGACTCGACGGCGCCTTTTACGCGCCGGTGGCGGTCGCCTTGGTGGTGAGCTTGTTTACCTTGTTTTATCTGGTGCAGTCCTGGCAGAAGGTCTGTTTGTTGGAACAGAAGGAAGCGCCGGAAAGCGGGCCTTCCATCAAACTGCTGATTCCGGTCGGGGTTTTGGCCCTCTTGTGTTTGGTTCTGGGTATAGCGGCGGACCCGATTATCCAACTCACAACTGCGGCCTCGCAGCAACTTTTTACGCCGGAGCTGTACATTCAAGCCGTTTTGGGGGCGATGTGATGCGGGCGCATTGGGTACTCAATCTTGTCCTGGCATTCATCTGGTGCCTGCTTCAGCAGAAGTTGACTGTGTCGGAGTTTGTGATCGGGGCAGTGCTGGGCTACATTATTATCTATTTACACCGCAGCGTACTGGATGACCGGAAAGCCGAACGGCGCACGCTTTCCTTCAAAGAGTATGTTGTTTATCTTGTCAGGATTGTTCGCTATACCCTTGTCTTTCTTTACGAAGTGCTGAAGGCGAACATCGATGTGGTGAAGATCGTCTTGTCCCCCAAACTGAATATGACGCCGGGCATCATTGCTTATAAAATGGACGTGAAGACGGATGCGGGTATTACGCTTCTGGCCAATTCCATCACCCTGACGCCCGGAACCCTGAGTGTGGATATTTCGGAGGATCGGACGACCCTGTATATCCATGCCCTCCACATCGAGGATGCCGAAGACCTCAAAAAATCGATTCACGATTCGCTCGAAAAATATTCCAAGGAGATTCTCGGATGATCGGCATGGCTGCAAACATCGCCTTTCTGGTGCTGGCTGCTTCGCTGGCTTTATGCTTTTATCGTTTGATTGCGGGGCCCAGCCTGCCCGACCGGGTTGTGGCGGTGGATACCATCACGACGGTGATTATCGCTATGATCGCGGTTTATTGCATCAAGGAAAGCAATGCCATTTTTTACGATGCGATTCTAGTGCTTTCGATCCTCGGTTTTGTCGGCACCGTGTCGATGGCCAAATTTTTAGGGAAAGGAGGGCGGATCTTTGGCGAGTGAATGGCTCACGCTGATTTTACTGCTCATCGGCCTCTTTTTTATCCTTACAGGCTGTATCGGCCTGTACCGGATGCCGGATGTTTTTTGCCGCATGCATGCCACGTCCAAGGCGACCACACTGGGTCTGGTTTTTATTCTGATGGCCACCTTTGTTCATCTTGGTTTTGGCGCCGTGGGCCTCAAAGCGGTGTTGGCCATCGTTTTTGCTTTTCTTACTGCGCCGGTGGGCGCGCACCTCATTTCTAGGGCGGCCTATCAACGGGGCGTGAAACTGCATGAAGCGTCTGCAATTGACGCGCTCCGGGCACGCTACCCTCAAGAAGCCTTGGAAGAAACACCTCGAGATCAGGACTAGTTTTTTTACAGCCTGATTTACCCGATTGCCTGTGATACAATTTTCCCGAAAAATACACGAAAACAAATTGGACGTTTCTATTTGAGTTCTCGCTAATCGTTTAGCGTTTGGCCGAATGCTCTTGTAGTTTATTTTTTGGAAGTATTGATGACAAAAAAAACAGAAAAGGTTTTTGATACCCTGCAATCGATTTTTTCCCAAAAATACGATGAAATCCATCAATTTCATCAACAAGGAGGAACCGGTGCCCAAGTCGTCAAGGCGCTGTCCGACCTGGCGGACCATATTTTACTGAAGGGATTTCAAGCCTTGTCACCCAGGCTTGCCCAAGCCTGGGGCGGCGCATTAATTGCGGTTGGCGGGTATGGTCGGCAGGAACTTTCCCCCAGTTCGGATATTGATTTGATGTTTTTGCTGCGGGACCGTACTGACTCGGAGGTGGAGACTGTGGTTTCCGAGTTGATTCGACTCTTATGGGATCTCGGATACAAGGTTGGACAAAGCGTCAGGACCATTGACGAGACGATTTCACTGGCCAAACAAGACACACTGATTGCCACTTCACTTTTGGAATCTCGTTTTCTTTATGGGGATCGAACACTTTTTAAAACGTTTCATGAAACGTTTTTTTCAAAAGTGATTGATAAGCATATAAAAAACATGCTTTCTGAATTAAGCGGTG
>CALZIJ010000041.1 GCA_945787655.1 Nitrospiria bacterium | reverse complement strand
TTAGATGTTCTTTTCTTTTATAAGGAGTTTCTCCTGGTGTTACAGAAGACCTTTCCGCTTTTGCTTCTTCAGGGCCTCTGTATATGTCAGAGTGCTCAATCCAGATAAAATTATCACCATCTCTAGCTATAGCTTCCGGAGGGTCCGGTTTTTCAATTACGATATATTTTGATTGTTGTTTTTCGTTGTAGCAAGAAAGAAACTCATCGATAACTGCGCTTTCATGTTCATGCTGTATTTTTTCTCGTGGATTCAATTTTTGTTTCCGAACCTAAGAATATTCCCTATGAAGTTGATGTTTTCGAACGCACGCGCTCTTCAAGTGAGAGGCCCGGACACACCGATTTTTCAATGTATTCGATGAGGTTCAGTCCGAGTTTCCGAATTCTGCGTTCCGTCCTTTCTTCAAGGCAGCGTCCGGTTTCGTCAAACAGGCGTTCAACGCCTGCGACCGAAACCACGCCGGGCAGCACAATGGCCCCCACGTGCGCGCAAATACCGCGCAAACTTTCCAGCGATTTCACCGCGCCGATTTGTCCCCCCGCCACGCCCAAAAGGCCGACGGGTTTGCCGGAAAGCGCGGATGGAAAACCCAGGTTTTCAATCACCAGTTTGATAATACTGCTGTAGCCGCCATGATATTCGGGAGTGGATAAAATCACGCCTGTTGCTTCCGAGACGGCTTTCTGGAGTTTTTGGACATCGGAGGAGGCTGTTTTTTCGCCGGGAAAGGGGAAATCGTTGGAAGCGGGGTCGATGACTTCCACGGTGGCCTGCCCGCCCTTCCTGATTTCATCCACAATCAAGTCAAGCGCCATGCCGGTGTAATTGCCGGGCCGCACACTGCCGATAATGGCCACGATATGAATCTTTCCGTTTTTCAAAAAAATGTACTGTCCTTTATTTTTCGACGGGAAAACCGGATTTTTCCCATTGGCTAAAGCCGCCTTCCATAGAAGCGACATGCGTGTAGCCCATTTTTTTGAGGGCATGGGCGGCAAGCGCGCTTCGTCCTCCGCCTGCGCAATAAATGACGATGGGTTTTTCGCGGTCGGTGAAGTGCCGCTCCACGGTCATTTCGAGCACGCCGCGCGGAATGGGCACGGATTTGGGGATGAAGCCCTTTTGCGTCTCTTCCGATTCCCGGCAGTCGATGAGAACAAAATCCTCTTCAAGAAGCAATTTGTTATTGACGTCTTTTGTCTGAAGCAGGCTGATTTCCTTTTTGGCTTCAGCAATCATTTCTTGCCAGCTTTGCATGAGGCGTTACTCCGTAGTGACTTCTGTTCCCAGTAAGTGCGCAATGGCAGCTTCCCCAAAAAGATGAAAACCGCGTGCGGCTTCGGGAGGATGTCCCGCCACACAAACAATGGGTTTCCCACCGGCGACGCCCAATACAATGGGCTTGCCTGAGCGCATGGGAATGCCGTTTATCAAAGTCCCCGGCTGACCGGCGGCGTTTACGAGTGCAGCTGTAAAATCTTCTCCGTTCACGGCGGTGCCGCCTGAAATGACGGCCATGTCTGCGGTTTCAAGCGCTTTTTTAAGGGTTTTTGTAAATTCTGATAAATTATCTTTCATAATGCCATGGAAAATCGGCGCTCCACCCGCGGCTTCGATAAGGCTGGAAAGACCGTATTGGTTACAATCCCAAATCGCCCCGGTCTTAAACGGTTCTGTCGGCGGGATGACTTCGTTGCCTGAAGAAAACAGTGCGACTTTTGGCGGAGAAACGACAGGAATTTCGAGGATTCCCTGGCTGGCCAATGTAAAGATATCAGCCGGTGTGATGCGCTGCCCTTTTTTGAGGAGATCTGATCCTTGCTGACGGATTTCTCCTCGGACTTCTATATTGTTGTGGCGTTTCGCGGCTTGGGTTATCTGAATCTGATTTCCGGTGTTTTTCACATCCCAGGCCCTGAAAACGGCATAATCTCCTCCCGGGATGTAACTTCCCGTGGTGACCGCCAGGGCTTTCCCCGGAGCAAGGCCTTCGGCCGAATCCTGTCCGACTTTGATTTCTCCGGAGACTTCAAGCGAGACCGGGTTTTCGTCCGAAGCCTGGGCCACGTCTGAAGTACAGACCACGTATCCTTCCATGATGGAGCGATTGTACGGCGGGTCATCCCGGAGCGTTGACAAGTCTTCTCCCAATATCCGCCCTCGGGCTTTAAGCAGTGGAAGTGTCTCAACAGGAAGATTGCTTTTTTCAAAGGCATTTAAAAAGCGGGTTCGGGCATCTGAAACCGGATTATCACTGTTTGCCACACGGCCTCCTTCAAGTGTATTTTTAAATTCTATATCAGCGTCGCTTGCAGAACAAATACATACCACGATCATAAGATCTATTCAAGGCAGGAGTGTGCTGGTTCGGCTCTTATTATTGAAAGTGTTCCTGTTGGATTTTAGGGCATTCTGGTTTATAGTAAGGACATCGTTGATATGTGGAGGCAATGAATATGGGCTGGACGGTAGGCATTCTGTCGGTGAAGGAAAAGGGGATTCTTCCTGGAGAAGACCGGGTCACGAATGATTTGAAAAAAATGATTGGTGATGCCGGCGGAATGGTGACGGTTACCGAAGTGATTGACGCCGATCAGGAAAATATCGAAAAGCGGTTGATTTCCTGGGCAGATGCGCTTAAAACTGATGTAATTCTTACCGCCGGAGGATCAGGCCTGGGAAAACAAGACCGGACGCCGGATGCGACTCAGGCGGTCATTGACCGGGAAGTTCCGGCCATTTCGGATGTGATGCGTCTGGAGGTTTTTAGAAAAAGCACTAAAAAGGCTGTGATTTCCCGTGCTATTGCCGGGATTCGAGGAGAGACCTTGATTATCAATTTACCGGGGAGTCCCGCTCCCGCAAGAGAAAATCTCGAAGTTATTCTGGATACATTGGGACATTTTGTCGATATGATTCGCCCAAGAGTCACTTAGGAGAATATTTTAAAATGACATTTGGCAGCCCTGTTGCTCTGGTAATTCTCTTTTCACTGATCGCGTTGTGTGCTGTTTTTTTTGCACTCCCGGCCTTAAAAAGCCCTCTTCCGGGTTTAGAATCAAAAAGATGCGCAGACTGTAATAAACTCAATAAATATGACCGGGAGTCCTGTGAACATTGCGGCGGGCCGCTTAAAAAAGTGGAAGATGATCTTCAGGAAGAAGATCAGGAGGACAAGTCCTGATCTTGAAGATTCCCGTTGATACAAAAAAGCGGGGCCGGGTTTTGATCGGCATTATTAAAGATTCGTCTAAATAAGGAACGGCAAGATGGTTAAGCATATTGTGATGTGGCAGCTTCATGAAGAAGCGCTGGGAAATGATGCTCCGGAAAACGCCCGGCAGCTTAGAATAAAATTGGAAGCGCTTCTTGAAAAAATTCCGGGCCTGCTCAACATTGAGGTCGGTTTCAATGAACGTCCGGCTTCCGGGGCCGGGGACGTGGTGCTCTATTCCGAGCTGGAAAACTGGGAGGCGTTGAAAACCTACCAGGCCCACCCTGAACATCAAGCCGTGATTCCTTTTGTGAAGGCGGTTTGTGCCGACCGCCGTGTTGTTGATTACGAAATATAATTTAAAAAAACCGTTGCGGTTTTCCTCAGTCTTTAAATCCTCTGTTTCCCCAACGTTCCTCTTTGAGCTGGTTTTTCCGATGATGAAGCCTTCGCAGAATATGGTTTTATTATAGTCTGATTTTATCAATCAACATGGCCTGAGTCGGGGTGAGATGAAAAGATCAAAAAGCGATATCCTGTTTTTTTGCCTGCCGGGAAGGTCAGGCTTGTTCTTCACGTCGATAACAGTGCAACGGGTTTATTTCACCTGGAAACGGATCAGGAGTTAAAAAAAATGAGCGGAAAAAATGCTGCGATTGTGATTATTGGCAATGAAGTCCTTTCCGGAAAAGTGATTGATACCAACTCGTCCTTTTTAAGCCGGGAACTCCGGACCCTTGGCGTTTCCGTTTCGCGCATCACAGTGATTCCTGATGATGTGGAAACGATCGCCGAGACCGTGGCTGACTATCGGAAAAAATACGACCTGATTTTTACCTGCGGCGGGATCGGCCCAACGCACGACGATGTCACGATGGCAGGGATTGCGCTGGGGCTGGGCAGGCCCGTTGTCCGCCATCAAAGCCTGGTGGCCCTCATGAAAAAAGAGACCGGGAACGCGCCAAACGAGGCGCAATTAAAAATGACTGATGTGCCGGAAGGCACAGAATTGATTTATTCTGAAGCACTTCGCGTCCCTGTGCTCCACTTTGAGCAGATTTATATTTTTCCGGGTATTCCTGAATTGGTGGTGAGAAAGTTTAATGCCGTGAAAGAGCGCTTTCGTGAAGCGCCGTTTTATCTTGTGAGGCTCTATCTTTCTGCCGGGGAAAGTCAGGTCGCCGGTTTTCTGGAGGAAACATTAATGCGCTTTCCTGAACTCCAACTGGGGTCGTATCCGTCAACCAAAAAGAGGGACTACAAGATTTTACTGACTCTGGAATCTAAAGAAAAGACCTATCTGAACGCAGCATTTCAGGACTTGATGACATTGTTGCCGCCTGAGACGATTATTCGGGTTGAGCAGTAACACGGACAAAAAAAGCTGCTCCGTGATCTTCTCGGAGCGGCTTTTTTTGTGTGTCCAGGCTTATCGAACAGTTCTTCCCGCCACGTGTGAAATCACATCTTGAAGTGAGATGGCTTGCTCATCCACGACGAGCAGGTCCAACATGCGAAGATCCCTTGCTGTGCCTAAATCTGAGGATTTGGACACCTGTTTTTGGGCAAGCCCCGGACCAAATGTCTTCAGGTTGGCATTATTGCCCACGATATACAATGTCCATTTGGATGACCGGACGGTTTCCTGAGCCGATTTTGCAATCAGCAAATCGGTCCTGACCCTGGCCCCCTTGAGAATTTTCATCGGCGTATCGCGGAGAATAATAATCATTTTGGACTGGTTCATGCGGGCGAGCGCCTTGTTTCGACCTGAATAATCGGTAAAAGCCAGAAAATCCACATTATAGGCTTTTGCCGAAATCTTTTTGGGAAGGGCGTTCATGATTTTATCTTTTTCTGCGGTGTTGTCTCCGTTATACACCACAAAAACATCGGTGGCGGCCCGTGTTTCTGTGGTGCTCAAAATCAATATAAAAACCCCTAGGAACATGGTTAAAATCCATTTTGTTGTTTGACGGTTGAATGCCATCATGATTACATCTCCTATTTTTACAGGAAGGTTATCGTCACAATCCGATATTAGAATGAAAAAATGAGTGATGCCATGTGCATCTTGATCGTTTCTTCTCCTCCTGAATTTCTATAGGGGAGCGGAGCGCTCTCGAAATCATCGATTTCGTGCCGCTGCCACTCATAACGGAACCTTGTATTCAAGGCGAATTGCCATTCAAAACCTGCCGTAATGCGGGAGCGGTCCCAGGGATTAAATCCGGCTTTGTCATTGGTATCCAGATCGTCATACCGTGTCACCAAACGAAAAAATTTTTCTTCCTGCCACCTGACAACGATGACAGACCCTTCCACATACCAGGCCTGCATGTCGTAGTTGCCGGTACTATTATTAATAGGGGGAGGACCGGTAAAGCCCGCATCGGCGACAACATTGGTGCCGGCGGTTTGTTCCACATGGGCCCGGACGTATTCTCCCTTCAGGGTCCAGGTTTCCCCCAGCCAGTTAAGGTGGGCGCCCGCCATCTTGAGATCTTTTGAGGACGCCCTGTCCCATTTGCCCTGATACCAGGAAATGCCCATATCCAGGGGCAGACCGGCGGCTTTATAGGTGAGTTTTGCGGTTATGGCCTTGTTGTTATTGTTGTCTTTGAGTTCGTTGGTTTCCTCATTTTGAATAAGGCCGTCTCTGGGACGAACAGTGGGTCCGCTCTGAAGGTGGACGAAATTATCATCGAGCACATCGGAATTCGAACCCAGTCCGTTGATCATCGCCACTTTCAAATCGAGGAAGCCGATGTCCGCGCCGAGACAGCAAAGGTTGACCACGACTCCCGCATCAGACCAGCCAAAGCCGTGGATGACGAAGGGCGTGCCGATGACCGGCGCGATGCCAAAGGCCGTAAAAGGCTGACTCATCAGGTTTTGTTTGAAGTTGGGTTTGTTCTCGTTATAGGAAAGAAAAGGCACAAGAATTTTCCCCGCCCGGATATTCAAATAATTAGTGGCTTGAATATCGACGTACGCATAATTTGCGGTGTATTCATGTCCGTTATTGGCGGCTTCGATTTCCGTGGATGCAATGCTGGGGTTATCTACAAGGTCGGGTGCGCCGGAGTGATCCATGAAATGGGTATTTCCATACCCCCGGACCTGGAGCCTTTCTTGCGCGTGACCGATTGATACCGTTCCGAAAAAGGCAATGGCGAAAAACAACTGTACCCACTTGACTTGTTTTAAATTCGAGGGCATTTGATTCCTCCTGGTTTTAAAAGCGATGAGTGTATCTGGAGAGCCTGAAAATCTTGATTTTTTACCTAACTGACTCATTATATTAATCTTTTTAAGGTGATTTATCGTTCAGTTGAATACTTTACCGCTATATTTCAAAATGGTCAAGAATACCTGTTTTGAGTAGAACTTATCTCTGAAGGGAAAATGGCAGCCGGTTTTGTGAAGCGAAAGGGTCAGTCCGTGGCTTTTTGGGTTGAAGACTGCATGAGCGCATCGGCCTGTTCAGGATAAAACCCTGAATAATGGTTTCGTTCTGTTAATTCAAGAACGGTATAGGCTGACTCTTCTCTGACTTCAGCGGCAGTGAAGATTTGCCGAAGCCGTGAGCCCGGCTGGCCCACAATCTTCCCTGAAAAAGAGACGCCCTGGTTTTTCATGACCGAAACGGCCCGTTCAATGTCATCAACAAGGACGGCGGCATGGTGCAGGTTTTGGTCGCCAAAACGCCGCACCCATTCAGGTATGATACTTTTCTTCCCGCGCGTATCATCATAAGCTTGATCCACAAAGAGCACCGGGAATCCGGGCCTGCGGTAAATATTGGCCCACCATCCCTGATCCGGGTATTCCACACGTTCATTTTCAAAAACATACCCCTGTTTTAAGAATGGATCCGCACGCGCTTCAACGTCAAAACAACGCAAGGCAATATGGTCGATGGCCACGGGCCAGGGAAATTTTCCGCTCATTGCGAGATAAGTCTTCGCAGCGCGGTTGTTTTGTACGTAGGAAGCAAGCAAGGTGTCAATGGCCGGGTCGCCATAAGCAGGAAAAGAATGGGTTTCCATAGGGTGCCTCAAATCGAACAGATATATAAATTATACGATGGGACTTTTGGACTGTAAAGGCCGTGCCATATTGGCTTGTGATTGACATCGCCCGCCGCCATTCCTACAATAACGCCATGTTCGTGATGGCCCGTTCTCTTCGGATTTTGAAATTCCTTTTGATCATTGGTTTTCTTTTTATGGGCGGGATGTCTTTTGAGGCATTCCCGGCAGAAAATGCTTTACCTGAAGGTATGGTGCACATTCCTAAAGGACCATTCTGGATGGGTCTGGACGAACTTCCAGAGGACAGTCCCTGGGGACAGAAGGATGCCCGACCGAAACATCGGGTCATTTTGCCCGGTTTTTATATCGATCGATATGAAGTGACTTACGGCGATTATCTCAAGTTTGACGAGCAGCATATTCTGCCCAATCGGTCATCGGATATCCCTGTCACCCATGTGAGCTGGACGGATGCGGATAGTTATTGCCGCTTTCTTGGAAAGCGGCTGCCGACAGAAGCGGAATGGGAAAAGGCCGCAAGAGGTGTGGATGGTCGGGCCTATCCCTGGGGGAATCGTTTTGATCCTGATAAATCCAATACCGGCGCTCAGCCGAAACCTGTGGGCAGTTTTCCTGAAGACAGAAGCCCCTATGGCGTTTTTGATATGGCAGGAAATGTTTCGGAATGGACAGACACCTGGTATCGCGCCTATCCGGGTAATACCTACACATCACCTGATTATGGCATTTTTCAAAAAGTGGTCCGGGGCGGGTCTTTTAACACCGACCGTCATTTTGCGAATGAAATGTTTGGACAGGTGACTTTTCGAAATTACAACCGGCCGAACCGTTCCGGTCCCGATAATGGATTTCGATGCGCCAAATCATTGGAGAAACCGGAAGCGGACTAATTTTTGGTGCAGGCGGCGCAGGGACAAATTTTTCGTAAATAATCAAAAGGGTATATCCCGGTATCATGTCCATCCGACCAGTGGATTGAAATCGCGTATCGCCCTTTTGCCTCGATCGAGGTGGTGTGGATATCTTCCGGAATTTGAGAACGGGATATTTTTTTTACCCCGCTCCACTCATCGACGCAGGAAGCACATTGACAGCTTTCACGCAATGCAGGGTAGGGGTAGACCGCTTCGTGTTTATCGACCCAGCGAATGCGAAGCCCGGTTTTTTTGAGGGCTTCGATTTCAACCGGTATGGCTGTTTCTGTACTCATGCAGACCTCTATAGAATGTTATAACGGCTGGAAATAAAATGATACCGCTAGGGCCGATCATAAGCCAGTGGTGCTTGACAGTGCAAGATCAAAATGCTACTAATTCTAATTCAAAGTGCTTGTATCAGGATTTCGGCTCGATGATTTTCAAGACAACCTTTATATTAACGAGAACAATAGGAGGAACGATGCGTTTAAATCTGTATGTTATTGCCACGGCGGTCTCCTTTTTTGCACTGTCTGGAATCAGTTTTGCGGGATCTGGAATGCATGTTAAAGTCGCAAAAAAACACTGTAATGAAATGATTGCGGCTGGAGAATCAGGCCTTGATCACGGAGGACAGGGCCATAGTAGTGTTGCCGTTAAGCATTTTAAAAAGATGATTCATGAAGCGGAAGAATGCCTGAAACATGGGCAGGAAGGCATTAGTGCTTCAGATGCGAGCAAGGCGACTAAAATGCACGGGCCAGAAGCCATGGACCATATCAAAGAGGCAATCTCTCACGCGAAAGCGGCTGTAGATCATGGAATGCAGGGCCATAATGGTGTGTTAATGGATCATGGTAAAGATGCAATGGCACATGCCCGGGAAGGCGTAAAACACGCGAATGAAATGAATTAGTCCCGGATTTTGTTTTTTTTTAAGCCGTCCCGATTATTTCGGGGCGGCTTTTTTTTGTCTCGATCGCCGGGAAGTGATGTAAAAAAGAGAGGATAGGCCGGGCGGCTTAATCGACAAAAGCCACGACAGAGTGCAAGCCGGATGTGCCGTCGGGAAAAGCGCTGGCGATGAAGGATGTTTGCGTGCGGCCGATTTTGTCTGTGGCCCGGACATAAATCCGGTAGTCTCCTGGTTCGGCGTCCTCCCATTCATAAAACCAATGCACCCAGGAATAGGGAGAGGGGGTGGGTTCAAGTTTGACCCTTCTCCAGGTTTCTGCGTTGTCAAAAGAGATTTCAACCATGCCGATGCCGTTAAAACCGGAAAAAGCGATTCCCCGAAAAACATGGCCTTTTTGAATGGTATTGTAGGGGCCGGGATCATCAATTCTGGAGCTGACTTTGATTGTGCCGGTATCGGTCCAGCTCTTTTTTTGCCAATACCCTTTGTAATCATAATCTGTGAGTTCGAGTTTGGTCAGCCATTTTACATTTTTAATCCCGAATAATCCGGGAACGACGGCACGAAGCGGGAAGCCGTGATCCTTGTTGAGCGGTTCTCCGTTCATTTCATAGGCTAAAAAAACATCGTATTGGGTAGCGCGTTCAAAGGTAATGCTGTCGGAATAATCGTCGGCCCCGAACATGGCGACGTCCATTACTTTCTTATGCGGCCCCGCTTCTTCCAGCAAGTCTTTGAGTTCGATGCCTTTCCAGACGGCATTGCTGATCAGGTCTCCGGCGACCTCGTTATCGATGCAGGTCAGGGTGACCATGCGCTCCACTGCCGGGCGTTTCAGAATATCTTCATAGGTCAGGCGTAGGGGTTTTTTGACTTTTCCTGTGATCTGGAGGGACCAACGATCCACATCGACTGTTTGCGGCCCGGAATATTGCACGATGTAAAACTCTTCTGTCGGGGTAATAAAAGGGGTGTTTTTTGCAGGCAGGGCCAAGAAGCGTTTCATGAAAAAAGAAGCGGCTTCCCCGCGTTTGGCAAAAAGGGTAGTGGCAATGCCGGCACTTGAAATCTGTATAAATTTTCGTCTGTTCAGCGTTTCTGCATAAAAGCCGGGAATAATTTTAGGCATGGGTCGGATTATATCGGGAGCGAATTTTGTTTTCAATAGGGGAGTGGTCGTATTCATTCTTTCAAAAAGGTGGTAAAGTTGTCGGCATGAAAAAGGAGACAACCCCGTTTATCCCCCGGCCCGGTTTTATCTCTCAAAAAATCGCGGGTATTATGGTGCCGCTGTTTTCCATACGAACGAAACAGAACGCTGGTGTCGGTGAAATACTGGATTTGATCCCGTTTATTGACTGGGTGAAAAACCACGGCATCCGCTTGATTCAAATCCTGCCCATCTATGAAACCGAGCCGGAAGAAACGAGTCCGTATCAGGCCTTGAGCAGTTTTGCCATAGACCCGGTGTATCTTTCAATCGTTGAAACAGAAGGTTTTAAAGTCGACGCTCAGGTCGCGGATTATCTTGAAAAACCATCCGTCCATACCAGGCTTTTAAAATGGCGGGAAAAAGATACCGTAGATGTTAAACCCATTCGGGCATTTAAATATGCCGTCCTCCAAGCGGCGTTTAAACAATTTAAGGAAGAAATATGGAGAAATCAAAACAACCGATCTGCCATCTCGTTTCAGCGCTTCATGGACCGGCATTCTGCATGGCTGCAAGACTATGCCCTGTTTTGGCAGTTGAAGCAGCACCATCACTGGAGTCATTGGCATGCGTGGCCTGAAGCATATCAACACAGAAATAAGGAAGCCTTGTCCGATTTTGCCCAAAAGCATTCAGACCAGATTCTTTTTATCCAGTATGTCCAGTGGGTTTTGTGGTCGCAGTGGTCCCAGGTACGAGCGCATGCGCTGAAAACCGGTGTGAAGCTCATGGGGGATTTGCCTTTTCTGGTCAGCCGGGACAGCGCGGATGTGTGGTGCAATCCGTCACTTTTTGATCAGGACATCTCGATTGGGGCACCACCGGATGATTTTAATGCCGATGGACAGGACTGGGGCTTGCCGGTTTTTCTTTGGGAGGCTATGGAGCAGGATCATTTTAACTGGTGGCGTCGTCGAATCAAGGAAGCAAGCCAATATTTTGATTTGCTTCGTCTGGACCATGTTGTGGGGTTTTTTCGCGTTTGGGTCATGCCAAAAGGAGAACAGCCCTATTTTGAGCCCGGTGATGAAGGTGCGCAGATTGCGCGTGGAGCATGTTTGCTTAAAGTCATTTTATCCGAGCTGGGCGACTGTATCCCCGTCGCGGAAGATTTGGGTTGTGTGCCGGATTTTGTCAGAAAAACACTGATCCGTTTTCATATTGCGGGGCATAAGGTTTTACGTTGGGAAAAAGAAGGAGACGATTATCGTCACCCCGTGGACTATCCGTTTCTTTCGATGGCCACAACAGGCACACACGATAACGCAACCTTGTCAGAATGGTGGAACAGGCTTTCCAGTGAAGAGCGGATATGTTTTTTAGACCTGTTGAATCACCCCGTGGGATTGTCCGCCGGTGCTCCATATAATCCCTCACTTCAGGAAGCGATCATTGATTTAATGTTGTCTTCAGGGGCGGGGATTGTGATCTTTCCGCTTCAGGATATCCTGTGTGATGATCAGCGGGTTAATGTGCCAGGTACTGTTGGCTCTGAAAACTGGTGTTACAGGATGCCTTTGGCCCTTTCAGAAATAGACAGCGACAGGCTTTATGGTGAGCGGCTGTCCTATTTTAAGTCCGCTGTAAAACGGTTTTCACGGGACAAGCGAAACGATGTCTGAATATCAAACCATAAAGGGCCGGGGTGCTGCACACAATCCACCGAACCGTTTTGAAACACAACGCCGGGATAGCCTCGTTTTGGATTGGGAGAAATCTGACTCGAAGACGCAGTTTATTCGGGAGAATGCCAAAAGCATTATTACTAAGAATGACAGTCCGGATATCGGTTTTGATGCCGGAATCAACGTTTACCGGGGATGTGAACAGGGCTGTGTCTATTGTTATGCCCGTCCAACGCATGAATACGTGGGGTATTCCGCCGGGCTCGATTTTGAGACAAAAATAATTGTAAAAGAGAATGCTCCGGCCTTATTACAAAAAGCGTTATCCAGCCGCCGCTGGCGTCCGAAGGTTTTGGCCATGAGCGGTGTGACGGATCCTTATCAAATAGTAGAAAAGCGGTTTCTTTTGACGCGCCGATGTATTGAGGTGTTACTTTCATTTCGAAATCCAGTGGCCATCATCACGAAAAGCAGCGGGGTACTCCGTGATATGGATTTATTGGAACAACTGGCAGGATATGATGCGGTGGTGGTGATGATCTCCATCACAACACTCGATAACGAACTGCATCAGAAACTGGAGCCGAGGGCCTCCCGGCCGGAGAAACGCTTGGAAGCCTTGCGACGGCTGAATCAGGCGGGAATCCCGTCGGGGGTTATGGTGGCGCCGGTGATTCCGGGTTTGAATGATCGAGAGGTTCCTGACATTTTGAACGCTTCGGCAAACGCGGGCGCGGTGTTTGCCGGAATGGTGCCGCTTCGCCTTCCGCTCACAGTAGCGACGATTTTTGAAAATTGGCTGACGCGGCATTTCCCGGAAAGAAAATCCAAGGTGTTGAATCTTGTGCGCCAAATGCGGGGCGGGGAGCTCAATGACAGCCAATTTTTTTCAAGAATGCAGGGGAAAGGCCCGTATGCGAAGCAGGTGCGCGATCTCTTTGTTTTGTCGTGCAGGAAAGCAGGGATACAGCACCGTGTACCTCTGCTCTCGACGCAACATTTTAAACCGGCCCGGTCGGAACAACTTCGGTTATTTTCTTGAAAAAAAGCTGTTTTTTCTTGAATGGAGAATTAAAAACTTGTACATTGCGCTGTGGAATTTTTTGAGGAGGCTGTTTTGAAAAAGATTTATTTGGAACTGGATGTTTCTGGCACCTTGGGCAACGAGGCCTGGAGCAAAATTGAACAGCCCAAAGGGTTTATCGCGGCTGATTGTCAGAAAACAGGCGATGTGCCTTGTACACATACAGTAAAAGAGCCGCATACAACAGGGGAATGGCGGGAAGTCTCTGTTCAGATTGAAGATGCATGTGTTGATGACGCTGTCCTTTTTTATAAAAAGGATGAGCGGATTTTAGCAGTCGAAACCGAAGATTAAGTCTAAAAAACCCTCCGGCACTGTGAGGATACTTACTTTATAAAGTAAGTATCCCGGTAAAATTGCAACTCTGCGATCGACTCTCGAATATCATTCAAGGCGAGATGGGTTCCTGCTTTTTGAGGGGGTTTGATGCCTGAGGGATACCAGCGTTTCACGAGTTCCTTGATGGTGCTCACGTCCACATTCCGGTAATGTAAGTAGTCAAAAAAGGTGGGCATATACCGTTCCAGAAACCGCCGGTCGTGGCCGATGGAATTTCCGCATAAGGGCGATTTTTTTTCAGCGCAGTATCGTGAAACAAAACTGAGTGTCTGTTTTTCTGCTTCTTCCATCAAGACAGTTGATTCTTCGATGCGCTGAAAAAGGCCGGATTTTTTATGTGTTTCCCGGCTCCATTTTTCCATGTTTTTCATCGTTTCTTTGTCCTGGTGTATGGCCAGTACGGGGCCTTCTTCCAGAATATTCAAATGACTGTCTGTGATAATGGTCGCAATTTCAACGATGGTGTGACGGTTGGGGTCCAGCCCGGTCATTTCTAGATCAAGCCAAATGAGATGCGCTTTGTTTCGGGATTGTGTCATGAATTTCCTAATAAAGACGGTGTGATCAATGGGGTAAGTGTTTTGGGTCTTCCGCTCATAGTCGGCTTATTTTCGAAGTCAAAATGACGGCTTCTGCAACCTCGCGCATCGTTTTTCGATTGTTCATGCTTTGCCGTTGAATGAGTCGAAAGGCTTCTTCTTCCGAGATTTTCCCCTGCTTCATTAAAATACCTTTAGCACGTTCTACTGCTTTTCTTGTTTCAAGTGCTTCCTGTAAAGCCGAGGATTGTTTGGACAGCGTGGTATTTTCCATCGCCACTGCGGCCTGGTTGGCCACAACCTGCATGAGATTGATTTCTTCTTTCGTGAAATCATGTTTTTCAGAAGTATAACTGTTTAAAACCCCGACAACCTGATTTTTAATCATCATTGGCACGGAGAGCAGCGATACAATCCGCTCTTTTTTGGCCAGGGTTGAAAAGCGGTAAAGGGGGTCTGTGGTGACATCCAGTACCGTAATGGGTTTTTTCTCTATCACCGTTTTACCTGAAATGCTCTCACCCACTTTCACATTGGCTTTACGACGGTATTCCTCGCTCAGGCTTTGTGTGGCAACAATTTTGAGTTCCCCCTGTTTTTTATCGAGCAGCATAATGGAGCAGATCATGGAATTCATCATTCCGGCTGTCATGGACACGATCAGGTTAAGAATTTCTTCGATATATCGATCGGAGGTAACAGTACTGCTCATGCGTGAAAGGGTATCGATTTGCATCGCCTTTTTTTTCATTTCATCATAAAGCCGTGCATTACCGATCGCATTACCGACTTGCTGGCTGATGGTGGACAGTAAGGCCACTTCGCCGTTGGTGTGAATATGCGGTTTTTCATATTGAATATTCAAGACACCGATAATGTCTCCCTTACTGAAAATAGGGACGGAAAGAAAGGCTTCGTAGGCATCTTCCGGAAGGTGTTGAAAGGATTTGAACCTGGGGTCTTCCCAGGCATTTTCTGCAATCGAGACTTGACGTTTTTCGCGTGCAACCCAGCCGGTAATGCCTTCACCCATTTCCACGCGGATTTGCCCGATCAACTTGGGATGGGGAATTTTAGAGGCTTGCAGCACGAGGGCATCTTTATGCTCATTAATCAAATAGATCAAGCAGGCGTCGGCATTGGTTTTTTCAACGACGAGAGCCACAATTTCTTTCAGGACGATATCGAGTTCAAGATTAGAAGAAATGGAATCTGTAATCCGCTGAAGCAGTTCGAGATCTCTGGTTTTTTCCAGAAGTGCCGTTTTAGTGGAAACGGGTTTTTTAGGTGTTGGTTTTTTCTTAACTGGGACAGAACCCATACTTGCCTTGTCCTAAAATGATTTGAAACATAAATAATGGAGTACCCTGTACATTTTGGAGAAGATACTACCATGTTTTCATGGTGTCAGCAAGATGAAGGTGCTTTCCCCAAGGCGGGTTTTCGGAATCGGGTCATTAAAAAAACAAACAATATTATTTTTGTAAATCATTTAGATTCATTGTGAATCGTATGGAAGCCAGGGCTGTGTGTTTTTCTGTACGTTTTGACGTTTATCGTAAAAAAACCTATCATTTCGAAATATGAGTCCAAAGATGAAAAAATCCCTCGTGGCCGTATTATCATTGATGGTGATTCTGGCCGTGACGCTTGGCCGTATTCAGGGAGATCCCCTTAAAGATTCTGCCGTATTTCGGATGCACCTGGCCTCAGAGCCGCCGACGCTGGACTGGTCCCTGGCGACTGATAATGTTTCCATTCGCGTCATTGAAAACTTGATGGAAGGGCTTGCGCAATATGATGATGCCCTACAGCCGATCCCAGCCGTTGCCAAAAAATGGGATGTTTCCGAGGATGGGAAAACCTATGTGTTTCATTTAAGAGAGGATGTGCATTGGAGTGATGGAAAAGCCGTGACAGCGCATGATTTTGAGTATGCCTGGAAACGTCTGCTCCACCCTGAAACGGCTTCTGAATATGCCTATTTTCTATTTGATGTTGAACATGCGGCCGAATTTAACGCCGGCGTGATTAACGACGCAAGCCGGGTCGGTGTCAAGGCGCTCGATACGACGACCTTAGAGGTAAAACTAAAGAAAAAAGCCGTTTATTTCCCCTCCATTACGACATTCACCGCCACTTATCCGCAGCGTAAAGACCTAATCGAAACCCATGGAGATCATTGGACAGACCCCGAAAATCTTGTCACCAACGGTCCATTTCTGCTAAAGGGTTGGCACCACGAGTACCGTCTGACGCTCATTGCGAATGAAACCTATTATGAAGGCCGCCCCGCTCTGGATGCTGTGATTTTTTATGTGGTTTCCGAAGAAACCACGGCGCTGACGCTGTATGAAACAGGGGATCTCGACCGGGTGTCACTTCCGCCGATCGCCATTCCGAAATATCAAGACCACCCCGATTATTTGAGGGCGCCTTTTTTAAGAGGGTACTATTATGGTTTCAATGTGACAAAATCTCCCTTTGATGATGTCCGCATGCGCCGTGCCTTTTCAATGGCCATTGACCGCACAGAAATTCCCCGAATTTTAAAAGGCGGAGAGCTGCCCGCAACGTCCTGGATTCCGGCCGGGATGTTTGCCCATAATCCCAATGTGGGGCTGGGTTTTGATCCAGAAAAAGCGCGTCAGCTGATGCGCGAGGCAGGCTATCGGCGCGCATCGGATGTGCCGCCGATCACCCTTTCCTATAATACGGATCCGACCAATACCCTCATTGCCCAAAATATACAAGCCCAATGGAAGAAACATCTGGGTATTACGGTCTCGTTGGAAAATATGGAATGGAAGGTTTATCTCAGGCAGCTCAAGGAAGACACGCCGCAAGTCTTTCGGCTGGGCTGGGGGGCGGATTATCCAGATCCCGATAACTTTATGAATTTGTTCACCAGTACCAGCGGGAACAATAATACCCACTGGGGCAACGCGGTTTTTGACCGGCTGATTTCAGAGGGAGCGACCGAGCCGGATCGTTCAAAACGTCAAAAACTGTACGATGCCGCGCAACGGATTTTAACCGAGCAGGATGTCCCGATCATTCCATTGTTTTTTGCAGCGCAAAATATATTGATTCGTCCTGATTTTGAGGGTTTGCAGATCAATGCCATGGATTTGCTCCGTTTGAAAAACGCCCGCATAAAATCGACTAGGAAGGTTCAATCCTGATGCCGGGGTTTATCATTCGAAGACTATGCTGGGCCGTCCCGGTATTGTGGCTCGTAGCGACGCTGACCTTTACCCTGATGCACCTTGTGCCGGGAGGCCCGTTTGACCGGGAGAAAAAGCTGCCCCCCGAAATCAAGGCCAATATTGAAGCAAAGTATCATTTGGATCAGCCGATTCCCATGCAATACCTGTTGTATTTAAAAGGGCTGATTCAGGGCGATTTGGGGCCGTCTTACAAATATGTGGGACGCACCGTGAATGACGTCATCGCAGACAGTCTCCCGGTTTCAGTGCATCTCGGTGTTGTCGCGCTCATGATCGGACTGTTGGGCGGTTTGGGGCTGGGGCTGATTTCAGGGGCTTTCGCCCATACTTTTTGGGACCGCCTGAGCCTGTTCTTGGCCACCGCGGGCATTTCCATCCCCAATTTTGTATTGGGTGCGCTGTTCATCCTGATTTTTTCCCATCATTTTAAAATCCTGCCACCAGCGCTGTGGGAAGATGCGCGCAGCGTGATTCTCCCGGCGGGCGCACTGGGGCTGGCCCCCGCAGCCTATATTGCCCGTCTGGTCCGCTCCAGTATTTTGGAAGAAATGCACCATGATTATGTTCGGACCGCACGGGCGAAGGGATTTTCAGAGTGGCGTATTCTGTTTTGCCATATTTTAAAAAATGCCATCACCCCGGTGATCACCATTTTAGGTCCGCTCACGGCAACATTGGTCACCGGGTCTTTTGTGATTGAATTTATATTTTCCGTGCCCGGCATGGGAAAATTTTTTATCACCGCGGTCAGCAACCGGGATTACCCGCTGATTATGGGTGTGACCCTCGTATACGCTTTTCTGATTGTGCTGGCAAATTTGATCGTGGATCTTTTGTATACCATCGCAAACCCGCGGGTGGAATTGTCATGAGCAGCCGCCCCTTCATCAAAAAATTTAAACAGGACCGGATGGCCTTTGGCAGCCTGATTTTGATTCTGTTGTTGCTGGGCGTTGCCGTATTCGGGGAATGGCTGTCTCCGTATCCGCATGATTTGCAAAATGTAGAAAACAGCCTTGCCTCGCCTGACTGGAATCACTGGATGGGAACGGACGAATTGGGGCGGGATTTATTTTCCCGCTTGATTTACGGGGCACGCATCTCAATGGCAGTGAGCGTCCTGACCGGGTTTTCCGCCCTGCTGATCGGGACGTGTTACGGGGCCGTTTCGGGTTATTCAGGGGGCCGCGTGGACAACATCATGATGCGGGGCGTGGATGTGTTGTATGCCATTCCGGACCTGCTTTTGATTATTCTCATGACCGTCTTGATCGGCCGGGGCATTGCCGGTGTCTTCATTGCGCTGACTCTCGTCAGCTGGATTACCGTGGCGCGGCTTATCCGGGGAGAAGTCCTGCGCTTAAAAACATTCTCCTACGTGGAGGCTGCGCGTGCGTTTGGCGCAAAACCCGCGACCATCCTCTTTAAACATATTCTCCCGAATACACTGGGTGTATTGATTGTGACCTTGACCTTCCGCAGTCCCACCGCGATCCTGGCGGAATCAACGCTCAGTTTCATTGGCCTGGGGCTGACCCCGCCAGCCGCCAGTTGGGGGACTTTGGCCAATGAAGGCTGGAAGGCGCTTAAGTTTTATCCGCACCTCATTCTGTTTCCCGGATTGGCGATTTTCATCACCATGCTCGCTTTTAATTTTTTAGGGGACGGCCTGCGGGATGCCCTGGATGTACGTCGTGAGCCGTAATGACGGATTCGAGAGCGCGCCGTACTCTTTTTAAAAATCATCTCAGCGGGTTGAAGGACTGGTTTTAGTCGAGACCTGTTTTGAAGCTTATGGCACGTTTTTCAGATTCTTTTCGTATTCTTGGTTTTTAATTCCTTCAAAATAATAGGAGGTTTTTAAACGCATTCGATAGGTTTTGACTGACGGTATGACCTTTCATTGATTCCTGTCTTTTAGTTTGAGCCCTGAGTATAAGGTCGAATTTGTCGGCCGTTCATCCGCTCAAGAATAAAATCATGAACTCCAGATCTTGAATATAGGTACAGATACCTGTACAATGATAAGGGAAAAGTCAACATGAGGTAAGCGTTATGGATACTATGAGTTACTCGGCCTTCAGAAACCATCTTGCAAAAACTTTAGATAAAGTCAATGAAGACCACACCCCCGTGATAATCACCCGGCAAAATGGAAAACCGGCTGTGGTGATCTCCTTAGAAGATTTTAAGTCCTATGAAGAAACGGCTCATTTGATGGCCAGTTCAAAAAATGCAGAACGGTTGAATCAGGCGATTTCTGAAATTGAATCGGGCAAGACTGTTCAGCATGATTTAATAGAAGGATGAAATTATCCTGGTCAACGGTAGCATGGGAGGATTACCTCTATTGGCAGGAGCACGACAAAAAAGTATTAAAGCGAATCAATAAATTGATTCGTGACATCAAGCGAAACCCATTCGAGGGGCTGGGTGAACCAGAACCATTGAGACATAACTGGTCTGGGTATTGGTCACGCCGGATTGACCGAGAACATCGGCTGGTTTACAAAGTTGAGAACGACGCAATTTCTATTGCTCAGTGCCGATACCATTATTAAAAAGAGGGAAGAAAGAGTCCTTTCTTCCCGTATCCTTCAGTTCTGAAGTCTCTCCATTAATCCAAGCTTTCAAATGCAATTCGTTTGTGTCCATCAGGGTTATATTTTCGACACATCTCTTGACATTCCAAGAAAAAGAAGTATGCTTGAAAATTCGTAACATAAATATCTCCTACGGGTCTTAATTGATCCAAAGAAGCGTCTATTTAAAACTGTTATTTCTAAAAGGATTGCGGATTTATGCACCGACCACCTTTTAAACGATTCTGGGCCTTGCTTCTATTTCTGGTGCTCCTGACCTTTCAAAACCTCGCTTTCTCGGCAGATCAGCTCAGAGAGGTCTATCCTCCCGAAGTTTTTGTACGGCAAAATGGCCCGACCACTGTCTACAACCGCTCTTTTTCCATCCCAGCTTACTTTAATGATCAATTTATCCTCACTATCGTCAACGGCGACCCCAACGGGAGCAAACGTGTTGCGATTGAAGATGCCGTTTCCAGTGGTCAGGTCTTTGTCGACGGGGTTGAAGTCGCTTCTCCGGGCGATTTTTCCAAAACGGTCGCGGTGATTGATCAGCCACTCACTCTGAATCCCGGCCCACACACGCTTGAAGTCCGGCTTAGTAGCGCGCCGGACAGTTACATTACCTTGAGCATCTCGGGCGTTATCCCCTTGGGTGATCTTGGGCAAACCCGATCCGATCACAGCGCAGCCCTCCTTCAAAACGGCGGGATACTGATTGCTGGAGGAAAAGACAGTGCAGGCCCTCTCGCCTCTGCCGAAATCCTGGACCCGACTTCGCTCCAGTTTACTCCTTTGGCTGCACAAATGAACACTCCCCGTTCAGGGCAGTCCGACTCTGTTTTGGCGGATGAAAGCCATCTCCTGATTTCCGGCGAAAATGAAACGGGCGTTTTGTCTTTGGCCGAAACCTATACCCCCGCAACCGGTTTCTTTTCAAATTTAATGGACACACTCCGTATCCCCCGAAGCAACCACACCGCGACCGTCTTATCAGACAGCCGAGTCCTGATCACAGGCGGCACAGGGGGACAATCCGCAGGGGGACCGGATTCGGCAGAACACTTTAACCCTCAAAGTGCCCTGCTGTTCAAACCGCCCTTTAATCCCTCTGAAGGGAGCTTTATTCAACTGTCCAATCTGCTGTCCATACCCCGCTGGCAGCATACCGCCACCTTGCTCCCGAATGGCGAGGTACTCATTATTGGAGGAGAGAATGACAGCGGCCCGATTGGAACCGCGGAGGCGTTTAACCCGGTCACGGAAATCTTTACTCCATTAACAGGCACCATGCTCACACCTCGCTTCGGACACAGCGCCACTTTGCTGCCCGACGGCCGTGTGCTGATTTTGGGGGGCCGGGATCACACCGGTTTTCTGGACAGTGCGGAAATTTTTGACCCCGTTTCAGGCACTTTTTCTGTCGCGGACCCCGCCCTTTCTATCCCGCGTGCCGATCACACCGCCACCTTGCTTTCCTTTGGTGAAATTCTGATCACGGGCGGAGAAAACGCCACAGGGCTCTTGAACAGCACGACATTTTACGGTCTCTTGCCAGCAGACACGATCCCGCCGTCAGTGGCCGCCGTTCTCCCGCCCGATAGTGAAAATAACGTGGATCTTACAGAAGTGATCGGCGTCCGGTTTTCAGAACCGGTGGATGTAAGCACTCTGAATGCGGTCAATGTGTCCCTGACGGGGGGAGCCTCGCCGCCGAACACCAAAATCAGTGCCAGTGAAGACGGGCTCATGGTTTTTATCTTGCCGGAAGAAGATCTCGACCCAGGGACGGACTATACCCTGACACTCTCACCAGCCATTACGGATACTTCAGGCAATCCCCTGCTTCCCTTTACCACGACCTTTACCACCTTCGAGGCCCCCGTAATTACAAATATCACCCCGGATCACGCGCCACCCGGAACAAGCCTCATCATCACAGGCACCCATTTTGACCCATCGGCCCCGACGCTCAACGTGGTTCACTTTAATGATGTCGAAGCCATTGTCACATCAGCGACCACAACCACCCTTGAAACAGCCGTTCCCGCCGGGATCGCGGTGGGCGCTGTGACGCTGACCGTAAAAACCCGGGGCGGCACAGACACTGCGCCCTTTACGGTCGAACATCCGGTCCCCGTTTTGAATTCGCTTGCTCCGCCTTCTGTCCCGGCAGGCAGCACAGATTTCACATTGACGCTCAATGGCAGCGGTTTTAACCTGTCCTCAACGGTTCAATTTGGCGGCAGCCTTTTAACCCCGGCCTTTATTGACAGCAACACCTTACAAGTCCTGGTTCCGGCTTCGGCCATCACAGTACCGGGAACACCGTCCGTCACAGTCACGAACCCCGCACCAGGCGGCGGGACGTCAGCGGCGCTTGGGTTTGAAGTCTTCTCATCCGGCCCGACGATCACTTCTTTTACGCCCGCGAGCGGCAAACCCGGTACCCCGGTAACCATGACCGGGTCCAACTTTGATCCTCTGTCGGCAAACAACCAGGTGACATTCAACGGTCTTTCGGCGATTGTGTCATCCGCCACGGAGACAGAAATCAAAACCACTGTGCCCATGGGGGCCGCAACCGGACCGATCAGCCTCAGCACACCGACCGGCTCGGACACGGGCGGGGTCTTTACGGTCAATCTCTCTGAAGACTTTTCGATATCCGCCAGCCCGCTTTCAGTGAATGTCATCCCTGACCGCAACGTTTCCATTCAAGTCCAGCTTTCCGATGCCGGGGAGTCCCCTTACTTGGGCCTCATCGGCTTATCCGCAGACGGCGTGCCCGCAGGCGCCCATGTGCTGTTTTCACCCTCGATCGGACAAACCGGGGAAGCGGCCTATTTAAACCTGTACACACAAAACACCCTGGCGGCCGGAACCTATCCGATGACCATCCGGGGCAATGGCCGCATTGACGGACAGGCCGTTTTGCGTGAAACGACCCTGACCTTAACTGTCTTAAGCGCGGGCGATACAACACTTTCCGGGCAAATTCTGGCCTCTGAAACAGGCCGCCCGCTGGCCAACATCCTCGTGAAAAACGGGACCAGCACGGTGACCACCGATGCCGGCGGCAACTTCTTTTTCTCCGCGATTCCCACAGGCACCCAGCTTCTTTTAATAGACGGCACCCCCGCCGGAACCCCTGAAGTCTCGTACCCGATTGATCTGCCGGTACAGGTCGAAATTGCCGCCGGAGAAGCCAACGTCCTGCCCTATCCGGTTTATCTGCATGAGGTCAATACAAAGTACTTTACCTCGCTCGATACCAGCCAAGGCGATGTGATCGTTTCCGATCCCGACGTTCCGGGATTTGAACTGACGATTCCGCAAGGAGTCGAGATTATCGGCTGGGACGGCGTCCCGAATACAAAGATGTCTATCAAGTCTGTTCCGATCGACCGCCTGCCGCTGCCGCCGATTCCGGCAGGAATTCGAACCAAAAGCGTCTACATGTTTCATTTTTTCAAAGCGGGCGGGGGCACCCCCACGCAGCCCATCCCAGTCAAATACCCCAATGAGGCAGGGCTTGAACCGGGCACCGTTGTCGACCTCTATTATTATGATGAAGAACCGGTTGCCGATCCGGCGTCGCACCAGTGGAAAAAATTCGGAACCGGCACGGTCTCATCCGATGCCCGCCAGATCGTCTCCGATCCCGGCGTCGGCATCCCCAAATTCTGTTGCGGCGGGACTTTAGCGACTATTTTGGAAATAATCTTTGGCAGCGAACCCACCCCGGATGATGAACCCAAGGACGGCGATCCGGTCAATTTGGCGACCGGCATCTTTGAACTGGAAAAAACCGATCTCGTATTGCCGGGGATCTTCCCGGTCCGGTTCATCCGCAATTACAATGCCCGCAGAAGCTTGCTGGATTCGCCGGCCCCCGGCCCTTTTGGGCCCGGTACCCAGCACAGCTACAACCATCGGCTGATTCCCTTTGGCGATACCGGTGAAGCCCTGCTGCTGCTCAAAGCCGACGATGGCCGCGCCCTTTTTTCCATCAATGCGGACGGAACGTTCAGTAACGAAACCACGCCTTCACAGCGCGGCGCATTGGTGACGATCGAAACCGGTGGGACCCGGACACTGCGGTACCGGGACGGCAGGAAATGGGTTTTTAGCAGTACCGGTTTCCTCATCCGCATTGAAGACCGTCACGGAAATGCGCTTCAGCTTGTGCGTGACAGTTTGAATCGGCTGTCCCAAATTATCCAGCCGGGCGGCCGGGCGGTGACATTGCACTATGACGGGGCTTCCCGTGTCAGCCGCCTGACCGATGGAATCGGCCGTGTGGTGCAGTATTTTTATGACGGAAACGGGATGCTTGAGGTGGTGATTGATCCGGAAGGCGGCCTTACCCGCTATACCTACGATGCGCTTAAACGCCTGACCACCATTACCGATGCCCGCGGGATTCTTTTTTTAATCAACGAATACGATGAAAATGACCGGGTCGTGAAACAGACAAATGCTGAAGACGGTGTTTATCATTTTCAGTATTATGGCCCAAGAAGCCGCGCGCTGCTGCATGTCCTCGAAACCAATTTCACCCCGTTGAAGACCGCCACCGGCATTCCCACCTGCCCGCTTCCGGAGGACTTGCCACCGGGCAGGGTGTGTTACAGTCTCCCGCCCGAATGCGGGCCTGTTATTGTGTCCGACCCCGGCTCGCCACCGCCGCCCGGATCAACCTGCGTGATTTCAATCCCCGAGGCCGGCCCGGCGGATTACTTCGTCGCGCAAACCGTGGTGATTGACCCGGAGGGCAATCCGACCGCCTACCGATTCAGTTCGGCGGGTTATCCCATCGAAATCACGGATGCGGCGGGCCGTACGACACGCTTTGACCGGGCCAGCGGCAACAACGAACTGCGCTCCACCACGGATGCCCTGGGGCGGAAAACATCCTTTACCTATGACGATCAGAACAACCTTTTAACGACGACCGACCCGGAAGGCAACGTGACGACCATGACCTATGATCCGGTCTTTAACCAGGTCACCACCATCACGGACGCTTTGGGGCAAACGACGACCTTTACCTATGACGCCCAGGGGAATCTGCTCACCACAACCGACCCATCGGGAGCCGTCACCACCATCACCTATACGGCGGCCGGGCAGCCCGAGACGGTCACTGATCCTTTGGGAAACGTCACACAGTTTGGCTACGACACCGACGGGAACCTGGTCAGTACAACAGACCCTTTGGGAAACACGACCCAACGGGTCTACGACCCTGTTTCCCGGCTGCTCTCGGTGACGGACCCACGTGGAAAAACCACACGGTTTATTTACGATGACCTCAACCGCGTCACGACCATTACCGATCCGGGAAAGGGAACGACCCGGTTCACTTATGATGCCAACGGCAACCTGCTTACGGTCACCGATGCGAACAACAATACGACGACTTATACTTATGACGTGCAAGACCGATTGGAAACCCGCGTCGATCCGCTCTTAAGAAGTGAATCCTACCTCTACGATCTGAACGGGAACCTGACTGCCTTTACAGACCGCAAAGGGCAGGTCACCACCTTCGCCTACGATCCGCTGAATCGCAGGATCTTGTCCCAATACGCGGACAGTGCGCAAACGGCCTTTGCCTACGATACGGCGGGGCGCCTCTCTCAGGTGAATGAGGCCTTCTCCGGCATCCAGTACACCTACGACACCCTCGACCGGCTGGTTTCGGAGTTGACGCCGCAGGGCCTTGTGTCTTACACCTACGATATTTTGGGGCGAAGAACAAACATGTCCGTCAACGGCGGGCTGCCTGTGAATTATCAATATGATGCGAACTCCCGGCTGACGCAGGTGGCGCAAGGCGCGCAGGTGGTGGGACTCAATTATGATTTAGCCGGACGACGGACCGGCCTCAGCTATCCCAACGGCACCAGCACGAGCTACACTTATGATACAGCGAGCCGACTCTTGAATATTGAGCACAAGGCCGGAACCACGCCTTTTGAACGCATCGGTTATACTTATGATGCGGCGGGCAACCGCATCGGCCTTGACCGGACCAACGGCGCGCCGGTTGTATTGCCCGAATCCG
>CALZIJ010000040.1 GCA_945787655.1 Nitrospiria bacterium | reverse complement strand
TCCCGAAAACACCACAGGTTTAAGAAACCGATGGCCATGTTAATCAATCCAAAAAACAGCGCGCTTTTAAAGGTGCCCATAAAGGGCAGTAAAATAAAGGGAAAAAGCAAGGTGGCGATGAGCGCGCCGAGATAATCGATAGAAAGCACGGTCGAGATATTGATCTTCAGGGTGTAGTAACGCTGCATGATGCGCGTGAGCAGCGGAATTTCCAGGCCGATTAAAATGCCGATGGCCAGAATGACGATGACCATGTAGAGCGAATACATATCCGTGTAGGCATAACAAAAATAGAGGATGGGGACGCTCATGCCCCCTAAAAATCCGAGCAGGATTTCAACAGCGATGAATTTGGACAAGAGGTTTTTTTTAATCAGGCGGGAAAGGTAGGAACCGATGCCCATCGCGGCCATGTACAGCCCGATGGTAATCGAAAATTGTTTGACGCTGTCGCCTAGAAAATACGACGAGGCGGTGCTGATGAGCAATTCGTAAACAATCGAACAAAGACCGGCGATAAAAATCGAAATAATGAGAATGGAAATTTCTTTACGTGATTCCGGTTCGGGGGTCTGTGTTTCGGTGGATGACATCTTTATTTCCCGGCCCTGGGCCCGCCTCCCATGCGACTTGGCCCGCCGGTGCTTCCGGTGCGCACGCTTGGCCCGCCGCCGTAATACCGCGGCCCGCCCCAATACCAGAACGAGGGGCCGTAGGCGTAGCCCCCGTAGTACCGCGGATATCCCCATCCGCGAAAACTGAGTGAGAGCAGGAAGATATAGATGACCACAAGAAACAGAATGACGCCAAGGATGATGCCGCCCTTTTGGTTGTTCACCACCGCGGTTTTTTTGATAAATGGTATTGATTGTATTTTTTTATTTATTCCCATTGGCTAGACCCTGTGTTGATTGTTTGAAAACCCCGTCGGAAGACCCCCGTGCCCATTTCATAGACAATGACGCCAATAATCAGGGCAATCACGCCGGCAGTAAAAAAAGGCACGGCGCTGCCGCCCTTTTTCTTGACCGTGACTCGGACTTGACTCAGGCTGGCATCCTGATTTTCTGACGCCATCCCCAGGAAATAGGTGCCTTCCTGAAGTGTGATTTTGATATCGTAATCGGTTTTTTGCTCTGTCCATCGCCCGCCGTCGTCGTATCCTGATTCACGCCAGAATTCTTCCCCGAAGCTGAACAGGGGATTTTTATTTTCATCGAGGACTTCGCCTGTGATCTGATTCCAGGCGCCGTCCCGGCTGACGTTTTGCTCGATCTTGATTTGATAAACCGTGCGGTCTTTATCGACGGAGATCGGCCCGACCACTCCGCCCGCAGGCGGCAGGGTTTCAGAAATCAATGTGCCGGTGGTGACATTAAAGAACAAGGCGGTGACAAAACTGATGACTGCAAATCCAATCAAGGCCGTCGCCGTTTGGGTCATGTCTTTTGGGTCCATTGTTGTCATCGTAACCTCAATCCTTTTTAAGCACTGTCCGGGTTATCCCATTACAAATAATAGTATGATCGAAAATGAGAGCGCACCGACGACTTCCAGAAAACCCGCCCCCAAATTACGGTCATGTTGAATCTCGTGATCGAGTGAGGTACGGGGCATAATGACTTTATCGAAAAAGAAGCGAACGGTGGGCAAGAGTATGAAGACCAAAACGGCATCCATGGCAAAAACAGAAAGGTTGTGTCCCCAGCCCACAAAATTTCCGGAGGCGCCTTTCATGAGAATAATACCGACCGCCGTGAGCGTGCCGCCGAAGGCGACGCCGGCGGCCGCGTTATCCTGCTCGATTTCATGGTGCAGGTCAAATGGGGTGATCTTGTTATAAAACAGGGTGAATAAAATCAAGGCGGCTTGCCCCAGGATGTAAAAGACAAGAATGGTCCCGATGCCGCCGCCTTCGCCGTGAATTGCACCGGCAACCACGAGTCCGGAGGCCATGTAGGAGCCGAATTGCACTGCACCCGCCCCAATGTTCCGGTCTTCGATAATTTCCTTCACATTGCAAAAGCGGTGCAGAATGAGCCGGTCATTGATCTCATGAGAAAGGTTTAAAAGCAGAATACCCATCAGGGCATATCCTCCCACGGCCATGAGATCTTCCAAAATGCCCTGCGAAGGCCCCAACAGTGCGCCAATAAAAATAACGGTGGTGGCGGCAAGATAACCGGCCATGCTTGTCGCAAGCGCAACATTGTCTTTACCGTGTAACTCTTCGTCCACGTGATAGGGCGTAAAAAAATCGTTCGCCATTTTGGACAACAGCAGAATGAACATGAATAAAAGAATGAGGCTTGCGCCATGCAGGATTTCGTACCCAAGGTTTTCCATGATGTCCCCTTTTATGATGTGAGACTAAAAACAGTGACCTGATGGGATTGAATGGGTTCGCTGTAAGCGACATCGTAGGTCCCGTCTTCCCACTTCTCGATACCGATAAATTTATCACCGGCCTCGTTCTCAAAATCCCAGTAATAAAACGGTTCGCCATTTGATTCGTCACCGTACTTGTGAAAGACAGCCTCGTCGGAGTCCTCGTAATAATATGTTTCTCCCTCATAGGTCAATTCACCTTCTTCGGTGTTATCTATTCGTTCAAGGTCTTCTTTCGAGAGGCCGATATCCCGTAGTTTCATTTTTTTGAGGGTAATATTTAGAACCAGTTCATCATCCTCTTCCAGATCAATCCAGACCTTTGCTTCGGTGGACTCGCCCTCGAGTTCGTACCATGATGAGCTACCTTCGCGGTATAAATGTTTGGCGAGGATTTTAACGTCAAATTCGTTCAGGTTCGCCCCGATCCCGGAAATATGAATCAGGCCGCCCGCCGTGACGTTTTCGATCCGAAGGTCGTCTTTGGCGTAAGGCCGGGCGGCGGAATCGGAGATCAGCTGTTCTTTCTCTTTTTCAGCACCCTCCGGGCGCTTTTTCTTCATCATGTAAAAGAAAACCCCGCAAACGATGAGCAATATAATGATGGTGCCGGTCATCTTTTATCCTTTCCTGTGTTATGACATTTCATCTTCAAACCGCCGCTTTTCAGGTAATTTGTTTGATGCCCATTTTGGCTTTTAATGCCTCAAGCTGTGCCGAGGCCGGGCTTGTGGCGCCGCTGGTCAGGGCCGCGTTAATTTCGTCATCGACGCTTTTATCCACCGCCGCCATCTCACCGTAGGATTCCGCCAGGGCTTCGTCTTCTTCGACTTTGGCCTTCATTTTTTCCAGCATGGAGAGGGTGCCGGAAGAATCCACTTTGGCCATTTGCTCGTTAATTTTTCGGGTGGCCGAGGCTGTTTTCGCCCGTGCACGGAGCGTGACCAGATCGTTTTCATAGGCCGAAACCGTGGATTTGAGTTTTTCTACATTGCGTTGAAGCTGCGCCGCCATTTTATCCTGCCGCTCCCAATCCTGCATCAAACGCACGGCTTTTTGACTGACTTCTTCTTTTCTGGCCAAAGACTCCGAGGCCAGCCGCTCGGCTTGTGCCGCTTCCAATTCCCCGGTTTGCATTTTTTGTAATAAAAGCATGGCTTTTCTTTCGTAATCGGCCGCGCGTTTTTTATCCTCTTCCGCTTCCCGTTTCAAGCGGATGGCAACACCCTTCACTTCCGCGAGAGAACGCATGGTTTCCTGTAAATCTTTTTTTAAGTCCCGGATGCCCTGCTCGGTCATTTTAATCGGGTTTTCAAACTTGTCTATTGCGCTATGGGCTTCGGATTGCCCGACTTTAAATAATCGCTGAAATATTCCCGCCATGTGGTTTCTCCTTTTTGCTCAATATTGATATCACTGTGAACTGAAATCTTGGCCCTGTTTTATTTGTTGTGGCTGCCTGTTTTATTGGTTATGGCTGAAGGATAGGAGTTCATTTGCATTTTCAGCCAATGCAAGACTCAGGGCATTGATAGAGCCTTCCAGTTCATTTAAATCAAGGTTATCCAATTGAAGCGTGTCCCGAAAAAGGACATTTTGGGCTTCATCGTCGAGAGCAAAAGCCCCGTGGACGAGTGTCCGGTTCATCTGTAAAAGACGCTTGAAACAGGTGTCATCTGCTTCGGGTACGGGCATGATTTTTTGCTCAATAACCAGAATCGGGTCTTCGCAATCAATGATCAGGTTTTTGATGCCTTTGTCTTCGTCATCCACGACGACCAGGGCTTCTTTTTCATCTTCACTGGAAATGGATACGCCCAGTTCCAGGAGGTAGTTTTTTACTTTTTCAAAATGTTCAGACATGGTTTGACTCCCTTGATTTATGGCCTTGATGAATTTAGGTCATGTCCGGCCGCTGTTCTGAAATAATGACAAATAGGTCTTCCGGCTGAATTTGATACGTCATGGACGGATTCGAAATAAATTTTTTTTCATCCTTGGATTCGATTGCAATGGGAATGGCATTGTGGTCCTGCTTCATTATAGTAAGCGCTTGAATAAAGGGTTGTCCAATCAGGTTTTTCGGTGGTTTCACTTTAAAGAGATTGCTGCCGGATCGGTTGCTGATGAGTTCGGTAATCATGTGTGTAATGCCGTGGTCCAATGCGGCCTGAACCAATAAGTTACTGCTGAGCGCGCCGATGACAACAATTTCATTGGCTCCGGCCATTTCACAATGCCGTGTATTTTGGGGATCGGTAATCTCTGCGCAAATATATACCGTCGGGTGTTGCGCCCGGATGGTCAGTGTATTGAAAACCACTTTCGCATCTCTGGATTGCGCGTCCAGTTTTTCATCCGACAAGATCAGGACAACGGAGGCTTCCGAAAGGTTGACTTTTTGGAGGTGTTCATTGGAAACCTCTCCGGCGACAAAATGGACGTTTTCATCCAGGTCGGGTTTGCTAGCCAAGTCGGCCAGAAGTACAATGGGCCGGGTTTCTATTTTTTTATCCGCCCGCATTTCTTCAATAATTTCGGTCACCTTGTAATTCCAGCCGCAAATAATAAAATGACCACTGACTGAAACCGGGTTTAATCCTTTTCTCTCTTTCAGTTTTCCCTCCACAAAAATACTCGCCACGGTGGCTGTAAACATCCCCAGCAGGCCAATGCCAAACACCATGACAATGACCCCGGTAACCCGGCCGCCGAGGGTGGCCGGGGTGACATCACCATAACCCACTGTGGTGATGGTAACAAAGCTCCACCAAAGTGCATCAAGGGGTGAAGATGTATCTTCAAAATAATGGAGCCCAAGGGCGCCAAAAACCAAAATACAGATCGTTAATATACTGAGTCTCAAGATCTTATGATCAAACATTCAGAAGATCAAGCTCCCGGTGAATTGGGTGTATTAAAATTTTCCTGGTCATACTGACATAAAATGGAATGGTTTTCATCTTGATGGGCAAAGACACGCCGAACTGCTTTAAATGGTATTGATAAAATGGCTCATCCTGATTTCAAAACTTATTTGGATTTTTATTGTATCAAAGAAATTTAAATGAGGATAGTCAAAGGGTTGTAAATGTCTGTTTGCCAAGGGCATAAAATGCTGTCATACGAAGCGTTAGAAAAAAATCTGTTTTATTTAATGGTGACGCGTATATCATTTTGTTCCTGATCCCAGGAATAAGTCACAGGCAAGTTTAAATCCAGTACAAGCCGAAGTTTCTTCGGATGCCGCCCCACCCGGACGCGCTTGACCAACAAGGGGTCTCCCTCAATGGTATCGTGCTTTATTTTACTTTGCACACCAGGGAAATCGATAACAAGCCGATCCTTTTTTTTACCCACAAAGAAAAACTTGGGAGTCAGCTTTCCGTCAGAAGTGATTAACAATTGAAGGGGATCTCCCTCAATAAACCGGACTGCGGTGATGAATCGTGCGGGAGAAGCCGGGTCTTTAGATGTTTCTTCCGGTTTTCCGCCATTGCCCGAAAGAGGCGGAGTGGGTGTTGATATTTGGTTTTTCTGAACCGTTGGTTTCAAGTCCGGCGCAGTCAGGGGTATTTCCTCCCCGGTTTTGGCGGTCTGTGTTTCAGAAGGGGGCACAAGCGGCGGAGGCATAAGCGGTTCGTTAAGCTCAGGTGATCCCTGTTTAAGAGGCTCTTCCCGGATGCCGTCCATGGGTAAGGCCGCTTCGTTTTCCGTCGGCGGAGTGTCTTCCTTTTCTCCGAAGAAAATGAAACTTTTTTCGTGTTTTTCCTCAACCTGGTTTGGTTTTCCCTGCCCGGATGCTTGTTCGATCCGAGTGACTTCTATGACAATATTCAGTCCTTCCGGACGGACGTCTGTTTTGACCAGCCCGTTTAATTGAAATTCCAGCCTGGAGACATCCAGCTCTCCACTTGAAGCCAACACAATGGACTGGACCGGGCCATTCGTCACCTTGATTTCATCCTGGTATTGTCCAAAGGTGACATCCGCCATTTCAATCACCAATCGATCCGGGTTGGAAAGGCGAAAAGAGGTATATAAAATAGGTTCTTCGGACTCCAGTTCAATAATGGTTTTGTCAGAACCTTCTGCAATTCGAATGTCCTGTATTTTTATCGGGTCCGGTGAACCCAGCGGCCTTCGCGTCGTTTTGACCGTACAAGATGATAAAAGGTTCAGCAGAATGGCGCCGCATGCCAAAATTACCCAACGGCTCTTTACGGTATTGTTGGCATGCATGATTCCCCCTTATATATGCCAGAGTGCAGAAAAGCAGGTTGTCTTAAAAGGATATTCAAAAAATGTAACTTGTAATGGATTAAAGTACACATTTTATGTTTATACCATCATCGCCGAAAAATCAATCTTTCAGTATTCAATGGAGTGACTTTACCTACCTGATAAGCCGTGACGAGTAAAAAAAGACCCCCTTTAATTTCTGAAGACGATCTTCAACCCACAGCATCCCGCAGAATCAATTCTAAATTTGAGCCTCTGGTCAGATTGCGCCTTATTTTTTCGCATGTTATGCTTATTCCCCATGATAAGAAAATACTTTGAACTGGTTGTCGATCATGCCTATACCGTGATGATTTTAATTGGCGGGGTGACCCTGTTTTTTATCACTCAGGTCGGTTTTGTCAAAACAGAAATAGATCCAAAACAAATATTGCCAAAAGAACACCCTTTTATAGAAACCAATGCCCGGATTGAGCAGATCTTTGGCGGCGGGCGGGTGATTATTGTTGGGCTCTCTGTAAATGAAGGGGATATTTTTACGCCCGATGTGCTGGCAAAAATCGCACGATTGACGGAAAAAATAAAAACAATCCCCGGTATTTATTCCGATAATGTCTTGAGCATCGCTTCCAGAAAAGTAAAAAATCTGAGTTTCAATGAACAGGGTTTTGATGTAGAGCGGCTGATGCCCGTAATCCCGGAAACCCCAACCGAAGCCGTGATGGTTCGTGAGCGTGTGATGGGTAATCCTTTATATGTGGGGTCTTTGGTTTCGGCGGATGCGACTGCGGCGGCCATTATTGTTGATGTACAGGATGCCCAAGCGGTTTTTCAAAGCAGTCTGGTGAGTGGGCAGCCTCCCCAAAAACCCATTGGGGATTTGGCGCTCTATAATGCGCTAAAGGCCGCAGCGACTGAGGAAGAGGATGAAAAAACGGAAATTCATCTGGGTGGGCTGCCTGTTTCCCTGGCTTTTCTTGAAAAAGACGCGACGCTGATGAATCTCCTTGTTTTTCCTCTGGCCTTCCTTGTGATTATGGGGGTGCATTATCGTGCTTTTCGAACCTTGCAGGGGATGTTTATTCCGGCACTCACTGCCCTGTTGAGCGGTCTTTGGGCCTTGGGTCTGATTGGTTTTTTAGAGTTAAAAATTGATCTTTGGACCAAGGGGCTTACCCCGATTTTAATCGTGGCCACCGCGGCCGGTCACTCAGTCCAGATTTTGCGCCGCTTTTATGAGGCATTGGAATACGCCATAGGAATGGATGTGCCTGAACCCGCTCAAAAAACGGCTGTGATTGAAGCCACTTCCAAAATGGCGCCCGTTGCCCTTTCGGCGGGTTTGGTCGCCGCCGCAAGTTTTGCGTCCCTGGTGACCTTTGAGCTGCCGACCTTTCAATCCTTTGGGCTGATGACGGCATTTGGTATTTTAAGCGCACTTGTACTGGAAATGACCTTTATTCCGGCCCTTCGTTCCCTCATCCCTCCGCCAAGCGGGAAGGAAATGGAAACGGTTCTGGCCCATCCCGCTTCAGAAGGTCTGCTTGTTATGATTGGCGCATGGGCCTTAAGCCCAAAACGAAATAAAGTTCTAATCGGGGGGATGATCGCAATACTGCTTCCGCTAGTGTTGTCTGCCCGTATTCCGGTGGCCAACAGTTTGAGAAACCTTTTTTTTGAGCGGACGGACTTACGGCAGGATGACCTGATTCTTAATGAAAAGTTTGGCGGGACGTCGACCCTCAATATGCTGATTAGCACAAAAGCTCCCGGCGGTTTAAAGGATCCTGAGGTGATGCGGGCTATCGAAGGTTTGCAAATGAAATTAAAAGAGCACCCCGTTGTTGGTCGGACAGAGTCCTATGTGGATTATGTGAAAGGTATGCGCCGGTCTTTTTACGGCGGGGACGCAAACGAAGAACAGATTCCCGCAACCCGGGACGAAGCGGCCCAATTTTTATTCCTGTATTCCGTATCGGGGAATCCGGACGATTTCAAGCGTGTGGCCGATGTGACTTTTCAGCATGCAGTGGTCATGACCTTTCTAAAATCTGATGCGACTGAGCTGGGTGAAGACTTGATCGCCCAGATAGAAGCCTATACTGATGCACATTTCCCTCCAGGGGTTTCTGTGGGGATTGCCGGGTCTGTTCCGGTCACACTGGCCTTAAATCAGGTGATTATCCGAGGGAAACTGCTCAATATTGCTCAAATGATTATCATTTGTTTTTTTATGTCTGCTCTGGTTTTCAAGTCGTTTATCGCGGGTTTGTTTGTTCTGGTGCCCTTGCTAATCGCAGTGGCCTGGAATTTTGGTTTTCTTGGATTGACAGGAATCCCCCTGGGCGTTTCTACCGCTGCCGCGTCCGCTATGGCGGTGGGCCTGGGCGCAGATTATGCGATCTATATTTTATACCGGTTCCGGGATGAACTCTCGGTGAACCGGCATTTGGAGCGTGTGGTAAAGATAACCCTGACTACGGCCGGCCGGGCCATTTTTCTAGTGGCATCGGCGTTTGGTATCGGTACTTTTCTGGTTGCTTTCTCCGGGTATTATCTTCATATCGAAGGGATATTAATGCCGTTGGCCATGTTGACCAGCGCCCTTTCAGCGGTCATCATTTTGCCTTCTCTTGTGATGGCCTTGCGCCCTAAATTTATGTTCCGGGTAAGACCGAGTGAATGGATTGAACTCCACACCCGGGGTGAATTCCAAAAATACAATGTTGATGGGGATGTTTTACGTCCGCCGTCCGGTCGTCCAAAACCTGACTAATTCCCAGAGTGTCTTAGTGACTGGCAGGATTCTTCGCTGTCTTTTCAGGTTTTTTTTCGCAGAGATTAATCCAGGAGTGCAGGGTATTTTGAGAGAGCGGTTTTTGAAATACCTTGTAATTCAAGGATTTGGCTGTCTTGATCTCTCCTTCTGTCCAGGTTTCCGCCATGACCCCGATATGGCTGGCTTGATACCCTTTGTGAACAATTTTTTCCTGGATGGCATCGAGTTTAGAAAGTTCAGGGTCGTCCATACTGGTCAGGACAAAATTGTGAGGCGCAGGATCTGAAGGGTATTCAAGTTGTGTCGACAGGGTCTTGGGGCAGGACGAAAAGTAGGGATAGGCATTGACTTTGTACCCTAAAGGAGTAAAAATTTTCCAAAGCATGGCGCGTATTTGTATATCCTTATCAAATATATAAACCCGCTTTAACACATTGTTCTCCATTCTCTTGAATGGGATATTGAGTCCAATAAAAAAGCCATACCTCATGTTTCTAGAGATATGGCCGCGTCGCCGATCTGCTTTGGCTACCCCGTTGTAGCCTGTGTCACTTTAGTCATTCTACCTGCCTGGTACTGGTGCAAAACAGGATGTCTAAATAGTAAATGACCTGGACGTACCCTGTCAAACGGTCGAAGTAGAAGAAGCGTTTTCTCTTTAATTATGGCGATTTTTATTGCTTATTTTATAAAAAAAGATTCCATAAAGCGTCCCATTGACCAATACGAGGAGGCCGCCGATTGTAAAATGCAAAGACGGTGTCATGCCTTCGGGGTAAATGAGTGGCACCAGGTAGTGTTCTATAAAACCACCTGAATATCCATTGCGCCCTGCGAGATTTCTTAAAAGCTGTTCCAAAGGGGTTAATGGACAGATCCAACCTTTAAACTCAACTAGAACGGCCCACAGGACCGCCGGTACGTGGAGAAAAACAAGCCTTTTAAATCGGAATATGAAAAAGCCGCCCACGGCCACAAAGGCAATAAAAAAAAAGTGGATGATGACGGTCAGGTTGGCGAGTATATGATACAGCATAAGACGGATTCAAAGGACGAGTACGATACTATCATACTTTAAATATTCAGGAGATCGATCATGGCGGTGTCGGTTCACATTGCGTCGGAAAAACATTTTCCTGAACGCATTGAATTGGTTCGCGCCTATCATCAATTTGAAGCCTTAAATCTTTCAGGAAATAGGGGGTTCGAGCACTTCACCTGGACGTTGCGCGGACCCATAAAACAGCGCAAAGTCTGTATAGCAAAGCCCATTTCATCGCCCGGGAGAAATATATTTTAATGTCTGTTCCGCTTTAACCTTTGCACAGCGCGACCTTCCGTTTGAAGGGCCTGGAGAATTAAATATCCTGCAGCCTTTTCCCGCCGGTATTGGGGGGAAGTTTTGAGTTTAGAGTTGTCGTGTGAGCTCCAAGGGATGAGGGTTTAGATAAACCTGTGTGCCAAGATATGAGATATTGTATTTTCGAACATAATGTTTGAGCAATGTCAGCGGTACACTTAAGGGGACTAATTCCTGCCGAAAGATTTCGAGGGTTTCCAACAATTCCTTTTTTTCATCAGGTGTAATACATTTTTTTAAATAACCCATCATGTGCATCAGCACATTATTGTGTTTTTTCACAGTGGCCAAAAGACGAAGCGTTTTCATAAGCAACAGTTCATACTCAGATACGAGTCGATCGAAATTGATCTGATTTTTTTCTGAGGAAAGTAGTTTGCCCATCTGATGGCACGCCGCCGGACTGTGCGCCATTAACAGATATTTATGCGCGGCATGAAAATCAGTCAGGGTTTTTATGGACCGTGATTGGGATATGGCGTCCCGATAGCGCTTCATTGCAAAGAGCCGTTCAATAAAATTTTTTCTTAGTGCAGGGTCATTGAGCCGTCCTTCTTCTTCAGTGGGCAACAGGGGAAAGGCCGCTGTGAATTTTTGGGCAAAAAGTCCTGCAGAATGCCCTGAAACATGGCCATCCGGATGAAAGGTTTTTACCCGGCTGAGTCCACAAGACGGCGATTTTGATTTAAAGACAAATCCGCAAAGCTGCTCTTTTTTTAAATCCCGAAGTCGGTGTATGGCCCACTGGTTCATTCGTCCCGTAAAGTCCTGCCGGGTTTTTTGTGTGAGTAAACGGATCTCTCCGGGCACTCCTGTTAAACGCATTGCCTCCCGCGGGGTGGGCAGGCCGCATTCAACTTCCGGGCAAACCGGGACGTATTCAACAAATTGTCCCAGGGTTTTTGTTAAAAACAGATTTTGTTTGTGCTGACCATCAAAGCGGACACGCTGCCCTAACAAACAGGCACTGACCCCTAAACGAATCTTCCCCAATGATCTCCCTTCAATTCAACAAGGTTGCGCGATACAACAAAAATAGCGCCTGAGATTTAAGCCCCTTTCCCAGAAAAATGCTGTCGTTCTTTTCTCAGTTTTTTTAAAATCACGATCGCTTCAATAATGACCCAGATTTCGAGCAGAAGAATGGCAATGCCAATCAGAATGGTCATCCAGTTTGCGGATGCGCCTTCTGTTCCGAGAGTACCGATCCAGTTTACAATGCTATAGAGCATTGCGGCAGTGGTCATCGTGACTAAAAAAAGCATGGGAATGGCGACATGTAGCAGCGGTTTCCCATTTCGGTAAAGATAGACAAAGAGAATGAGCAATGTCATTCCTCCAATTAACTGATTGGTTGTCCCGAAAAGCAGCCAGAGTGGCAGCCAGACTTTGGGGCCGGCCATCACCAGAGGAATGGCAGGGCCGACTGCCACTAATGTGGCAATGTATCGGTTTCGAAGCGGGGGGATATTGAGGGCGATGCCGATTTCCGTAACGATGAGTCGTTGAATTCTTGCACCGGTGTCCATGGAGGTGGCGGCAAATGAAATGGCGAGAATGGCGACCACGGCCTGTGCCCACGCGCTCGGTAACCACAGTGCTTCCAGAAAATGCCCGGCCCCCGATACGAAGTTGGCAATGGCATTCACACCGGATTCGTTCCATTCAGCGTATTCCGTTCCCCAATCCGGCAGGCCGGCGGCCACGGCGAGGGTGGCAATGAGGGCAAGGGTGCCTTCACCCAGCATGCCGCCATAGCCGATAAAACGCGCATCTCCCATTTTATTGAGTTGTTTTGAAGTGGTGCCGCTGGAAACCAGGCCATGAAAACCGGAAATTGCCCCGCAGGCAATGGTGACAAAAATAATTGGAAAAAGCGGTGGAGCGCCTTTGGGATGCAAGTTGAGTACGGGCGCATTCATTTCCGGATTCAGTATAAACAAACCCAGCAGAAGGGCGATGAGGCCGACAATCAGCTGATGTGAATTAATGTAGTCCCGCGGTTGAAGGAGCAGCCAAACCGGCAAGAGGCTGGCAATGGCAGAGTAGATAAGTAATAAAATCGCCCAGACGATGACCGGGTTGGATTCGGTGCCAATCAGTGGTGTCAGGGAGATGGGAAAAATGACACCGACTGCAACCATGGCATAGAGGGAAATCAGCGCTAGGATGGAAGGAATCAAAATCCCGCCCTTTTTTTTCTTAAAAGTGAATCCGATGAGAATGGCCACAATGATTTCAAAATTCACCGGAATGACGGAAGCTGGATAACGATCAAATAAAATGCCAATGGCAAAGGCAAATACGGCAAGGACCACCCACACTAAAAAATACACGATGATTTGAAAAAGAATGTGTACCCGGGGATTGATGACGGAAGTGGCCAGCCCGCCCACGGTTTGTCCATCGTTTCGGGCCGAAAGCGCGAGGGCACCGAAATCGTGTACGGCTCCAATAAAGATCGTGCCAAAAACAATCCAGAAAAGCGCGGGCCCCCATCCCCAGATCACGGCCACCGTCGGGCCGATAATCGGCGCCGCTCCGGCGATTGAGGTGTAATGATGGCCCCACAGTATATGCCGCTCCGTGGGAATATAGTCGTAGTCGTCCCTTAAGTTGGGGTCATGTGCGGGAGTCCGTTCATCATCGGAAAGCCCGAAGACTTTTTGGGAAATAATGCGGGAATACCCACGATATCCGAGAAAATAGAAAAGCGATAAGGCAACGCAAGCAATCAAAACAGCCATCGTGAATGTGTCAATCCCTTATGATGAGGTCAGCTCTGTTTTCAGGAGAGGCATCTTTCCATAGTTCGTTTATGGTGTCAACACAGGGAAAGCAGGATTAAACAGGAAATTTCTCCATTTTCTCCTTTTTTTTAAAAGCTCTGATAAAATGAAAAAGGGTTTATTTTCAATGCCCGGCTCCGAACGATTCGATTTGTTCAAGGCCCGCAATCCTTGATTGATATTGCGCGTCATTTCAGGAAGTGTGTTTTATGCTTGAGTCTAAAAAAGATTCAGTTGAAGAGGAAGATGATTTTGATAAAGCCGAGGTGCAATCGGCAAAAGAAGTGGCCCAGTTTTTAACCAAGACCTCCAAGACCCTCAAAATTTATCTTGCAAACAATCCCATTCACCAAAAATTTATTAATGGCTTATTTGAAAAGTTTGAATCCCACCTTGAATCTTACGGGCCGCTTCGTTTTCGTATTAAACAGTTTGAGATGTTGTGTTCAGGGCAGCCGGTTTATGAAAATATGAACCGGCTTGAAAGTATTGCTTTTAGACTTTTTGTGGACGGCCTCCGTGAAATTTCATTCCATCCTGGTCTTGAAAAAGAAGAGTTGATCGCCTTTTTAAAGATTTTGGGACGGCAGGAGGAAGAAGAGGATGAAACAGAAGAAGAGAAGGAAACCCCTGTTGCCGATGATGATATTGTGACCCTGCTGTGGGAGAAACATTTAACGCATATTGGATATATTGTTGCCGATGATCTGAGGGGTGAGCAAGAGGCCTTGGAGCAGTCCAAGGAAATGAATCCCACCCCTCCCAATCCGGAGCAGCTTAAGGCTGTATTTCAGCAAGAAGCCATGGCTGATCCCGCCAAGTTATCCCCAAAAGGGGTTGAAATCCCTGCTTTGCATATCTTTAAGTTGACGGAAGATGAAGTGAATTCAATCAAGCGGGAACTTCGTTGGGAAGAAGAAATTGATATCGTCAACGAATTGGAGGGGATGCTTTTTGACATTTTGAGAATTGAAACGGAGCCTGACCGATTTATCGAGGTGTTGGAGATTATCGACCACATTTTCGAAGAACTTATTTTTAGCGGGGATTTTGTGCATGCCCGCAAGGTATTGGAATTTTACTGGGAGATGATGGACCCTGAAAAAGGTCGTGACCCACAGTTACTCGACTTGGTCAAAAAAGCGCTTTTGCAGGCCGGAAACCCCAAACGGATGACTGCATTGGATGCGGTGCTTAACCGTTTATCTTCAGAGCAATTGGACGATTTTTTACCGTTTATGGTGCTCTTTAGAAAAGAAGTGATCCCGTCTGTAATCGAATTGCTGACAGTGGTTGAGGGCATGAAAACCAGAAGGGTGCTTTGCGATATTCTGGTGGAACTGGGCCAGATGGATGTGGAGTCTATTATTGCCCGGCTGGATGACAATCGGTGGTTTGTTCTCAGAAACCTCATTTACGTGCTTGGAAAAATCGGGGATGTCCGGGTGATTGCTTCCTTTTCCCAATTTATACACCATGAAGAAATCAAGGTAAGAAAAGAAGTGCTGCATGTTTTGGATGCGATGAAACACCCTGATGCGACGGTGATGCTAATTGACTTTATTTCAGATCCGGATCTTTCAAACCGTGTGTACGCCATAAAGAGTTTGGTGAAAAAAAAGGCGGTGGACGGTTTGCCTTCGCTTTTTGAGTTGATTGCGTCAAAAGACTTTGAGGAAAAAGCCCTTTACGAGAAAAAAGAAATTTTTAACGCAGTGGCTAAACTGGGCGGCGACCAGGTTATTCCCACCCTTCAAAAGCATCTTGAGGTGAAATGGAGCTTGTTTAAGAATATTCAGGCGGACGAAAGGGCCATTTGTGCTGCTCTCGCGCTGCAACGCATTGGATCTCCACTTGCGATTGATGCCTTGCAAAAGGGAAGCAGGATTCGAAATAAAACGGTGAGAGAGGCTTGCCAGAAATCTCTGGCCTTACTGGGTCAGGAGTCCGCTTAGGCGGTGACAGGAGTGCTTAAGGATGTATGGGTATGACGAAGAAAGTGCCGAGCTGGGCAAAAAATTAATCAATGAGCTGGTGATCCTTTTGAGAACAGCACAGATTCATGATGTAGGTAACCTTGCCTTTGACCAGCCGATAGAAAAATTTCACAATACCTTGAATATCCTTTTTAAAGGGGATCCCGATATTATGTTTAATCTTGAGGGTGATTCTCTTTTTCTGGGCGATACGAAACTTAAAATCGATATTGATGGTTTTACAAACCTGATGTTCATGATTGACGAAATGAAAAAAAGGGAGGTGGGTTCAATCCTCTTTTCACGCGGAATCAGTAAAAGGGAAGTCATTACCTTTTGTGTGATTTTTTCCAAGCTGGATACTAACCTGCCAGACCCGTTTGAGCGGATACAGCAGGAGATGGTCAAGGCCCATTTATCCAATCCCGAAATTGAGCTTTACGAGGAAACCAAGGAAAAAGAATCCATTGATGATATTTTTAAGGATAAAAAAGAGCTGGCCAAAAAGACCTATTTTTCAACTGTGACCGCGGTTTCCGAGGTGATGGAAAGTTTGAAATTAAAGCAGGCGGTCAGTTTAAAGCGTTCAAAAAGGGTTGTGCAGTCCATGGTGGATCAAATACTTCAGGAGGATACGACGCTGCTGGGGTTAACGAATTTAAGAAGTCATGATGAATATACCTATAATCATTCTGTGAACGTTTGTATTCTGGCAATCGCGATTGGGCAGCGCTTGGGATACCGGAAACGCAGTCTCAGTGAACTGGGGATGGCAGCGCTCTTTCACGATTTGGGCAAGTATGACATTCCTTTGGAAATTTTAAATAAGGCCACTGATTTTACTCCGGAAGAATGGGAAGTGATGCGTAGTCATCCGATTATGTCGGTGAAGGAGCTGGTCCGACTAAAAGGAATTCATGAAATGGCCGTGAAAGTAGCGATCGGCGCCTTTGAGCATCATTTAAATTACGATTTATCAGGCTATCCGAAACTGGCGACCAAGAGAAAACTCAGTTTGGTGGGCAGGATTGTCTGCATTGTAGACTGCTACGATGCCCTCACGGCTTCCCGTGTCTACAGCCGCATTCCTTTTGCTCCAGACAAGGCGCTTCGTTTTATGTTGAGCCGGTCCGGCAAGGCTTTTGATCCGATTTTGATGAAATTGTTTGTGAATGCGATCGGCGTTTTCCCCATAGGAACCCTGGTTCTTCTCAATACGAAGGAGATTGGCATTGTGGCGGCTTCTAATCCCAATCCGGAAAAAGGAGACCGTCCGAAGATTCGGGTGATCCTCGATCCTGCGGGAAATGAATGTGAGGAAAAATATATCGACCTTTCAGAGGAAGATGCCCATGGCCGGTTTTATCATGAAATCATCAATGTGATTGACGCCACGAAGTATAAAATTGATGTTGGAAAGTACTTCCTTTAGTTTCAACGCTTGGCCGTATGAATGGCCACAATCCCGCCGGCCTGATTTTTATATTCCACTTCTTTAAATCCGATTTCTTGAATGCGTGTCTTAAAGTTCTGTTGGTTTGGAAATTTCCGGATCGAATCGGGCAGGTATTGGTAAATACCGGTTTGATCCTTGGAAACCCATGCGCCGATCTTGGGGAGGAGCGCAAACGAATAGAAATCATATATTTTGCGAAAGGGTGGAAAGACTGGCGTGGAAAAATCGAGACAAGCCAATTTTCCTCCCGGCTTGAGAAGCCTGTAAATCTCACGAAGGGCCTGATCCAGGTCGGCCACATTTCTCATGCAGAAACCGGTGAGAATGGCGTCAAAAGATGCATCCGGAAATGGCAGGGATTCGGCATTCGCCTGGGCGCAGTCGACTTGATTCAATCCCCGCTCCCGGATTTTGTTTTTTCCTATGGTTAACATGGGTTTGTTTAAATCTGTGGCCACGACTCTCCCGTTTTTACCGACCTGATTGGCGGCGAGGATAGAAAGGTCGGCTGTGCCGGCGCCGATATCCAGCACGGTGTCGTTGGGTTTAAGGCTGAGCAAGGCCAGTGTCTTTCTTTTCCAGGCGTGGTGAAGGCCAAAAGAGAGGAGGCTGTTGTTCAGGTCATAATAACGTGCAATGGAAGTGAACATGTTTTGCACGGCTTTTTCTTTGTTGAATGTGGTTTGAGGCATGTGTTTTATTTTTTATATGGTGAATGAATCAAGCCAGTTGCGCTTCTTTTTTTCTTTGTGAACGAAAATGCGTGGTTTTATAAACAGGTCTGTTGCTTGAAGTCAATAAAAACAGGAATTTTAGCGTGCTTAAAATAGTGTGGAGTTGGAAAAGCGGTGTTTCAATGTCGGCTTAAAAGCCGACATTGAAACGCGCGGTGTACATGGGGAGTTCGCCAAAATCGGCTTCGAAGACAAAATTAATCAAGGCCAGAGAGATTTTCACACCCACAAAAGGTTTTGCAGTGTTTGTGCTTTCTTTTCTATTGCCCACATTGGTGGCTTCACTTTTTATCCAGACTTGCCCATATCCGGCATAGGGTGTGATGAAGGTAAAACCTTTGCTGATTGAAATATCTGCCCCGTAGGTTTCCAAATCGTAGTTGTCGACGCCGATGAGTTGGGTATAGGATCCTCTTATGGCAATTGCAGGGACGGCAACGTTTCCTGAAACGATCGCCCATTTCAGTTCACCACCCACCACTTCGATATTCGAGCTGGGCACCTTGGTGTACATTGCACCCACATCAATACCAAACGGCAGTCCTTTCTGAATCCTTAATTTCGGGAAAAGAATTGTACCGGGTGGTTTTTCCGAAGAGGCCTTTCCCCAAAGCCCTTGATCGACATCAATAACGGTCAGCTCAATACCGATATCCCAACCCAAAATACCCAGAGGCTCGGCGGGGGCTGTGGGCAGGTAACTGATCGCTAAACCAATTTCCTCACTAAAATCTTTAAAATCACTATTAGTCAAAGCCCCTGGATTTGTAATCTCCACTTTTTTTGCATCGGCAGGCTGTATCTGGATTGTCAAAACCAGAATTAAAGCAAACCATAGACTGCAATACTTGATTTGTGTCGCCATGGATTTAGTTCTCCTTCATTTTTTGTGGGAGTGGGAATGTCTCCAGATTAAAAATTTAATATCCAGTATATCAGAGTTTTCACTTGACAAACCAAGGCGTGGACATTAACATTAGCCGTTTATCTGGCAAGGATACTTTTTCGCCTTCCTCCAGATTAGTTTTTTTGTATGAGGTGCGTCGGGTCGAATTTAAGGGAATATATAGCATAGTCATTTTTTGAATGTAAAGAACGACTCAGGGTGCCGAATGCTGGCGTAGCTCAGTTGGCAGAGCAGCTGATTTGTAATCAGCAGGTCGGGGGTTCAAATCCCTTCGCCAGCTCGGGTCATTCCTTCAGTAAGATATTGGGAAAATGATTTATCGAAAGCGATATTGTGGTGGGAATTTCATTGCAAGGCGCTTTGTTGTAATTATATAGAATCGGTATATGAGGCAAGTTGAGGGGTATTTGGGCTGTTGCGGCATAGATAAGGATTGTTAGGGGAGGTACCCGAGTGGACAAAGGGAGCAGACTGTAAATCTGCCGCTTCCGAGCTACGGAGGTTCGAATCCTCCCCTCCCCACCACCGATATAATGATTTAGAAATATTGAAATTTGCGGGAATAGCTCAGTGGTAGAGCGCTAGCCTTCCAAGCTGGATGTCGCGGGTTCAAATCCCGTTTCCCGCTCCAAACGTGGGCTCAAGCTTGTTTATGGGCTTTTGTGATATCAATGTAAGGATTTTAAAGATTAAGAGGAGTGATTCTGCCCGGTTTTTGTTGATATGCCCTTGTAGCTCAGTCGGTAGAGCACATCCTTGGTAAGGATGAGGTCACCGGTTCAATCCCGGTCAAGGGCTACTGAAAGGGGATATCAAGAAGGACTGGCCGTGAGTGGACGGAGCGTAATATGGGTGTTATCTTAGGTCAGGAATTCTATGGTCTGTGTTTAAGGCAATTTGGGATAATCTTTAATGTATAGCTTCGCGTTTTATTCGGAGCATATGGCGTATTTGGGGAAGAAGGCATATCTGCTTTTAATAAGGGGAAAATAAATGGCAAAGGCGAAATTTGAGCGGACGAAGCCGCATTTAAATATCGGGACGATTGGTCATGTGGATCATGGGAAAACGACATTAACCTCAGC
>CALZIJ010000039.1 GCA_945787655.1 Nitrospiria bacterium | reverse complement strand
AACGGCTGATCACATCGCCGATCACATAGTCCGGACGCGGCAAGGCGTAGTCCGTCATGGCCTTTTCAACCAGCGCCCTATGCCGTCCGCTCACATACGCCAGTGTCACTTCGGGACGGTCCACAAGCCTTGAAAAATAAACCCGGGCATTTTCAGATTCTTCTTCTGGCCCGTTGGGCAGCAAAGTACGGTCTAAATCCGTACAGATTAAAATAGGGGTATCCATCAATCTTCGGGAACGCGGCAGGTGTTAAAAAAATCGTAATATTCAACCGCCTCTAAGATACCGAGTGCATGTGTCTTTTTTGAAAAATAGATCCGTTCCAGGTCCACTAATTGCGACAACTCCTCGTGATGCCGATTGGCCACGACAACTGCCAGGGTATTCCCAAGCATCATGTCTTCGTCTCCACCCGATCCTCCGACAACCAATATTTTTTGAAGGGGAATTTCCCAGCGCTGGGCAAAGTAACGCAAGGCCTGTCCCTTGGAGGCCCGAACCGGAACAATATCAAGATATTGCCCGAAAGAATGAATCACATTCGCGGTTTGCTCTTTTGTGCGCAACAAGGCATTGATTTCCTCGACGGTGGGGGCTTTTTCGGGATCATAATAATAGGATATTTTAAATCGGCTCTGCTCTTTTTTGGGCTGTCGTTTTAAACCGGGCAAATCGCTTAAAATCCGCTGGATCGCTTTGGGCTTCCATAGATGATCAATGTGTTCCGTCCAAAACCCATCCGCGTTCAAACCTGGAGAATAATGTATTTGTGTCCCCAGACTGGTCACAAGGACATTCGGAATCGGAATATTGTGTTTCTTCAAAACAGCCAATGCAGAATCCAGCCGACGTCCTGTGGCAATGCCAAAACTGGTGGATTTTCGATGAGACTGTAACAGCTTGACCAAATCAGGCAGACCTTCCGGATTGTCCAGAATACTCAGATCAAGTCCCGTAAAAATAGCCCGGTCGTGGTAGCGCATCAACCGCCGTTCAGGCAAAGGTTCCGGCTGAACTTCCCAGGTTTCCAACAAGGTTTTAATTTGCCCAAGATAGGATTCAGCGTGCATTTTCCAGGAATAGTGCTTCCTGACCCCCTGTATTCCATTCTGCGCATATTCTTCCCAAAGCGGGGGATCTTTTAAAACCCTTAACAATGCAGCCCCCAGCGCGTTGGTATCCAGCGGATCGACAAGGATTCCATTTTGGCAATTCGATATGATATCCACCGGGCCGCCGTTTTCCGTCGCCACGACCGGCAAACCACTTGCCGCGGCCTCAAGTAAGGTCAGTCCAAAAGGCTCTGTCAGAGCGGGATTCACAAAGACTCCCTTTAATGAAGCGGCCATCCGGTAAATGGCAGGCACCTCATCCGACTGATGATGTTTTGGAATGGCGACACGGCCATAAAGGTCGTAATAATCCATAAGCAGCAACAAATCCGTGAACACCGTTTGCGGCCCGTTATCCATCTCCCGGATATCTTCACGATTTCCTGCCACCACCACAAGGTTCGCCTGCTCCTGAAGTTCCTCCGACTCTCCGTAAGCTTCAACAAGTGAAACAAGGTTTTTGCGTTCATCCGGCCGGGACAAAGCCAGAATAAGCGGCTTTTTGGGATCATTGAGAAAATGCGATATATTTTCAATAAATGGAGGCGCGGAGGTTTGAGGGTCGGGCGGATGAAACTGAACAAGATTGGTTCCGGGTGGAATGACCCGCATCCGGGCGGGTTGATAATAATCATAAAGCGCGTATTGCTCTTCAATTTCGTTGTGTGTGCTGGTGATGACCAACTCTGCATTGGCTAAAACCGCTTCTTCAGCATCCACACGACGGCTCATATGATACCGTTCCTCAATGTCCTTTCGGGTCAACCCCGAAGACAAAAGCTTGCGGCGTTTGTCCCTTCCCAATGAATGGCCGGTGTGAACAAGAGGAATCCCCAAAAGATTTGAAAGCCGGACCCCAACATATCCTGAATCGGCATAGTGACTGTGAATAATATCGGGCATGCGCGGCTGGCCGTTTAACCAGTTCAAGAGATTATCGGAAAAAATATCTAGATGATCCCACAAGATTTCCTTGGCCAGATATTCATCCGGTCCCGCATCGATTCGGACGATTCTTGCCTTTTCCGAAAGCGGCTCATAAGGTTTCGAATAATCTGCCCCGATTCCGGAGTCCACGATGCGCCGGGTCACCAAATCCACCTGGGCAACATCAGGGTGCCTGGAGAGCGCTTGGCTTAAATCCACAACATATTTCGTTTGACCGCCGGTATCGGCATCACACCCCAGCTCCATATCATGCCCACGAATTAAACCGTGAATGCTGATCATTAAAAAATACAAACCATTATTCCCTGACATGATCCCCTTCCAGTTTCCAATCAAAAGATCCACTGTAAAGTATTATGATTAAAAATATCACTATCAGGAGTATAGCCTATTCATCGTTTTATTTTACAGGACGTTTGGCACTTTAGTCTGGTGACGCTCAAAAACAAGCGCTCTCCCCAAAGCCTTTTGACAGACATTCAAACCTTCGATATATTTTGAATGCGTATTCAGGAAATTCCATGCCATTACCCCAACAGAAAAAAAAGCGTCTCGGCCAAATGTTACTCGCGGAAGGGCTGGTTACCGAATTACAACTTGAGCGGGCGCTCCGTGTACAGAAAGAGTCGGGAGTCCGCCTGGGAAAAGTCCTTCGGAATCTGGGTTATGTGGACGAGGAATCGTTCATCACCGTCCTTGGAAAACAAATGGGCATTTCCCATGTGACCCTCAGCCGGATGGGGATCGACCCGAAGATCGCCCGCTTGATTCCGGAGCTCACGGCCCGACGGCACCAGGTGCTGCCTATTTTCAAAAAAGAAAATACGCTGACCCTTGCCATGGTCGATCCGCTGAATGTTTTCGCCATTGACGATATTCACAAGATTACCGGATTGGAAATTATTCCCGCCGTCGGCACAGAGCGTGAAATACTCAAAGCCATCGAGCGCTACTACAGCGGCTCGGAAGCCATGCAGGAAGCCATCCGTGACGCAGATAAAAACGCCACGATGGAAATAGAGGATTTCATTCCCCAAGAAGAGGAGGAGGAGGACGATTCTCCGGCGATCAAGTTTGTCAATACGCTGATCGCCCAGGCCGTCAATGAAGGGTCCAGTGACGTTCATCTGGAGCCGGACCACGATATCATTCAGATTCGATACCGTGTTGACGGACTCCTTCACGATGTCATGACCGCTCCGAAATCCCTCCAGGCCGGCGTGATCTCCCGGATCAAGATTATGGGCAATCTGGACATCGCTGAAAAACGTGTGCCTCAGGATGGACGCTTTGAAATGAAAGTGGGTGATAAAGATATCGATATCCGTGTTTCAAGTCTTCCCACGGTGTTTGGAGAAAAAATCGTCCTGCGCCTTTTAGACAAAGGCAGTGTCCTGATCGGACTCGAACAACTGGGGTTCAAGAACAAAACCATGGAAGATTTTGGCCGGTATTTCCGAAGACCCTACGGACTGATTCTGGTGACGGGTGCAACGGGAAGCGGAAAAACAACCACCTTGTATTCTGTGTTGCAAACCATCAACACACCCGAAAAAAACATCGTGACCATTGAAGATCCGGTGGAATATCAACTCAAACGCATTACCCAGGTACAGGTCAATCCCAAAGTGGGCGTGACCTTCGCCACCGGCCTGCGGTCCATCTTAAGACAGGACCCCGATGTGGTCATGGTCGGTGAAATTCGGGACAGGGAAACCGTCACCCTTGCCATTCAAGCCGCATTGACCGGCCATTTGGTTTTAAGTACCCTCCACACCAATGATGCGCCCGGTGCAATTGCCCGGCTCATCGATATGGGAGCCGAACCTTTTTTAATCGCCTCATCGCTCACCGCAGTGGTTGCACAAAAGCTGGTTCGAAAACTCTGCAAAGGCTGCGCAGTCCCCGACACTCCCCCGGAAGATTTAATCACCCGTTTGGGAATCAATGAATTATTAAAAAAACAAGAGAAATCCGCCTGCTTTTCAAAAGGAACAGGTTGTGCCGAATGCCGCGGCACAGGGTATTCCGGACGTATTGGTCTTTTCGAATTTCTCCCGGTCAATGACAGCATTCGTGAGCTCATCGTCAAACGGGCCTCATCGGCCGAAATTCGGAAAAACGCCCACCATAATTCCTATCAGACCCTGCGTTCCGAAGGGATTCTAAAAGCGGTTCAGGGCTTGACCACCCTCGAAGAAATCCTGAGAGTCACCCAGGAAATTGAGGCGCCAAATTGACAAAAATTGACATCGTGCGTCCGATTTATGGCAGAAGTTTAAACTTCTACACCTGATTTCAAGCGTTTCACCCCTCTATTCACACCTATTTCCGCATTAAAACGCATTCTTAACCACTGATCATCCATGGCATATAAATTGCTCAAGAGTCAGGGTACGAATAAAACCCGGTGTCAAACTATGCCTTTTTACAAGTATCGCGCACGAGACAAGACCGGAGCCCTTTTGTCCGGCACAATGGATTCCTCAGGACGGGATGATGTCGCGGCTCAATTAGACAATCTGGGGTATTTCCCTGTTTCAATACAAGAAGAACGAAAAAGTTTTGACTTTCGTTTTTCAGAATTCACACGCCGGTTTCAGCGCATTCCCCCCAGCGAAATGATTTCGTTTACCCTGCAACTGGCCACCCTGGTCGGTGCAGGGGTCCCCATCCTTTCAAGCTTCGACTCCCTGATTGAACAAACCACAAACCCCAGACTGAAAGAAGTGATTCAGAAGGTACGAAGGGATGTTGAAGGCGGAAGCGCCTTTTCCGATGCCCTGGAAAAACACCCGGACGTTTTTCCAGGCCTTTTTGCCAATTTGGTGCGGGCAGGGGAATCCGGCGGGGTACTCGATGAAGTCCTTTACCGTTTGGCGGCACTGGGGGAATACGAAGAGGAAACCCGCTCCAGAATCAAATCCGCGACCCTTTACCCTCAGATCGTTGTCGGACTACTGCTGATTGCCTTTGGTGTGCTGGTCACTTTTGTACTGCCCAAACTCACCTCTTTTTACGATCAATTTAGTGCCCAGCTCCCCTTTCCCACACGGGTACTCATCGGCCTGGACAACCTGGTTCATGATTACGGCCTGCTGATTCTGGTGCTCATAATCGGTGGAGTCGTGGGATTTAAACGGTACATCAAAACCGACAAGGGAGAGCTGCTCTGGGATCGGATCAAACTCAAAATGCCTGTATTTGGTCCTATTTTTCTTAAAGTCGCGCTTTCCCGTTTCGCCCGCATATTCGGGGTCCTCAATCGTAGCGGGCTTCCCGTATTGCAGTCCCTCGAAATTGTCGGCACGACGGTGGGAAACCGGGTCATTTCCAATGTCGTGGGTAACATCCGTGAGGGGGCAAGGGAAGGGCGCGGGCTGGTGGACCCCATGAAGATGAGCCTCGTGTTTCCGCCAACCATTATTCAAATGGTTTCCATCGGAGAAAAAACGGGTCAGATGGACGAAATGATGGCCAAGGTATCCGACTACTATGACCGGGACGTGGACTATGCGATTCGAAATCTTTCGAAATCCATCGAACCGATTCTGCTGGTGGTGATCGGCAGCGCAATCTTATTTCTGGCCCTGGCCATCTTTATGCCCTGGTGGAACATGGCTTCAGTATTCAAGGGCGGATAGGAAACAACCGATAAGACTGAAAGTCCGCTTTTTTGGGAGAAAAAAGGGAGAGAAACGATGATTTCATATGGAAATATAAAGGCCTTCCGTGAAAATGAGAAGGGGTTTACTTTAATTGAACTGATTACGGTCATTGTGGTGTTGGGTATTTTAAGTGCCGTGGCCGTGACGCGGTTTCAGGATCTGACCCAAGACGCCAACATTTCGTCCACCAAGGGGAACCTGGGCTCGATTCGGGCAGGCATCCATTTGCTTCACGCCAAAATCCTGCTCGCGGGTGTTTCGGCGAGTAACCCGGAGTGGCCGACTGTCGCCGAACTCAACAACAACGCATTGGATGGTGCGACACGACCCGCCATCCTGGCCAACCTGAAAGTGGTTGAAGGGCCTTCAGGCGGGGTCTGCGCCTCGGTCTGTCTGCCGGAAGATCTTGTTTCCACTCAAGCCACGCTGGCCGCACGCAAAACAGTGCTTACGGCCACCACGGCCCAGGCCGATACCCGGACTCCGCCGGGCGGTGCCGGAGGCTGGGCCTATGACCCGGCGACCGGTCAGTTTTACGTCAACCAGGCATTACCCAATGACAGCAAAGGTGTTCCTGCGAGTCAGTGGTAGTCATGAAATTCACACCAACACAACAAAAGGAGAGGAAAAACATGAAGATACTTAAAAATCAAAAAGGTTTTACTTTGGTCGAGATGATTGTCGTCATCGTCATCCTCGGCATTATCGCAGGCGCTGCAGTCCCCGCCTATATCAATCTCCAAACGGATGCCCAGGCGGCCAACAACATGGCCTATGTCGGCGCGTTGAGAAGCGCACTTTCCATGCGTTTTGGAGAACAATTGGTTCGACAGGGAAATACAGCCCCGGCAAGCACGGACGTGATCGGAACCGCAGTGAGCTCTAATGCAACGCAGGTTTACCTCGATGGCTTGGTATCAACACCCATTCCCTCCACACTCACGCCAACTGCAGGGATCTGCGGCACGGGACAATGGGACGGACTGGCCCCAGGTAATCCCCCTGCCTCGACATCGTGGGCGATCACTTGCGGCGCGACGGATACAGACCCACTCACAATCAGCGGACCATAATCCGCCGGGATCATGCGAGTCAAGGGACAGGCGGGCTTTACGCTGGTTGAAGTCACACTGGTCATCGTCATGCTTGGGGTATTGACAACAAGCATCGTGGTATCGGGGGATCTCATGGGACAACGTGCGGCAAGCCTTTCACATCAGCTTTCGGCAGACTTACGTTATGCCCGGCAGCTGGCCAACGCCAGCCGGACCCGTCACGGGGTTGAGGTCACAAACGCCACCACCTACCGGGTTTTCCGGGACGACGGCGGCGCAGGAAGCACCGTCGACCATCCCATGACAGGAAGCCCCTTCGTCGTCAATCTGTCGGGAGACTATAACGGCGTAAGCTTAAGTACCACATTGGGCGGTGCGCCGCCCAAGGCGCAGTTTGACTCTATCGGCCGGCCCTTTGATGGCGCCGGCGGCGCCATCGGGGCCGGGGTCAATGCCATCGATGTTTCCGGTGGCGGCGGCGTGGTCAAAACGGTCACCGTTGTGCCCGAAACCGGCGTGGTTCTCGTGAATTGAGAGAGACAGGATATGCAAAATCATCGTGGATTTACGCTCGTCGAGGTGATCCTGATCATCCTTTTATTGGCCATCGGTCTGACCGGCGTGCTGACCTATGTGTCTCAGGCGGCGCAGGACAGCGCCTACGCGCATAACCTCTCCGTCGCGACGACACTGGCACAGGACCTCATGGAGGAAATCCGGGCGAAATGCTGGGACGAAACGTCAACCACCGGCGCAGCCTGTTCCGGCACCGTCTCAGCTTCGGCCATCGGTGCGGACGGCCCGGAAACCCGCGTGAACTATGATGACATCGATGATTTTAACAGTCTGCCTCCGGCAGGAAACACGCCGCCACAAGATTCTCAGGGTGCGGCAATGGCCGCCTACCCTTTTTTCACACAGCGGGCGGCAGTGTGTTATGTCAATCCGGGCGCGCTGGATACCTGTGTTCCAGGCCCCACAGATTACAAACGCGTCTCTGTCAGCATTGAGTGGTCTGCCAGTGATCAGGTGCAACTGGTGAGTATTTTTACAAATCATGCATTGTAAGAAAAGAACAACATGAACAATGAAAGAGGAACAACATTGGTTGAAATGGTTGTGGTCATCGTGATTTTAAGTATCGTCGGTATTATGATCGCGAACCCTTTGATGGAAACCGGGATCGGATGGCGTCAGGTCAGCAGCCGTAAAAATGTGATGCAGCTTGCACGAATGGGCATGGACAAAATGGTGCGCACTGTTCGAAACACGGAACGCACTGCCGCCGATGCGCCCAATATTTCAATCAATTCAACGGCAAGTTGTTTAAGTTTTACGACGGTGGACAACTTGAATTTGACCTTTAATCTCAACGGGACCGTGCTTGAGGAGTGCGCAGCGTGTGACTGCGGGGCGGTGGCTGCGCCCAATAACCTCGCCGTTAACGTTTCGAGTTTTAATGTGACCTGCTATGACGGGGTCAATGTACCAGTCGCCTGTAACACACCGGCAACGGTCCGCAGGGTCAAATTTCAGCTTTCAGTGCTGGAAAATGGAGAAAGTGTCACTCTCGATTCGGAAACGGCGCTGCGTAATTTAACCGGGGTGTAATGCGTATACACTCCAGGCAAGGTGGTTTTTCAATCATTTCCGTCATGGTCATGCTGTTGATGATCGCTGTGATGGGGCAAGGATTGGTTTCAATGGTGGGAACAGACAACTTTTCAACGATCAGTCAAATGAGGACTGCACAATCTCAATACATTGCGGAATCCGGGATCGAACGCGCGTTGTATGAATACGGGAATGGCACTGCTTGTCCCCTTTTAAGCTACAATGATCCGGTTGGTGCAGGAAATTACAACACGACGGGCACCCTTTACAATCCGGTTTCCACAACTCTGTCCTCTGCGGTAGTGATCGGAGACACCATTATCCCCATGGTTTCCATCGCGGGTTACGCGCCACATGGACGTGTCACGATCGAATCCGAGGAAATTGACTACGGTACGGCGTCCAATGTTCCGGCGGAGTGCGCACCTTTCGGCGCGCCCTGCCTGACTGGCGCCCAGCGGGGCATGAACGGCACAACACCGGCCGCCCATGCCTTTGGCGTCCCTGTTTCTCAAAATCAATGTGTGATTGAATCCACCAGCGCCGTTGCAGGATTTCCGGCAACGGCGCAAAGAATGATTGAAACCAGTGTTGCACAAGGCGGATCATCCGGCAGTGTTGTGCAAACCGGTACAGTGATCAGCAACGCAAACGGGACATTGACCGTTCCCATTCCAACCGCGGTCAACATGACACAATCATTCCTTATTTTTAATACCCGGCATAACAGCAATCGACCCGTTGGTTCAATGGTCCGGGGACGAATCGCCACACCCGGAACTCTGGAGTTTGTGCGGGTCACCAATGAAGGCACACCGGTTCCGATTACCATTCGTTGGTATGTCGTGGAATTTTCTTCCGGTGTCCGTGTTCAACGGGGTTCAATCAATCAAACGGCCACCGTGATGAACGTACCGCTTGCAACACCCGTTGCCTCCCTGGCCCAGGCCTTTGTCACCTGGTCAAAAACCCCCGGCATCGGAGACGGTATTTGGGGCCAGGATGATCCCATTTTGGGTGATTTGACGGCAACAAACAATCTTCAGTTTCGGGTCGATAATGCAAACGGGAACCATGTGATCTGGTGGCAGGTGATCGAATTTACCAATCCGGCAGATATCCTGGTCCAAAGAGGAACAACATCTCTCACGGGAGGAGGTGGCGGCGGGTCATCCGTAAATGTCACTTTACCCACGCCTGTTGATACCACCAAAACCTTCGTGCTGGTCGGATACCGGACCGGAGGTACAGGATCGGATGTCGGCCGGAGAATGCTCCGGGCGAGATTACTCAACCCGACGACCATTAACATTGACCGAAGTATTGCCGGAGGCAGTGATCCCATCACCGAAATATCCTGGCAGGCGGTTCAATTAAATAATGCGGTCGTGCAACACGGCTCAGAAAATTTTCCGGTGGCCACCACGCCACAAATCGCAGTGACTTTCAGCGGGACTGTCCGGCAAGTCAATGCAGGCGCCATTTCCATAGAAGATGCTCTTGCCGGGCCACCGGAGGCTGTTGCAACAAATACCAATACTGGATCGGCAGTCATTACGACACCGATTGTCACCTTGACGAATAATGCCTGGCTGATCGATGTCGTTGGAAGTGGAAATGCAGGGAACTTCACTCCCGGCCTGGCTCAAACAGAACGGTGGGACCGGTCGGCACCCAACCCGACCAGTGCGACCGGGGCATCCAGCACCAAGCCTGTTTCTCCGGCAGGTCCCAGTTTAATGACTCAAACCCACAACACTTTCTCTAACCGGAATGCCCATGCGGTCATCTCCATTGCGCCAGATCCTGTGCCTGGGAGCATTACATACGATACACAAAGTGACACGAAAGCCTGGAATACTTCCGCGATTAACTGGGCACATAATATTGGAGGCGGGTCCAACCGGAAACTCATCGTCGGGGTCGCCGTTGAAGAAAACAGCATCGTCAGCGGGGATCAGAATGTCGTGAGCATGACCTATAACGGCGTCCCCATGACCTTTGTCACCGCAGCAACAGCGATTTCCGGGGGTTTTGTTCAACACGTGGAAATCTGGATCATGGACGAAGCGTCCCTGCCCCCAAGCATCGGCACACGAACGGTTCCCATCGCCGCCGTGGACACCACACGGTCTGTGGCTTTTGCTTCGGTTCAACCCGTCGGAGGACAAAACATGGGACGGTCTCCCTACACCGGGGATGACGTGATTGGCGTGGGTTCCGTCACAATGGATCTTACAACAAATCTACTCACAATGCGGCGTGATAACAATGCGGATACCGCCGATATTGGCTGGTTTGTCGTTGAATTTGGCGCGGGAAGCGGCGGCATTATTGATTGGCTGGAGGTTTTTTAGATTTTTTTTAACACAGCCCTAGAAAGATAAACTTAAATTTGGAGCAAAATTTCATGGAAGAGAGCGTCGTTGCATGAAAACATCCGACATCATTCATAAAGCCAAAATCCCCCGGCATAAACTCTATTATCTGGAACAAAAAGGCTATGTAAGCCCGAAAAGAATCCCCAAGGGAGATCTCGAAATTCGGGAGTATACAGAACAGGACCTAGAAAAAGTAATCTATATCTGGAAATACTTGCAGAACGGATTTAAACACAAGGTGGCTTATCAGAAAGCCATGGAAGACTTGGGCAAAGGATCTAAAAAATAGTGGGTATGCTTTTCAACAGAACCCCGCTTTGGGGGATTGATATCGGCTCCAGATCGCTCAAGGGCGTGCAGTTGTCCCGTATGCGTTCCGGCGTCCGCCTCCAAAATGCCGCGCTCGTGGAGTTAAACGGTGAAAACCCTTCTTTGTCAGACGGACTCTCGGAATTGCTAGGCCAATCCCTGAGTAAAGTCCAGGCAGCGGTTCATTTTTCGGGAAGGGTCGCCCCTGAAATCCGAACCCTGATGCTGCCCGTCATGCCCAAAAAAGAATTAATAGAAGCCGTGCGCTGGGAAGCTCGAAAATTAAGTCCGCTCCCCGAAGATGAAATGGTCATCGACTTTCTTATCATGGAGAAACACACCGAGGAACATGTACCGCAATACGAAATAGTGGTCGTCATTGTTGAGCGCGCCGCACTCTCAGAACAACTCGAAGAGCTGGCCTCAACCGGACTTCATGTGATGGCGGTCGATGTCTCGGCCTTTGCGCTTTTAAATACCGCGCGCCTTCACTTTTCGGGAGAACTACCCAAAAACCTCCTTTATGTCGATATCGGCGCGAAAAATATGGAAATCAATATTGTGAAAGATGGCCTCATCCGGTTTACCCGTCAACTTCAAATGGGCAGCGAAGCCATTACAGACACATTGACTGAATCACTGGATCTGTCGTTTCAAGAAGCCGAAGAACGAAAAAAGAACACAGGGATGTCCGATGAAATAAGCCGAACGGCCGTGTTGGCCCAGGTAGACCGCCTTATCGTCGAAATTCAGCGTTCAGTTGATTATTACCGGGCGCAAACCCGCGCCAGCGGTATTGACAAGATTCTGTTAATGGGCGGCATGCCGATGCTGCCCGGGTTTTTGCCCTATTTTTCAGATTTTTTTGAGGCAGGCGTCGAAATCGAAAACAGCTTTTCCGATATGGAAAGCCTCAAGCCTGATACCGCAATCCTGCAGGATATGGCGCCCCGTTTTTCTTTGGCGCTGGGCCTGGCCATGAGGGAGAAATAATGCAGGTACAACAAATCAATCTGTTGACTGCGATGACACGAGAAAGCGCCGCGGGAGAGGGGCTTCCCGTCTGGGTTCCCTGGCTGCTGATGGTCTTGATTCTGCTCAGCGGGGTCGGTGTGTATCAAAAAAATGTCGAGATGACCGCGCTTAAAGGACAAATCACAGGGCTTAAGGAAAAAAAGGACTTTCTCATCAAAGAGATGGGTGCTGCGGAAGCGGCTATGAAAGACGTGGTCCAAATCCTCGCTGCAAAGTTATCCAAACGCATCCGTTGGTCTCCTTTCATGCGGGAAGTCAGCATGATCATTCCGGAGGGGGTGTGGATTACACGCTGGGAAAATATTGAACCACCGGTTTCACTCGATAAAACGGCACAAAATGAAACAGACACGATCCCAAAGGCGGTACAGGTGAAGATGGCGGGGGAAGCCCTGTCACAGGAACAACTGGCGCTCTTTTTATCCACATTGGACCGGTCTCCCTTGCTCACTGAGTCCAGACTTGCACATGCGCGAAAAATGAACAAAGAAATGCAGTTTGAGGTCATTGTCACTCTGAAGATGGAGCACCCAAAGTGAGAGATCTGTTGAATCGATATAAAGTTCCAGTGATCTTGCTGGCGATCTGGCTTGGCGTGTCCACCGTTTTTTTTCTGCGCGTCAAAAGCGCAAAAGCCCTGACGCATCAGGTCGAAGCGCTGCAACAGGAGATTGCTGCCTTGCCGGAGCCGACTGCCCGTTCACATTTCGGACTCAGTGCGACTTTTTCATGGATCGACTCGATTCCTGACTTTTTATTGGATATGACACAGTGGGCCAAAGAACGATCGCTGGAAATCGTTTCAATCGAGCCGGGACAGTCGAAAAAAGAACAAGGATATACAGAACAACCGGTCAGTTTGACCCTGGAAGGGCGATATCGTGCTGTCGGGAATTACCTCAGCTATCTTGAGGATCTTCCCCGCCCCATGCAAATTACGGGTGTCCGACTGAGCAACCCGTCGGATGTCGCGCCAGATTTGAAGGCCCGGCTTGAACTGGTGATTTATATCAGGGAGAACCCATGAGCCGCCGGACCTGCCTGTATATGCTTTTAATAATCATGCTGGTCAGTTTTTTCCCGATGACGGGAAAGGCAAACAGTCTGAAAACGAATCAGGAGAATCCGGCTCAAAAGATATTGAAGGAAAACCGACGCTGGGGACGCGACCCTTTTTACAGGGAAAGACCGCGTGTCAATAATAAACAGGGATACCCCAGCGAAATGGAGATACAAGAAACCAAAGAAGAAATTGATTTTCTTCTTTCGGCCATTATTTTTAAGGACGGAAATGGCGTGGCGATCATTAACGACCGGATTGTACGGCGAGGGGATTCCCTCGGAGACGGGGTTGTCGTGAAACGCATTTTGTCCAACAAGGTTGTCTTGCGTGAAGGAAAACGCACTGTTGTGCTCCGAGTTCAACCTTTCAGGAGCGAATAAGGAGGTTTACATGAAACGCGCGTGGAGAGTTTTTCTCCTTTTAATAGTTCTAGGATCGTATTTCTGGGCTAATCCGGAATCGGGTCAATCAGGGACGCCGGATAACACGTCCCCTTTAAAAAAAATGACTGAACAGTATCGCCATGACCTCTATTTCTCCCCCTCCGCGCTCACCTGGCCCAACGTCCTCTTTCTCGATCCATTACCCGGCGTTTTTTTAGAAAATAAGGTGGACACCATCACACCACCGCCTGCGCCCCACCTCAAGATGGCCCAAATCCAGAGTCATCCACCGCGGCGGACAGAAGCGCCGTCTAAGCGAACTTCTGAAAACGCGACGTCTTTTTCAGGTATCTCGCTTCAAAAAAAGAATGCCCTTTTTTACATGGAACTTCGAAACGCCGACATAAAAGAGGTTTTGCGGGCCTTATGCCAGGAAAACGGGATTAACATTATTATTGGCGACGGGATTGAGGGAGTGATTACCTTAAGTTTTAAAGACGTCACTTTCGATGATGCATTTAAAGCAATTCTTCGTATGAATAATCTGACCTCCTATCGTGAAGGCAACATCATTCGTGTTATGCCCTCCCCTTTTCCGGTCGAAGAAGCGGGCCTGGTGACCCACATGATGGCCATTAATTTCGCGAATGCAAAAGACATGCAGGAAACAGTAAAAGGACTTTTAAGCAAAAACGGGACAGTCATGGCCGATTCGAGAACCAATACCCTCGTCATCCGGGATCTTCCTGGAAATCTCCAAAAAATTTCTGAAGTCGTCCATCGGCTGGACAGCAAAACGCCTCAGGTCATGATTGAGGCCAGAATTGTTGAGGTCAATACCAATTTTTCAAGAGAATTGGGGGTACAATGGGGAGGGCAATACACCTCCCGATCCGGAAGTACGGCCACCACACTTCACGGCGGCGGATTTAAAAATCAAGCCACAGACACCTTTTTTGAAGCCATCACAGGCGGTACGGGTGTTTCGGGCGGCCCCTTTGCTGTAAATCTTCCTGCGCAAGTCGGGTCCGGTGCAGGCGGGGCTTTCGGATTGTCTATCGGGAATGTCGCCAATACCCAGTTACTGGATGTTCAGCTTTCAGCCCTTGAAGACGCGGGAAAAGGAAAGATTCTTTCCAATCCTATTATTATGACTTTGAATAACAAAGAGGCAAAAATATCCAGCGGCACCGAGATCCTGATCCCGACGACGTCCATCGTTTCCACGTCTGTCTCATCCTCCTCATCCGACGTCTCCGGGGGAACATCCAGCACAGGGGTGACGACAATCGATGCCAAGCTGGAACTCACGGTCACGCCGCAGGTTACGCCGGACGACCAAATTCTGATCCATGTTCATGTAGATAAAAAAGACGTGGATTTCAGCCGTCAGGTCCAAAACATTCCCCCGCTGACCACACGAACGGCTGAAACGGATCTGTTAATCCGGGACAAGGAAACCATTGTTATCGGCGGCATTTATACCCATGCCGAAACGTCCGGAGAAGCGGGGGTCCCCTGGCTTTCCAAAATCCCCATATTGGGCTGGCTGTTTAAAAAAGAGACCAAGATCGAAGTCCAGAATGAGCTGATGATCTTTATCACGCCCACGATTCGCAGAGATCATGATACACTTGAAACGCTCCCTTTCAAGTGGAAAAAGGAACTTAGTCAGCAAGACCACCAGGATTAAAAAACACAACTCAATGGGTCTCTTTTCAAGAAATAAAACCGTTACGGGCACTTCATCCGACTCCCTGGAAACCTGTGCGGAAAAAAAATCATTCTACCTCTTGGTCTCGTTAATACTTTTTCAACACTTAAAAACACTTTCCTTCGATTTAAAAGAGATCGGCGCCGACCAGTTTCAAGCCCAAATTGATGACCTTGCGGATCAATTTAAAAAAGACGACAACATCAAAAAAACAAGAAAATTATTCGACGCCAACAAACGCTTTATTTCAGAATTTATTGAAACGGAAAAAACCTACTTTTTTAACAAGGAAACGGAATTTAAGAATATCATCAAACTATTGTCATCCGGCATTGCCACTTTAAACAGTGAAAACCAGAAATTCATTTCCAATATCCACGAAGAAACCTTGAAGCTCGAAGAAATCACTCAGCTGGATGACATTCGGAAAATCAAGGAAGAATTGGCGGTTAATCTCAGCAACGTCAAATCATTCATACAAAAAAAACAGGATCAGGATGCCGAACAGCTCGAACAGCTCGCCAATAAAGTTGAAATATTGAAGGTCGAACTTGAAGTCACAAAAAAAACATCTCAGACGGATGGATTGACAGGCGCTTATAACCGTATGGCCCTGGACACAAAACTGGAAAGACTGGTGAATGAAGATAAACGCGGCTTCTCAATGATGATGATGGATATTGACAACTTTAAACTCATTAATGATGCCTACGGACATCTCGTGGGAGACCGCGTCCTGATAGCCCTCGTTCAAAAATGCAAGCGGATGATCAGGGAAGGGGATTTTCTAGCCCGTTACGGAGGAGAGGAATTTATACTCATTTTTCCCGGAGCGTCTTTAAAAAATACCGTCAAAAAAGGAAAAGTCCTCTGTGAAAAAATCGCTGGGACAGAATATGCCGTGGATGAAGCCAGCGGTAGTAAACCGCTTTCTTTCACAATCAGCATCGGAGTCGCCAGCCGACAGCGCGGGGATACGGTCGCCGCATTAATCGATCGTGCAGATCAAGCCCTCTACAAAGCCAAACATACCGGAAAAAATCGTGTGGTCAGTGAAAAGAAACTCAAGTCACTCTGAGTATAATCCCCTCTAATTGACAGCCTGATGCCCGGTCTGTAGAATGAAATAATGAACCGATTACAAAACAGGGCGCGCCTGCTTTTTGTCATTATTTCCATTTTCACCCTGACTGCTTGTGCAGGACATACCCAAAGTGCTTCTCCCTCTCCTCACCATCCACCGGTCAGCCAGATCGAAAAGAAACAGCCTCCAGTCGAGGCGGCGTCCGTTTCCTCAGGATCTTCAGAATCTCCCTACCAGGATGTGACGAAAATCAAACCTGGCCACATCATACACCTCCGCACGGGCCTGCCCATGCTTGAGAATGAAGTGATTGACCATCTTGCAAGGGCACGGATTATTTACGCAGGAGAAGTCCATGACAGTATTGAAGATCACCGGATGCAGCTCAAAATTCTTAAGGGGCTTTTAAAACGACATCCCGGAAAAGTGGTTGTGGGCATGGAAATGTTTCAACGCTCATCACAAGACTTGCTCGACCTATGGGTGAAAGGAGTCGCCAGTGACAAGGCATTTTTAAAACGCTGGTATGAAGACTGGAGTCACGACGACGCCTACTATCGGGAAATTCTTGATTTTATCAAGGAAAACAAAATACCCGTTGTTGCGCTGAGGCCCACTGCGGAAATGTCCTTTAAAATGCGGGCGAAAGGCATGAAGGGGCTGTCTAAAAATGATAAGAGAAAACTACCGGAAATCGATGATACCGACCCATATCACCGGGATGCGGTGAATGCCATATTCCAGGGGCACGGCCCCGGCGCATCCAATCAATTTGAATCTTTTTATGAAATGATGCTCTTTTGGGAAGAAACCATGGCGGAAACCATCGCGGAATACCTGAATTCTTCCGAAGGAAAAGACAAAAAAATGTTGGTCATGGCTGGCGGGTTTCACGTGGGTTATGGTTTTGGCATCCCCCGACGGACTTTTCGTCGTCTTCCGGCTTCGTATCAAATTGTCCTTTCTCATGCGGAAGATTTTCCCGATGAGATGAAAATGTTAAATGTCAAACCTCCAAACTTACCCCTGCCGCTTTCCGACTTTGTCTGGGGGGTCGAATTTGAACCCCTCAAAGAGAAAAAGGTCCGGCTGGGGGTGATGCTCGAACAATTCCAGGCCGGGGTACGCATTGCCGATGTCTTTCCAAAATCACCGGCGGAAAAAGCAGGGATTCAAGAAGGAGACATCATCACCTCTTTCGACGGGGAACCCGTGCGTGAACGCTTTGACATTATCTTCCTCTTGCAGGATAAAAAACCGGGCGATATCGTCCGTATCAAAATCATCCGTAAAGGCAAATCGATAGAAACCGAAGCGGTCATGGCGGCTTCCGGTCATCCTTGATGGCACACGATTCTCAAACCCCCGCACCCCTTATCATGCAACACCTTCCCTCAAACCCCACAGGGACAGCTTTGGATTTTGCGTGCGGCTATGGCCGAAACGCCTTTTATCTCGCCTCCAAAGGCTATGCCGTGGACGGTTTCGACCGGGATGAAACCGCTGTTGCTTTTTGTAATGACAAAGCCAAAAAGGAAGGCTTGCACTTTAATGCATATTGTAACGACCTCGAAAAAGAAACCCCTTTTTTAAACAGCCATTACGACCTGCTCACCTGTTTTTATTATCTGGATCGTCAGGCCATCGCCCCGATGAAAAAAAGCCTTAAAACCGGCGGCATAATCATGTACGAAACCTTTCTGATCGACCAGCATCTCGAATTTCAAAAACCATCCCGCAGTTCATTTTGCTGGCAGCACAATGAACTGCTAAAATCATTTGATGATTTTCGTATCCTGTATTATTTTGAAGGCATGGTGACATCAAAAGGCAGCCTTGCCAAAACAGAGGCCGAAAGGCAAGAAGGCACCTGGGTCGCCCAACTTATCGCACAACGGTTGCTCTAAAAACAAAAACCATATGGGGAACATATTCATTGCCGGACTAGGCGGATTTTTAGGCGCAATCCTGCGCTACGTGATCGGCAGCTGGGTTCGTCAACTCTCAGGAAACCATCCCTTTCCCTACGGTACATTAACCGTTAATGTTCTCGGCTGTCTGGCCATCGGCCTGGCCACACAACTTTTTGAAATAAAACAGGTTTTTAGCCAAGAAACCCGTATTTTTTTATTGGTCGGCCTGCTGGGCGCCTTTACCACATTTTCAACTTTCGGGATTGAAACGCTGAACCTTTTTCAGGAAGGGAAAACCGGACTTTCAATCATGAATATCCTGATACATTTGCTTTTGGGACTTTTCGCCGTTTGGCTGGGACACCGGACCGGGCATTGGATTTGGAAATAAAACCATGAATTCTCGATGGGTTTGGAAGAGACCCCGAAAAAGGATGCGGCCTCCGGCCGGCTTCTGTTTTTTTAATCCGAAGGCCTGATGAACATCATTCAAATTGAACCCGACCTTTGGGAAATTCCAAAATCTGAAAAACCCGGCATGCGTGTGCCCGCCCGTTTTTATGCCAATGCATCCCTTAAAAAAGGCTTTGATCACGACGTTCTAAACCAGTTGACCAATATGGCCACACTACCGGGAATACTGGAATATGCCATCTGCATGCCCGACGGCCATTTGGGGTACGGTTTTCCAATTGGCGGCGTTGCCGCCTTTTCAATCCAGGAAGGGGTAATTTCTCCGGGCGGTATCGGCTTTGATATCAACTGCGGAGTGCGCCTCATTAAAACCAACCTTGAATTCGAAGCCGTGCTTCCCCGGCTCAAAACCCTGCTGGACGATTTGTATAAAGCGGTTCCTGCGGGCACGGGCGGGACCAGTCCGATCACGTGTTCTAAAAAAGACATGGCCCGTATCATGAGAGAGGGTGTACAATGGGCGATACAAAACCGGTATGGCTGGCCGCACGACCGTTACCGCCTCGAGAGTGAAGGACAAATTCCCTGGGCAGATCCTGATACCGTGAGTGAACAGGCCGTAAACCGCGGTCTCTCCCAGCTCGGCACATTGGGCTCCGGCAATCACTATCTCGAAATTCAGGTCGTGACTGAGCTCTTTGATGAACAGGCGGCAGACGTCCTCGGACTCTTTAAGGGGCAAATTGTGATCATGGTTCATTGCGGGTCACGCGGTTTCGGACACCAAATCGCGCGCGATTATATCGACCGCTTTTCCCGCCTGCAAAAAAAATACGGTCTGCACTTGCCAGACCGGCAGTTGGCCGCCGTCCCTTTTTTGTCAGAGGAAGGACAACAATATTTTAAAGCCATGGCCGCGGCGGCAAACTTTGCCTTTGCAAACCGGCAGGTCATCACCCATCATATCCGGACCGCCTTTTCACGGACCTTTGGAAAAAATGCGGCGGCCTTGGGCATGGACATTGTTTACGACGTCGCGCACAACATCGCCAAGCGTGAAAAACATCTCATCAATGGTCAAACAAAAGAGGTTCTCGTCCATCGCAAGGGGGCCACACGGGCATTCGGGCCGGGGGCGGCTGACATTCCGGATCAATATAAACACATCGGCCAGCCCATCATCATCGGCGGATCAATGGAAACCGCTTCATATCTTTTGCTCGGCACCGCCAAAGCAGAGGCCGCGACCTTCGGTTCCACCTTACACGGTGCAGGGCGGGTGATGTCCCGCAAGGCGGCAAAAAAACAACTCCGCGGAAAAACCCTGCTCAAACAAATGGCCGAGCGCGGCATCATGGTCAGGGCCGCTTCCCTTTCAGGCCTGGCGGAGGAAGCCGGGGCGGCCTATAAAGATGTCTCGGAAGTCGTGGCCACCGTGCACAATACGGGGCTTTCCAAAAAAGCCGCCGCCTTTCGACCCATCGGAAATAT
>CALZIJ010000038.1 GCA_945787655.1 Nitrospiria bacterium | reverse complement strand
GGTGTAAGGCGTTCCGCCGAGGTGCAAGGTCGCGCCTTCTTGTTGGCCGATTTCAATGTAGTTTAATACTTTCTCATACTGGGCCTTGCTGATAATCGGGCCCATTTGATGCGCGGGATTCAGCCCGTTTCCGATGGTAATCTGTTTGGCCTTTTTAGTAAAGGATTCCAAAAAGGCGTCATAAATACCGTCGTGAACAATCAGGCGGCTGGCCGCCGTGCAGCGTTGGCCCGTCGTCCCGAATGCCCCCCACAGCGCGCCCTCGACGGCCAGATCCAAGACGGCGTCATCCATGATAATGATCGGGTTTTTACCGCCGGTTTCCATCATGAATTCCTTGTGCTGCTCAGCGCAAATAACGGCCAAATGTTCACCGACGGCGTTGGAGCCGGTGAAGGACACGCCATCGACATCCGCATGACGCACCAGTGGTTCTCCTGCGCTTTCGCCGAAGCCGTGAACGAGATTCAAGACGCCCGGCGGCAGTCCGGCTTCCTCAAAAATTTCCACGAGACGGGTGGCGCAAACGGGGGATTCTTCGGCCGGTTTAAAAACGACGGTATTGCCGCAGACAATGGCGGGAGCGAGTTTCCAGATCGGGATGGCCGTCGGGAAATTCCAGGGCGTGATCTGCGCGAATACGCCGACCGGCACGCGGATGGATTTGGCGTCTTTCAAGGGCAGTTCGGAGGGGATCGTTTCCCCCTGAAGCCGCCGTCCTTCGCCCGCCATAAAATAGGCCATGTCAATCGCTTCCTGCACGTCGCCCAGGGATTCCGCGAGAACCTTCCCCATTTCCCGGCAGCAGAGTTCACCCAACTCCTGTTTGCGTTTCACCAATAGTTCAGCCACGCGGTACAGAATTTTTCCGCGCTTCGGCGCAGGCGTTAGCGACCAGCTTCGAAAGGCCGCACGCGCGGCGGCGACAGCGCGGTCCACGTCGTCATGATTCGAGTCTGGAATCAGGCCCACGATTTCCCGGTGGTCCGCCGGGTTTCGGCTTTCGAAGGTACTGCCCCGAACCGCGTTCACCCATTCCCCATTGATATAATTTTGTATTGTCTCAGGCATGACATATCCTCCCGGTGGGTATTTATTTTTATTGTATCGGCCTCCCTATTGAAATACAAGGGAAGGGACCTCTTGGCGATGCTGGAAAGCCTTGTATTTAAAGGGATGATTCCATATCATGGCCCGATAGGGAGATGTGATGGCCAAAAGCAAGACCGCGTTTTTTTGTCAGGACTGCGGGTACCGATCACCAAAATGGCTGGGGAAGTGTCCCGGCTGCGGGGAATGGAGCACGCTCGCCGAAGAGCCGCTCGCGCCGGCCGGGACTGATTCCGCCGCCGCGCGCTGGGTGGCGGGCGGCGGGCAAAGCGCCGCGACACAGCCGATGCCGCTCTCCGAAATTGATGTGGCGAATGAACCGCGCACGCCCACGGGTTCGGGTGAATTTGACCGCGTGCTCGGCGGCGGCGTCGTCGCGGGTTCGGTGATTTTAATCGGAGGCGATCCGGGCATCGGCAAATCCACCCTTATTTTGCAATCCCTTCACCATATCGGGAAAGGGCGGGGCAAGGTCTTGTATGTCTCTGGCGAGGAATCGGCGGGGCAGATCCGCCTGCGCGCCGACCGGCTCAAAATCGCGTCCGACGACCTTTATATACTGGCGGAGACCGCCTTTGAAGAGATTATCGCCCATGCCGAAACCCTGAAGCCCCTTGCGATTGTGGTGGATTCGATTCAAACGACCTATACCCGCCGCCTGACCGCCGCCCCCGGCAGCGTGAGCCAAATTCGCGAAGTGGCCGCGCAGCTTATGTTTTACGCCAAAAAATCCGGCGTGGCGGTGTTTATCATCGGGCATGTGACCAAAGAAGGCGCGATTGCCGGGCCGCGCGTTTTGGAACACATCGTCGATACCGTGCTCTATTTTGAAGGCGGAAAGGACCATGCCTACCGCATCTTACGCGGCGTGAAAAACCGTTTTGGTCCGGTCAACGAGCTGGGGATTTTCGAGATGAAAGGCGTGGGTTTGGTCGAAGTCTCAAACCCCTCCGGCCTGTTTTTATCGGAGCGGCCGAAGGACGCGGCGGGTTCCGTCGTTGTGGCCACACAGGAAGGGACGCGTCCGATGCTGGTGGAGCTTCAGGCGCTCGTGAGTCAATCCTATGCGGGGTCTGCGCGGCGCATGGCCTTGGGTGTTGATCCGAACCGGGTTTCCCTACTCTTGGCGATTTTGGAAAAACGGGCCGGGCTGCACCTGGCGGATCAAGATGTGTTTGTGAACGTCGTCAGCGGCATTCAAATGAACGAACCCGCGATTGATTTGGGCATTGTCGCGGCCGTGGCCTCGTCTTTTCGGGACCGGCCGGTGGACCCTGCGACGATTGTTTTTGGCGAAGTCGGACTGGCGGGCGAGATTCGCGGCGTGCAGCGCGCGGAACAGCGCATCCGCGAAGCGGAAAAACTCGGCTTCAAACGCTGTGTATTACCGAAACGGAATGAAGACATGCTGAGAAAAGAGAACCCGAAAAAACTCAAAATGGAATTGATCGGCGTCTCGCAAATTAGCGAAGTGTTGGGGGTGTTATAATTGAATATCCCAATCCTGGTTTTTCACAGGGAAATTTCATAAAGGAACTCAAAATGAATAAAACATTTACAGCGATTCTACATAAGGAAGGACATCTATATGTTGCGGAGTGTCCTGAAGTGGGGACAGCCAGTCAGGGGCCTTCGGTTGAGGAAGCCGTGAAAAACTTGCGCGAAGCGACGGAACTTTATCTTGAAGAATTTCCGGTGCAGGGAGTACAGATCTTCTGCTCGCAACTTTTGCAATAAATTTCAGTTAGGCCACCGAGAAGATAATGTTTCAACTTGATCCGCTAGAAATTTCACCTGAAGAGTTTGAAGTGTATGTTAAAGAACTTTTGGAAAAAGAAGGTCTTATGCTTGAAGGATTTCATACGAAACACCTTGAGTCTATTAAGGGAACTGACGGTGACTATACTTTTGATGTCACTGCCCGCTTCGAAGCTTTGGGTGCATCATTTCTGGTCTTAATCGAGGGCAAGAGGTATTCCAAGCCGATAGAACGAGAGTTAGTTCAAATTCTTCAACAAAAATTGGAGTCTGTTGGGGCTCAAAAAGCAATGTTATTTTCTACTTCCCTATTTCGTAGCGGTGCTATAAATTTTGCGAGTAGTCATGGTATAGCTTTAATTCACGTTCAAAATGGACAACTTTCTTACGAAACAAGATCATTAAACCATCGACCATACATTCAAGCTTGGTTGCCAAAGTTTTCCAGTCTTCTTGTTAAAGACGAAGGAGGAGATTCCTATAGCATGTCTAGACTGGGGGAAACTCAATATCCAGATCTAAGTAGAGGGTCAAGTAGAAAATTTCTAATTGAACTTATTGAACGGGACTGGAAGGATTCATAAAGAAAGGCCTGACCAACCCACTGCGCCGAAGAAAAAAACGGTTTGAGTTGTGGAAGCTGTTATATTGAATTACTTAATACTGTAGTTGAAAATTTATGAACACTGCTCCAAGCGATATATCGATTTTCCAGATCATCCAAAAACACTTTCCAACCATCCAGGCCATTTACCTCTTTGGCTTATACGGTACGGAGGATCAAAGCCCGGAGAGTGATGTGGATATTGCCCTGCTTCTGCCGCATGCTGAAGTGAAGGCTCACGAAAATCTATATGGTACTGAGCTGCATTCGGAATTGGAAGGTCTGTTTGGAAGATCGGTTGATTTAATCAATTTGAGGCAGGTGAATCTTGTGTTTCAAAAGGAAGTGATCATGGCGGGCCGCAGAATCTTTTGTGGAGATGCCTTCGCCGCCGATGAGTTTGAAATGCTGACGATTCCCTTGTATCAAAAACTGAATGAAGAACGCGCGGACATTGTGGAAGACGCCATGAGAACAGGACGATTTTACGACGTATGAATCAAGGCATTGCGCTGAAAAATAAAAATCTAGAACGTTGTATCAAGCAGGTTTGGTCGATTCTAAAAATCACTTCTTAATTTGATAAGGAAAAAGATGAAAAAAATGAAGTATGTGTACTGGCAGGACGAAGACATCTGGATCGGTTATTTGATCGAATTTCCGGATGACTTGACGCAGGCCGAAACCCGCGAAGTACTTGAAGAAAACCTTATTGAAATGTTTCGTGAACTGGATGATGGTAAGTCCCATTTGAATCGTCATGTGGGAGAGATCGAACTTTCATGAATGGCATGCTTTCACGATATCGACCATTGCTCATGGGCATGGCGTTCTTCTTTTTTTTAGCGGCCTGTACAAAACAAATCAAGCCAACGCCTTCCACGCCGAAGCAGGATGCGACGCTGGAGGAATTGCTTTCGCTTTACAAGCAGCGGCTGAGCCGGAATACGCCGATGAAGGCCCTCATGCAGGTCGATGCCGATTTGGGCGCGCGCGGCCGCCACAGCATTCAGTCCGCCGTGCATGCTTCAAAAGCGGCGGTCCAAGTGCGTGGTTTTAATTTGTTTGGCGGAACCCTGTTTGACCTGAAGGTGGATGCCCTTTCTTTTTCATTAAAAACAGCCTCCGAGCCGATGCCTTTTGAGGCGGAACTGGATTTTTATGAAGACCTGGCGGGCCGGCAAATTCCCTTCGGTTCACTGGATTTGTTGCGCTGGGTGCAGCGGGGCGGTGTGCCGGATACGGATTTTCCGAAAATTCCGATGCTTGAAAAAGGGGAAGTGTTTTTCACGCTGTATCTCTTCACGGTGACTCAGGGGCGTGCGGTTTTGGAAGAAAAAATGTTCATTGAACGCAGCGCGTTTCGGGTCACGCGGGTTGAGTTGTTTGATGTCACGGGGTTTCGACGGGGAATCATTGAATTGAACGATTATCGCATGATTAACGGGAATCCCTTTCCCTTTTCGGTAAAAGGGACGGGACGGGGAGAGGCCATTCACTTGACGTTTAAAGAGGTTTCTTTTCCTGACTTGAACGGAGAGATCAAATGAAGCTGCTGGCGATTGAAACTTCGACACTTGACGGCGGAATTGCCTTGATAGACGAAGAAAAGCTGATCGCGGAGCACCGGCTGAATGTGCCAGTGCGCCATGCCGAGCGGGTGATGGTGGCCGTGGATTTTATCCTGAACCAAAGCCAAACAACAGTGGCTGATCTTGATGCCCTTGCCGTTTCCATCGGACCCGGTTCCTTTACCGGTCTTCGTGTGGGTTTGGCGACGGCCAAGGGTCTGGCGATGGGCGCGGGTTTGCCGCTTGTCTTGGTTCCGACCCTGGAGGTTCTGGCGTCGGCTTTTCCTCATGCCAAACCCTTGATTGTCCCGATGATCGATGCCCGTCAGGCGCATGTGTATTGGGCGCTGTTCGACACCAGTGAGGGCCAATTGCGCCGCTGTTTGCCGGATGCGGCTTCTCCTCCTGATGCGGCCTTGGAAAGTATCGTGTCTTGCGCGGACTGGGGGACGCGGGATCTGCTTTTTGTCGGAGACGGCGCGATGAAATACCGGGACATGATTCTGGAAAAAATGGGCGCGCGTGCCTGTTTTACGGACAAGGCCTTCCAGTTTCCTTCGGCGGCCCATCTGGCGGAATTGGGCATGGCCCGTTATTTAAAGGGAGAGCAAACCCCGCCTGAGCTGGCGAACCCGATCTATCTCCGGGCCTCTGCCGCCGAGCTCAAACGATCCGAAGCCCTTGCTGAAAAAAAAGGCCGCTGAACACAGCGATCACAAGAGACACGACCGGGAAGGCTTGATTTGTGCTGTGGCAGCTTTTGTTTAAGAGACTCTAAACATTGACTAATGTCAAAAATCACCTTAGAAGCCTCACTTGTGATCTGGTAATCCTCCCTAAAAATAAAGGTGCTCAAAAGTAGAATTTTCCATTAAATTAGCGACGAGGAGAATCTACGATGAAAAGATCGGAATTTACAGAAAGTCAGATTATAGGAATATTAAAAGAAGCGGAATCAGGGAAGACCGTAGCCGAAGTGTGCCGTGAGCACGGCATGAGTGATGCGACCTTCTAGCGCGAAGCCTGCCATTGAGGTACAAGTGGCGCTCAAAATATGGCGGCATGGATGTGTCGATGATAAAGCGGATGAAAGAACTGGAAGAGGAAAACCGCCGTTTGAAAAAGAGGTATGCGGAAGAGAAACTAAAAGCCGAAATTAGCCGAGAGGCCCTTGAAAAAAAGCGGTAAGCCATCTTGAAGAAAGGAGATGGCACAACAAGGCCTTAAAGGCCGAAAGGTATCGATTCGCGAGGTTTGCAAGGCTTTGGCAATTAGTGAGACCTGTTATCGCTATCAAGCAAAGGTTTCAGAGGAAAATGACTTGATCGCGCAATGGCTGCTCCGCTTGACTGCCACTCACCGGACCTGGGGATTTGGACTGTGTTTCTTGTATCTGCGAAATGTGAAAAAGCATGGGTATAATCACAAGTGCGTCTACCGTATTTACAAGGCGTTAGCACTCAATCTTCGGATCAAGCCAAGGCGACGACTGAAGCGAGATAAACCTGAAGTGCTGGACGTACCTCGCCAGATAAACGTCGATCGATTTTATGCATGATCGACTCAATGATGGGCGGAGTTTTCGGACGTTTAATGTGATTGGTGACTATAATCGAGAGGGCCTGGGCATAGAAGTTGATTTATCATTACCCTCAGGGCGTGTCATACGCGCCCTGGAGAGAATCATCGCGTGGCGCGGAAAACCCAAGGCCATACGGTGTGATAATGGCCCGGAATACATCAGCCAACAAATGCGGGATTGGGCTGACCAACAAAAGATATGTCTACAATTCATTCAGCCAGGCAAGCCACAGCAGAATGCTTATGTCGAATGGTTTAATCGGACTGTGCGACATGAATGGCTGAACCAACACTTGTTTGAAAAGATGAATATTGAGACATTTGCAAATTCAAAGATTGGGAAGTTTATCGCCAAAGTAGCTGGAGCTGCGATGGAGAGCCGACTTCGATACCGGTTCTCTGGTCCGATGAAAATCATGCAAGGTGCTGATATTCAGCCTGGGCAGACTGTTTTAGAGGTGGGGTGCGGGACAGGATTCCACACTTTATCGGCAGCACGGTTAATTGGCCACTAAGGAAGCTTGGTGGCGATGGACGTGTTATCGGATTATATCGAACGGGTATCGAAGAAAGTTCAAGCGGCTGAATTAAAAAACGTCCACGTAGTAAAGCGTGATGCAATGGATACGGGATTGGATGCCGAAAGCAATGGCGCATTGCAGGGATTCTTGATCGCCAAGGCGCAGTTCTCAATGATGGCATTGAAAAACGCTTTCAGTTGCGCATAGCGCAGACGTCGTGTTGCCCGCCTCCGTGAGGGATTCCAAAAATTCGTAGAGTGCTTCTGGTTCAATCGATTCAAGAACACAGTCTCCAAATTGTGCTTCAAAGTGTTTCAAGAGATGACGGTAGGTTTTTCTTGTTTTTTCTTTTAAACGCGTTTTCTGATGATGTTTAAATAATCTGATCGCTTCTTTGACCTTCATCATCACACCTCCAAATCATGTTAAAAACCGGGTCTTTGGGGTGGGTATGATCTTATGACAATTTTTGATCAGATTTCTGCTCCAAAATGCTACCCGAATTCAATAATTCTATCTGCCTCTCTATAATTTTCGGGATAGGTGAGATAATCGCCAAAAAATTGAAGAGAAGAGGAGGCAAGAAGCAGAAAGAAGAATAAGGTTTTCAATGAGTAAGTGAGGTTTCTGAGTCCGTGGGTTTAGTGATGCAGTTTATCGGATTCCTTGTGTCTCGAACGGGAACGATCATCGATAAATTAAAACAACTTCTCGGCACTGCTGCTGAATTTTAAGCAGCAGTGCTGAACTCCAAGCATTACATGTTTTTCGTCCGCAATGCCCTCCTCGGTGCAACATCGAAAATTTATTATTAAAAACAGTTAGTTACGTTCTTCTATTCTTTCAAATAAAAAAAGGAATATTTATTGCTACTGCGAATAAGCAACAAATGAAATAACTATTTTAGGCAGGATTAACTTAAGGAGGGCAGGACAATGAAAAAACTGTTTACAACGGACGATTCCATTTCGGCATTTATACTTCGGCTGATGCTGGGGATAGTCATGTTTCCGCACGGGGCGCAGAAGCTCTTCGGCTGGTTTGGAGGATTTGGCTTTTCCGGCACCATGGGGGCCTTTACGGGAAGTATGGGCATCCCTGCCGTGATTGCCTTTCTCGTCATTATCGGGGAAAGTTTCGGGGCTCTCGGCCTCATCGCCGGTTTTCTCACCCGGTTTAGCGCGGCGAGCATGGCTGTCATTATGGTGGGCGCCATCAGCATTGCGCACTGGCGGCACGGTTTTTTCATGAACTGGTTTGGCAACCAGGAGGGCCAGGGCTACGAATACCATCTGCTGGTGATTGGCATCTCGGCCGCGCTGATGATCACGGGGGCGGGGCGGTGGTCAGTGGATCGGGAAGTCGCCAAGCGTCTGCCCGCTTAATTTTGTAATTGAATCGAAATCAAAAATAGGGAGGGATAATAATGAAGAAAATACTTGTTGTTTTTATGTGGGTCTTACTGGTTCCTTTTACAGCCTTTGCTGAAAGCAAGGAAATTAAACCGGTGAAGATCGCGGATGATGTCTATGTCTACGACGCTGGCATGTACCTTTCCATGTTCATGGTCACAAAGGAGGGAGTGATCGTGATCGAACCGGTCAGCTCAGCGCATTCCAAAGGCATGCTCAAGGCCATCCGAAGCGTGACAGACAAGCCCATTCGCTATCTTCTCATTAGTCATAACCACTGGGACCATGCCAATGGCGGCCAAGTGTTTCGTGACGAAGGTGCGACGATTGTGGCCCATGTCGAGGCCTACGAATGGATGAAGGCCAACCCGCACGACGACCTCGCCCTGCCGGACGAGAGTTGGGCGGGCCTGCGCAAGGACATCGTCCTTGGCGGCAGGACAGTCGAATTGCACTACATGGGGATGAATCATGGCCTGGGCATGACGGTCTTTCGATTGCCGAAGGAAAAGATTATTTACGTGGCGGACCTGGTTGCGCCGAAGCGGGTGCTCTTTTCGATCGTGCCCGACTTTAATATCGGCGAATGGAAACGGACCTTAAAAGAGATCGAAGCTTTGGATTTTGGTCTGGCCGTCTACTCACACAATGCCTCTGGCCAACCCACGGGCACCAAAGCGCATGTAACCCAAACGATCGAATATATCGAAGACATCCAGTCGGCCATTATGGCGGAGTTTAAAAAGGGAACGCCTTTTGTCGAAATCCCCAATGCCGTCAAGCTCCCAAAATATAAAGACTGGGCGATGTATGAGCAATGGCTGTCTTTGAATGTATGGCGGATCATGCTGGACGGCGGCATGGGGCCTTTCCCTTGGCGTCCGCCGCACGCCTATGAAGGACACGAATAAACCCTCATCCAGAAAGGATCCACGAGACTCGCCATGAAAATAACCCTTAGAAATATGGCCAACCCAGGCCGTGTTGATCTTCGAAGCTTGCTTGCCGTCCTCGGCGTTTTGTTGGCTGGCCTGCTGCCTCTTCCTTTGGCATCGGCCCAGCCGCCGGGGGTTTCGATCGCTGTGATCACGGAACAGGACGTCAATCCGCCCTTGTCACGAAATGGCCGGGTGGAGGCCGTTCAGTCGGTCGATCTTCGGGCGCGCGTGGAAGGCGTGCTCGAAGAAATCCATTTTAAGGAAGGGGAGGATGTCCAAAAGGGAGATCTACTGTATGTGATTGAGCAGGCCCCTTACAAGGCCGCGCTTCAGGTGGCCGAGGCCGAAATCAAAAAGGCCGAGGCGGCCCTGGCAAATGCAAGGCAGTTTTTAAAACGGCTCAAGTCCACTCGCAAGGGCGCGGTCGCCGAATCGGATCTGGAGGCGGCGGCCAGTACGGAATTGCAAGCAAAGGCGAGTCTGATGGAAGCCGAGGCCAGGTTGCTCCAGTCCAAGCTTGATTTAGATTATACACGGATTCGCGCCCCCATCGCCGGGCGTATCGGGAAGTCGGCCCTCACCGTGGGCAACCTTGTGGGCCCTAATTCCGGCGTCTTGGCGCGTCTTGTCCAGCTGCATCCGATTCGCGTGGTGTATTCGGTGAGTGAAGACCGTGTTTTTAATGTGCGGCTGGAAAGCAAGGGGCAAACTTCTGAAGCGCTGAATGCGTCTTTTGTTCCGGAAATTGAGATGCCCAATGGCGTGATGTATGCGCATACCGGAAAGATTGACTTTGTTGACAACCAAGTCGATAGCGGAACCGGGACAGTGGCGATTCGGACGCTTTTCCCGAACCCGGACACCTTGCTGCTGCCGGGTCAGTTTGTGAAGGTGGTGGTCCGGCGAAACGAAGCGAAGCGCATGCCGATTGTCCCCCAGGCGGCGATTATGGAAGACCGTGAAGGCCGCTTTGTGTTTATCGTCGATGGCGACAACACGGTCCTGCAACGCCGGATTCGCACTGGAGCCAGCGTCGGAACTGGATGGGCCGTGGAAGAAGGGCTTCAAGTTGGAGAAAGCGTCATTGTCCAGGGCATCCAAAAAGTGCGGCCCGGTCAAATCGTTCGCCCGATCATGGCCGGACAAGGAGGCGGCAAATGATCTCGAAGGTTTTTATTGAAAGACCTCGCCTCGCCATTGTGATTTCGCTTGTCATTACCCTGGCCGGTGCCTTGGCCCTGCTAAATATTCCCGTGGCGCAATACCCTGAAATCACGCCGCCGGAAGTCCGGGTCACGACAAATTATATTGGCGCAAGTGCTGAAGTCGTCGCCCAGAGCGTGGGCGCGCCCATCGAGGCCGAAGTCAACGGCGTGGACAACATGCTCTACATGTCCTCGACCAGCGCCGACAACGGCAGCTACAGCCTGAGCGTGACCTTCGAAGTCGGGACTGATCCGGATCTTGCGCAAGTCAGTGTGCAAAACCGTGTTCAGCAGGCCACTTCCCGGCTTCCGGCCGAGGTCGTGCGCCAGGGCGTAAGCGTGCGGAAACAGTCTTCGAACATGTTGATGGTCGTTCAGTTCCTCTCTCCCGGTGGAAGTCAGGACGAACTGTTTATCAGTAACTACGTGAGCATGACGGTGAACGACGCCCTCTCCCGGATCAAGGGTGTCAGCACGGTGAATATTTTTACGCCGCAGGACTACAGCATGCGGATCTGGATGGACCCGGAACGGATGGCGGCCTTGGGACTGACCTCGGGCGATGTCGAGGCCGCGATTCAGGGGCAAAATATCCAAGCCACGATGGGGGCCATCGGAACGGCTCCGGCAGTAGAAGGTCAGCAGTCCCAGTTTGTCCTACGCGCCAAAGGGCGCTTGAAAACCGTTGCTGAATTTGAGGAAATCATTGTTGGCAGCAGTGATCAGGGCGCCGTCGTTCGACTTGGGGATATCGCGCGCGTGGAATTGGGGGCGCAGTCCTACGGGGGCAGTTCAAAATTCAACGGTTCTGCGTCGATTCCCGTGGGCATTTTTCAATCGCCGGAAGCCAACGCGCTGGATACCGCGGAAGCCGTGGCCGCGGAACTGGCCCAGTTGTCCAAGCAATTTCCCAATGACCTCGAATACCACATTGCCTACGATACCACCAAGTTTGTGCGTTCGGGCATTCGGGAGATGATCGTGACGCTCTTCATCACTTTTTTATTGGTGGTGGTCGTCACCTATCTCTTCTTGCAGGATTGGCGGGCCACCCTGATTCCTTCCGTCACTATTCCGGTTTCCTTGCTTGGGGCCTTTGGCATCCTCATCGCCCTGGGCCTTTCGGCGAACACTATCACGCTCTTCGGTTTGATTCTGGCGATCGGGGTGGTTGTGGATGACGCCATTGTGGTGGTCGAAAACGTACAGCGCACCATGGAGGAAGAGGGACTCGATGCCGCGCCCGCGACGATGAAGGCCATGCAACAAGTCACGGGTCCGGTCATTGCCACAACCCTGGTCTTGCTGGCGATCTTTGTACCGGTGGGTTTTCTTCCCGGTATTACGGGGCAGCTTTACAAACAATTCGCCGTGTCGATCTCGGCGGCGGTCGTCCTCTCGACGGTCAATGCCCTCACACTGAGTCCTGCCTTGTGCGCGGTCTTGCTGCGGGCGCCTCAATCGATCCGGCGCGGCCCGCTGGCCTGGTTCAGCCGCACGCTGGACGCCTCCCGCAATGCCTATCTTGCGGCCGCGGGCTGGCTGGCGCGTCGTCTGTTTGTGACCGGGCTTCTTTTTGTATTGGTTATCGTCGGCGCGGGGTTTTTGTTTAAATCGCTCCCGACCAGTTTTTTACCCAATGAAGACCAGGGGGTGATTTTTGTGAACGTGCAGCTCCCGGATGCCGCCACCCTTCCGCGCACCCAGGAAGTCATGAACCGGATCGAGGAAACTGTCAAAGATTTTGAAGGGGTGTCGGATGTGGTTGCGATTAGCGGGTTCAGCATCATCAGCGGCTCGGCTGAAAATGTGGGGCTGGGGGTTGTGGTGCTCGACCCCTGGGACGAGCGCGCGCAACCGGAACGCCAACTCGGGCCGATATTGGGCCGCATCCGAGGCGCGATGGCCGCCATTCCTTCGGCCAATATCGCCGCGTTTCCTCTGCCGCCCATTCGCGGTTTAGGGACCACTGGAGGCTTCGATTTTCGTTTACAGGCTTTGAGAGGGCAAACGCCCCAGGAATTAAGTTCGGTCATGCGGTCCCTGGTTGTAGCCGCGAATCAGGACCCGGAGATCGCATCGGCCTTCAGCACGTTTTCCGCGGAAGTCCCTCAACGTTTTGTCGATCTGGACCGGACCAAGGCCGAGTCGATGAAGGTCCCGGTCGGAGAAATATTTTCAACGATGCAAGCCCAGCTCGGATCCCGCTACGTCAACGACTTCAATCTGTTCGACCGAGTCTACCAGGTCAAAATTCAGGCCGATGCAAATTATCGAAGCAGCGATTCGGATATTCAGGAGTTATATGTCCGCAGTACAGACGGAAATATGGTGCCCTTGAGCACCCTTGTTTCGACTTCGACCATATTGGGGCCTCAGCAGATGAATCGTTATAACCAGTTTTCAGCGGTGCAAATCAACGGCGAGGCCGCGCCCGGCTTCAGCTCAGGCGAAGGCATGGCCGCGATGGCGCGGCTCGCGGCTAAGGTGCTTCCCGAAGGCTATGGCTATGCCTGGTCGAGCCTGTCCTATCAGGAACAAAAGATCGGCGGAGAAGCGCCCATTATTTTTGCGCTGGCCCTGCTCTTTGCCTATCTTTTTTTGGTGGGACAATATGAAAGCTGGACGATTCCGATGTCGGTCATTGTCTCGATCAGTGTCGCCGTTTTTGGTGCGTTGGTGGGTTTGTGGGTTGCCGGCATCGATAACAACATTTATACCCAGGTCGGCCTCGTGCTCCTGATTGGTTTGGCGAGTAAAAACGCGATTCTGATTGTTGAATTCGCAAAGACGGAACGGGAATCCGGCGCCGCGATTCATCAAGCCGCCATGAATGGGGCAAAACAGCGTTTTCGCGCCGTGCTCATGACGGCCTTTTCCTTCATTCTTGGCGTGATTCCCCTGGTGATCGCCACGGGCGCCGGGGCAAACAGCCGCCGGGCGATCGGCACAACGGTTTTTTTCGGCATGTTGATGGCAACGCTTGTCGGCATCTTCCTGCTTCCGGCCTTGTATGTTGCCTTTCAATCGATCCGGGAAAGACTGAAGGGTGCTTCCGAAATAGAGACCCCGGGTTCGGACGATCTCAAGCCGTCGGGAGTGAGCGAGCCTTGAAAAATAAAACACTCACTTCGTGGATAAAGCTCCGAACCGGGATAATTTTGGGTGCCCTGCTGGCGTCCGGTTGCGTAACCGTCGGGCCGGACTATACCGCTCCCGAGCTGAAGCAACCGCCGCAATGGCTTTCCGGAAGAGGTGAAGGCCTTGAAAGCGGACAGGCGGATTCAAAAATCTTATCCCGCTGGTGGTCCACACTTGAAGACCCTGTGCTGTCGGAACTCATTCAGCGTTCGGTCAAGGGCAACCTGGACCTGCGTCAAGCGGCCTCGAGGATTCGAGAAGCCCGCGCGCGGCGGGGCATCGCGAAGGCCGATCGTTTTCCAACCTTGGATGCAACCGGCACGGCGACCTTGAGCCAAAGCAGTGAAGATGTCGGCACGGGAAAAGAAGTGGACTTTTACGCCCTCGGTTTCGATGCGGCTTGGGAACTGGATTTCTTCGGCGGGATTCGCCGGTTGGTGGAAGCCGCCGACGCCGATCTCGATGCCAGCGTCGAAGACTGGCTGGATGTTCTGGTGAGCTTGACCGCCGAAGTGGCCCTGAACTATGTGGAAGTCCGCCTGTTTCAAACACGCCTTTCCATCGCCGAGACGAACCGTGAGGCGCAGACGGAAACGTATGAACTCGCCCTGACCCGCTTCGACGCCGGGCTAACGAATCGCCTCGATGTTGAACAGGCCGATTTTAATCTTCAGGAGACGCAATCCCAGATCCCGACCTTGCGGAGCGGTTTGGAACAGGCTAAAAACAGGCTGGCCCTGCTCTTGGGCGAAGCGCCCGGTTCGCTCAGTGAAATATTGTCAACGAGAAAAGCGATCCCTGTCTCGTCGATTCAGGTGGCCGTCGGGATACCGGCGGAGACCTTGCGGCGACGGCCCGATGTCCGGCGCGCAGAACGGGCGCTGGCCGCGCAGACGGCGCGCGTCGGTGTGGCCACAGCGGATCTTTATCCAAGGTTTTTATTACTCGGATCGATCGGGCTGGAGGCCTTTTCGACCGGGAGCCTGTTTTTATCGGGCAACCGCGCTTTCGATATCGGCGGCGGGCTGTTGTGGCCGGTTTTTAATGCCGGGGCCATCCGCCGGAATATTGAGGTGCAGAATGCCCTTCAAGAACAGGCGATGATCGCCTATGAAGCCTCGGTCTTGTCCGCTCTTCAGGAGGTCGAAAACGTGCTGATCGCCTACGGCGAAGAACAGATGCGCCGGGAGGCCTTGGTCAAGGCCGCCGACGCGGCGGGACGCGCGGTTGAACTCGCGAAGGACCAATACCAGTCCGGGCTGGTGGCCTTTCAAGCGGTACTGGACTCACAGCGCGCCCAATTGTCCCTTCAGGATCAGTTGGCGCAAAGCGAGGGGGAAGTGAGCTCGAATCTCATCCGGCTCTACAAGACCTTGGGCGGAGGATGGAAGGCAATGGAAACCGCGGAAGAAAGGCCGTAGAAATAAAGAGACGCTCAATTGGCTTTTGATTTTCAAAATAAGAAATGTTCAAGAGGCGGGAGGGTTGAGGAAAGACGGCACGAGCTTTCCCGACCCTGAACGATAGGATTTTTATCAGACAGGAGGTGAGATATGAAAATTGCCATCACAGGCCCCACGGGAAATATTGGCAGCAAGTTGGTTCCAAACCTTCTGGAACGGGAGGATGTGGAGCTTGTGCTGCTTGCGCGAAATGCTGCAAAACTCGAAAAAGAGCAGATGATGAGGGCGATTGTTGTCGAAGGAGATTTGAACGACGGCGCCTATGTCCGGCAGGCGACGGAAGGGGTGGAGTCCCTCTTTTTTCTGATTCCGACGGATGTGGGGGTCAAAAGTGTGCGGGCCTATTACAATCGCTTGACGGACAACATGGTGTGTGCCGTTGCAAACAACAAAATTCCCCGCGTTGTCTTGCTTTCTTCCCTCGGGGCGCACTTAAAGGAAAAGTCCGGTCCCGTGCTCGGATTGCATGACGCAGAATGGAGTTTTCAACAGTCCGAGGCCGATGTTTGCTGCCTGCGTGCAGCCTATTTTATGGAAGATTATTTTCCATCCGTCGGCAGCATCCAGCAGGAAAATGCCATTTATCTGCCGGTATCGGGTTCGACACGGACGCCAATGATTGCCACGCAGGATATTGCCAAGGTCGCGGCGCAAGTCCTCTGCGACGCGACCTGGAAAGGGAAGTGTGTACGCGAGCTACATGGGGCTGCCGATGTCAGCTTCGATGAGGCGGCAGAGACCATCGCTCAGGCCACGAGCCGAGCGGTCAAACATGTGCAAATCACGCCGCAACAAGCCTTCGAGGCGCTGACCGGCATGGGTTTGGGGGAGGATTACAGCAATCAGTTGATTGAACTCTATCAGAGCATCGACAGCGGATGGCTCAAACCCGAGCAAGCGCGGTCCACAGAAAACACGACACCGACAACCTTTGTGCAGTTCGCGCAAAACGTGCTCGCACCGGCGATATTGGGGTAAACATCCTTCAAGGCTCAAGCCGGTTCCCGTTCTTTCTCTTCCTTGAGTCGGGCGTGTCTTTAAGGGCGTCTCGGCTCAAAGCCTTTTCTCCCACGGGAGTACCTTTACTCATTCCCTTTTGTTGGTCTATAGTAAAAGACCATGGCGAGCGTCATGCATGCCGTGGAGGTAAACAGAGAACGAGTGGTTCGTCTATGAAAGCGCGTAGTCAAGATCAGGATTCAGTGCACCAGAGCATTAATGCCTTGATTTCCTGCAAAGGGTCGCGAGAATACGCGGCGGTCTTGGCGCGTGAATTGGGCCGCTATGTGAAGTTTGATGTCACCGGATTATATCTCTACAGTCCGGGCTCGGAAACCTTGACCTGTATTTCGGCAGAACATCTCGATGCCGGCAGCCCGGGCTATGAAATCAGCCAACTGCCGGCGGAAGGATCGATAAAACAAGCCGCCGCCAGGGCGCAACGCGCCTTGCTTTGTGAAGATATCATTGCTTCCGATTGGACGGAAGGCCGGACCTTGCGCAAGTGGCAAAAGGCCGAGTCATGCATCATCGCCCCTTTGGTCCTCCGATCGGGTGCGGGGGAAGGTGCGTCGGAAAGAACCATAGGCGTCCTTTTTGTGGGGGTACATCGACACGGAGCGCTGAGCGAACAGGATCGGAGGGTGTTGGAAAACCTCGGGGCTCAGGTCGCCCCCAGCCTTCAGGCCGTCTTGGCGATTGAAGAACGGGATGCCCTGATGGCGATCGACCAGCGCGCGGTCGTGGGGAGCGTGACCATGACCACCTTGCTTCCGCGTATGAATGATATTATTCAGCGCGTTATTCCAAATGATGGCAGCGCACTCATCCAAGTCGAGGGCGGTCCGAAAAATGCTCAGATGGAATTTGTGTCGGTTGATGGACTCTCGCTTGATCTGGAACAGTTTAGCCCCCTGCGTTTTTCGACGGCGATGGAAACGGCGGAACCCCTGTTGCTGACCGGACACAATCATTCCGAGTATCCCGAAATTCCCTATCTGGAATCCATCGGTATGTATTCAAGCCTGGTGACACCGCTTTACGTTAAAGAAAAGCACTTTGGTTTTTTGCTGATTGGGAGTCGCCGCCGCAATGCCTTTTCCCAACGGGATATTCGCCTATGTAATTATCTAGGTCATCATTTGTCTCAGGCCATCAGCAACCTTTCGGCCTTTGCGGAAATTCAAACCTTAAAGGATCAAATCGAGCGGGAAAATCGCTACCTTCGCGAGCAGGTACGAGGACTGGATCATCACAAAGAATTGATCGGAAAGAGCACGGCGTTTCTAAAAACCATGGGTACAATTCAGCAGATTGCACCGACGGACTCCACGGTCCTCATCATGGGTGAAACGGGGACGGGCAAAGAACTGGTTGCGCAGACCCTCTACGAAGGTTCGCCGCGCCGGGATAAAGCCTTCATTCGCGTCAATTGCGCGACGCTTCCCGAGCACCTCATCGAGTCCGAACTCTTTGGACATGAGAAAGGAGCCTTTACCCACGCCACTTCACGGAAAATCGGTCGATTTGAACTGGCGAACGAAGGCACGCTTTTTTTAGACGAAGTGGGTGAATTGCCCATCGGCTTGCAAGCCAAATTACTGCGCGCAATTGACGCGCAGGAGTTCGATCGTGTTGGCGGGGTCCAAACGATTCAGGTCGATGTTCGGATTTTAGCAGCCACCAATGTCGATTTAGAGCGAGCGGTCACGGAGAAGCAGTTTCGGGCCGACCTTTATTATCGCTTGAAGGTGCTTCCCATCCATATCCCGCCGCTGCGTGAGCGCCAAGAAGACATTCCGCTGATTGCAGACTATTTTATGAAGCGTCATATCACCCGTCACCGGAAGTCCATAAAACGCATCAACGATCATACCATCAAGGTGCTATGCGCCTACCACTGGCCCGGCAATATCCGGGAGTTGAATCACATGATTGAACGCGCCGTCATTTTAACGCAAGGGGAGGAATTGGTCATTGAGGAACTCGAAGAGAAGCAGATCGACCGGAGCGATCAATCTGCTTCAAATACGCGGGATCAATTGGAAACGGTTGAGCGTGCGCATATTTTGGACATTTTGAACCAATGTAATTGGGTCGTGTCCGGCCCAAGCGGTGCCGCCAAACGCCTCGGTATGCATCGCGCGACCCTGCAATACCGGATGAAGAAACTCGCGATCGAAAAATCTGATCAGAAAGCGAATTGAATACACTTACAGTCCATCTTAATATCTTTTTTGCTTTGATTCCTCGTTTCTGGATTAAAGACAATCGATTTCCATGTAAAAATACGGCACGGTCTCTTGAGTTTTGAGGAGACTTGCTCTGCCATTCTTATATATCGAATTCATTAACGATGAGACCATAACGGATTCGACCCCTTTGCGAATTGCCACCGCCCTTTCTGCATGTCCCTGTGAAGACTTTGAAATTTAAATCACCCTATGACATCACTCTCGAAAACCAGAAAGATAAATCCAAATATTTTCCCCTAAACCACGTAGAAGACTGTCCTACTATACATTTTCTGGATCCTATGCTCAGTCTCATTATTTTCGGTCTGTACGCAAGGACTTAATGCAAAAAAGGAGTAAGTTGACAAGATGAATCGTTCTCATTCATATCAGTCCGTCCCAATGTGGAATCTGTCCATTGTCCTCATCGCCGCAGTCGGCCTGACGGTCTTTGTCTTGAAAGAAAAGCCCAAAACAAAAAACAAAAGCGAAGAAACGCCGATCGAACAGGAGGCAGCGCCCGACCTTGAACACTTGTTTTCCCCAGCCACCTTGGTAACGGAAGGGGAATTCCTTATTTTCGGCACCAATCGGCCGACATTGGAAATCAGCCTCTCGGGCAAATTCGACCGGATGCCCATTTGAAAGGGCAAGTGTGCCTTTTGCCATCTCTTTGAGGAAGGTCACAATCAAGCCCGGTGTCCCGACTTAAGGGGCCTCGAACAAAGATCGCAGGGGCGGCCACAGGAAGACCGCTACAAGATGTTTCAGGCGAAATTTTCAGAACCCCCCGAACCGGTCTCTGGGTTTGATCCAAAAGCCAAGACAGGCGGAGAATAGATTCTTGAATCCATGTACTATCCGAACTGTTATGTTGTTGAAGGCTTCGGTATTCCCGGAAGTAATGACCTTTCGAGCGAAATGCCGGTCATGAACCACATGCCCTACATGTTGAGCGATTACGACATGATAGCGGTCACGGCTTACCTGCAAGCCAAGGACGCGCCGGGGAATTTCAGCAAGATCACTGCGTCGGAAGACTGGCAAAATTATTTTAAGAAGGAGCGACCGCTGCCCGACGGTTCGCCCAAGGTGTTTGCCTCGATCGAAAGCCTGGCCGAGTCCGAAAAATTGCTTGATCCCGTCGACCTGATCATTGAAAAAAACGGCTGTTTGGTCTGTCATAAGATTCCCGGAATTGAAACCGCCACGACTGGTCTCATCGGACCGATCTTGGCGATGAAAAGCACTGCCGCGCGTCGTTTGTCCTCTCCAGAATACCGAAACGCGGTTTCAGAAGGACGTGCAAAGGCGACAACAGAACGAGAATATGTCATGGAGTCGATTCTGGACCCGGCCGCTTTTACTCTGCCCGGATTTGGCGACGGCGAAGGGATGCCGTCCGATTACGCTCGAAAAATGACGCTAGGAGATCTGGAAAAAGTGGTGACCTTTCTTTTGACGATTGACGAAACGATGGTTGAAAAAGAGGACCTCTTGTCCCCCGTGGGTCTTGATAAAGATGCTGAACCTGCGCAATGAAAGGAGGATTGAGTCGATACTTCATGAATCGAGCAATTACAGAAATATTCACTAAGAACCGATTCCTATTCCATCCGAAACCCCCTATTGAGAACTGTATCCGCATTCCTACGACAGATGTTTCTCTTGATCGCTGCGCCCCTGGTTTCGTTCGAATGATGACAGCACATCCTAAAATGACCTGCTTCAGCGGCCCATCAATTCTAGCCTATTCTAAAATACTCGCTTTTAGGCCCAGACAGCTTTTTGCTGTCCCACGATAAAGGGGGCGGATCTATGTTTGATTTTTATTGATTGAAATTAGCGACTCGCTCTATTTCTACTTGAATTTGATAAACGTAAGACTCTTCCAAAAGTGAAAGCTTGTAGATGACTTTTTGAAGAATGAAAAACCACCGATTTTGAGGGTTACGAGCAGATTTATTTAATGTTTGATGCAAATTGTGATATGAAGCTTTCGAGAAGAACGCTCCATTGTTCTGCTTTCTACTCAATAGGGCCGTCAACCGACTCCAGTTTTTCGTATTGCTCATCGAGACCCAAATCCTGTGGGGCAAAAACACCAAAGAGTTATTTCGCCGTCATAAAGACCTTGTCGTCTTCCGACGGCAAGCGGCATAAATCGATGAAGCGGGCTTCCAAGGTGTTAAGCCCTTTTAAAAAAAGCTGGATTTTTCATAAATTTGTATTCCTCAAAAATGCACAACATTCTAACGCGTAATCTGTGACCTTGTTGCCGCTTTTACCGTATTCAGGTCAAGGGCTGAATGGACAAAAACGCTTTAC
>CALZIJ010000037.1 GCA_945787655.1 Nitrospiria bacterium | reverse complement strand
TTTAAGCATCGACGAACCCTTTGTGCGGCAGGCCGAGACAAACGAATATTTTCATGTGGACGCTTTGGGCACTACCCTGGATTTAACCGACAATACCGGAGCGGTGACGACAAGCTATGAATACGAAGCCTTCGGGAAGACCACCATCAACGGCACTTCAACGAATCCGTTTCAGTACACGGGGAGGGAGAACGACGGGACGGGGCTGTATTATTATCGGGCACGGTATTATTCCGAGAATTTGAAGAGATTTATCAGAGAGGACCCAATCATTTCACCTTATACACCTCTTTCTCTGGGGCAATGTAAGTTCACTAATTTCACAATCTGGACGTTCCCTGGGACAGTCAATACGCCGGGGGCTGACATAACACAATTTTTGAATGGCTATGCTTATGTGAGCAATAAGCCTATCCTGAAAACAGACCCTTTCGGTTTGTTTTTTACAGATCGTAGCTGCAACGATGTTTATAATAAATGCTTGAACGATATATCTTATAAAGATAGAGAAGTACGATCATGCGTCGGCACCGAATACCTTGAATTAGGTGATGATTGTGAAGAAAAGAGCCATGCAAATAAACAATGTAGAATGAAAGATTTAGAAAATGCTCTCGAATTTTGTTTCAAAGAAAAGGGAAGAAGACCACCTAGATCATGTAAAGAAGACATGAGAGCTTGTATTAGCAAACAAGATTAAAAAGGCTAATTTGTAAAGGTGTAAATATCAAATGCTTTTTAGAGTGTTATTACTCATTATTATATTTTTATCAACTGCGAGTGCCAAAACCTCTTTGGATGAGAATATACTAATCGGTTCTGTTCGTACTATTGTAATTGAAATGGGCCGAACATGGGAGATGGGCGATGAAATCCATCAAACGGTTGAGACCTATGATCCAGAAGGTCATAAGATCGAGTCGATACATAGTAGCTATAAAGTTGGAGGGGTTTTAAATGATGAAAAAATGGGATCTAAGAATACTCATTCTTATGATCCAACGACAAAAACAGAAACCATTACAACCTTCAATAGTGACGGATTTGTATATGGAAAGCGGCTAGTTGTTTATGATGATAGGGGGAATATAAAGAAAATAAAAACATATCGTGCGAACGGAAAACAGAGATTCAAGAGAGAACTAAAGTATGACGAACACGGCAGGGAAATCGATAGCAAGTATATTAAAGGGGATGGAACGCTTCTCTCCCATATGCGGACCAATTACAGGATAAATGAACAAGGAAGGGTCACATCGACAGCTATCTTAAAAGAGCCAGGATTACCAGTCGATTCAGATCACATTAAATATATTACGGTGTTTGATCAACAGGGGAAAGAAATTGAGATGACTGTCTATAAAAATGGTGTCTTTAAGACGAAAATAAAGATGAACTACGATAAAACAGGCACTATATCGGAAGATCTTCACTATGACCAAGAGGGCACATTACAAGAAAAGCAGACCTACATTTACGAATTCGACCCTGTGGGAAATTGGATTAAAAAAATCACGACAAAGTGGTCAAACAAAGATGGAAAATTAACGGCAGAACCTCCAGAAATTATCAAGCGGACAATTACTTATTATGAATCCAACTGAACAAAAAATACTTAATAGGCCATTTAAATTCTTGAATAACAATCAAATTAAAAATCAATCCTTGAAAACGATTGTACCTTTCCTTCTCATTCTCTCCCTGTTTTTCCCGCTGGGAGATGCCGTCCCCGCTGAATTTTTCTACGATGCCCAGGGCCGCCTCATTGCGGAAAAAGACGACGCCGGCAATATGGCCGTGCACCGCTACGACGCCGTCGGCAACCTGCTGTCCATCGACAATTTTTCTCCGACGGCGGGCAGTATCGGCCTCTTTTTACTCTTGCCCGATCGCGCGCCAGTCGGAACGGAAGTCACCATCGAAGGCTTCGGCTTTCGTCCAAGGCCTTCGGAGAACATCGTGACCTTCAACGGCATGACCGAGTCCAGTATCTTGGTAACATCGGCCACTGGAAGCAGAAATTTTTTTCTGATGATGAAGAGCGAAAGACGAATCGACAGGCTCCGTCCCCACCTGTAAAAAGGGATATGTCTCCCCTTCCCCCACCACATAAAGACTCACGCCACCGTCCTCTCCGAGTCTTTCCCGGCCCTGCTGCTGTCCTTGTTTGTATTGCGCTGCATCAAATTCGTTTTTGCTCATGTCGGTTTCCTGTGATGAAAATCAAAAACTATAGCGTAGGGCCAAGTACACATTGCTGTTGTTTTCAAATTGGCCGAAGAAGGTGTGTCGATCTTTTCCGACAAATACATTGCCGCCGAATTCCGCCGACCAGGCGTCACCGATTTTGTAGTGCGCCTTTGGACGAAGATAAGCGTCTTGGTCCGAGGGGGAATAAAAGGTGAATAAGGAGAGTCTGAGGTTTTGCTGCATCAAGAGGTGTGTGAGGCGGAGGGTAATCACATGCCGGTCCTCGTCAGCGACGGGGCTTCCCGCTGGAAGCGTGCTCAAATACGCATCGTGCTCTAGCATGTATTCCAGATAATATTGAAATCCGACCGTTAGATTCTGTGCGGCTTCCTGTTCGTATCCCGCCAAAAACCGCACTTCGCTGTTCCGAACAAAGGCATTGTTCCCGTCCCGGTCATCCCTCGAATTGTAAAGCCCCAGCTCGATATTGCCGATGCCCTTTGCGAGCGCCCCCCGGCCACTGGCACCGTAGACGGACAACTTCGGAAAAGTTGCCGCGCCGGAAGCGGAATCCATGCCGCCGGGCGATTTCCAATAACCGTCGTAACCGTAGACGGCCAGTTCGAGTCCGCCGACGTTTTTGTAAAGCCGCCAAGCCAATTCGTCGTCCTTAAACCAGTCATTGTGCCGGTCAGCATTCACGACGGCATCGCGCCCGCTCCGCCGTGCCAAGGCTCCGTTGTAAAACGAAATACGTTGGCCGTCGATAAAGCGATCGGCATCAAAACGCGGGGTGTACACAATATCCAGATTGACCAGGGCGCTGAAGAGCGAGGCCTTGAGGGCATCCGAAGGGGCTTTGAGATATTCCGTGTCGCGCCCGATAAAAAAGGCGTTCCAGTCTTTCGGAAAGAGATCATTGATAAAGATGAGATCGCCGGTGCCCCAAGTCAGAATCTGCCGGCCGACTTTGAGATCGACGGCCCTGCCTGGACGCAAAAGCATGTTCGCTTCCCGAAGGTCGAGAAAGCCTTCGCCTTTTTCAAGATCAATTTCATGTTTGTCCAAGACCGGATCGTAAATCAAATCCGTGGTGAGGTTGAAACTCGTCCGGCGAAAAGACCGTTCCAGTTGCAATTGCAGGCGCGTTTCTCCGATGGAGGACGTTTTCTCGTGGGGATCGTTTTGCGTTCTCAGCCCGGCGCGGCCTTCCAAAAAACCGGAAAGTCCCGGCGGAATCCCATCGTGGGCTTGTGGCGGTTCTTCGGCTGGCGGTGGGGCATCGTCCAAACCCGAAGGCAGCGGCGGCGTGTCTGCGTCGGACGTAGCTCCCAAGCCCTCAGGCAGCGCGGGTGGGCTGTCTTCGGGTGCCTTGTCTTCCAGCCCGGGCGGAAGCGCCGGGGCATCCGCCGCGAAGAGCGGAGAGGAGATGCATAAAAGACACAATAAACTCGCGCCGCCGATGGAGGCGAGGACGCTTTGAAGGGTGCCGCGCTTCACCGGAGATGCCTCTTGGGGGGATTTCTCAAATAGCGTTCCGTGAAGATTTCCTCGGGCAGGTTGAGGTTGTATTCAACCTTGTCGTAGCGGACCTCGGTTTTGCTTTGTGTACGAAGGTCGGTCATTCTGGCTTGCACCACGGTTTGAAAGTTTTGGATTTTTTCGACCTTGAGCGCCTCATAGGTGCGATAGTGTTCCTTGTTTTTATTGAAATAGCTGATTTTTATCGGGATGAAGGTCTTTCGATGAATCCACGATGTATAGGATTCAAATTCGACCCGCGAAGGATCTTTCGGGTGGCTCTCAATGAGGTAGAAGTTTTGATTGGTTTCGATCAATGTGTGATGGTCTTCATCCGTGCCGCGTCCCGAAACGTCTTCATAAAAGAAGTCGGAGCCGACAAAGCTTGTGCGCTCGTCGCTGGCAGCGATGCGCTTGACCAGGTCCAGGGCGGGCAAGTAAAGCCAACGGTCGTCGTCCTTGCCAAGATTTTTCCAAACCATGAAGACGGTCTGATTCACGTCCGCCGGGCGATGAAAATAGACATAAAATTGCTGATCGCCGATGACGCCTGCATCGGAGAGATTGCGCCGCAACAGGGTGAATCGCCGTTGCCGCGCGCGGCCCTGACTGTCGCTAATTGTCATGGAGACTTGGGCGCGGCCGTCCTTGCCTTGGTAATACGCCGCCTGGACGGCCTTTTTGACAATCATATCGGCGCTTAATTCCGCCTCCGCAGAAAAACCGGTGAGTGGATAGGTTAAAAGGGAGAATAGAATGAGGCCGAGGGAAGATAATTTTTTTTTCATGACACACCTCCTTTTAAAGTCGGTTTTGCTGGGGGCATTGTCTGCGTTTTAGGAAAAGTCCAGTTTTGCATGAGTGTAATCAGCGCCGGGAGAATCAGGATCGTCGCGCCGCCCGCCGCGAGCAGGATGGCCGCGATAAAGATGCCGACGGTTTGATAGGGAACCAGCGGCGCAGCCAGCAAGGGCAGAAAACCGAATCCGACCACAACGGCATTGCGGAAGATCGCCCGCACCGGCTCACCAAAGACATGGATGCACGCGGCGGCCCATGTGCCGTGCTGGGCTTGCAGCATCCGGGCGCGCGCCAGGAAATGAATGGCGTAATCCACAGAAAGACCGAGACTCAAAGCGGACAGGACGGCGACGGGCATGTCGTAATCCTTCCCGATGAGGCCGATGATGCCGTAAATCAACCCGATGGTCAGGGTCAGCGGCAGCATCGAAAGCATGCCCCAAATCACAGAGCGAAACAGCACGATCATCATGACCAGTACGATCAGGAAGCTGCCGATAAAGGCTTCTAACATGCCGCTGACCATCTTTTCCTGCCAGATGACATTGATATACGTCAGCCCAAACCACTGATGTTTGAGCGGCACCGGCGGGGGATTGTTTTGAATAAATTGGTCGACGCTTTCAACCACCTGGGCCATGTCGATATTATCCCCGCTTTTCAGCTGCACCCACAGAGACGAAGTCCGGTAGTCCGGCGTCACAAAATGCCACAGATCCTGCGGCCGATGGCTATTTTGATAGGTGATCAGCGTTTGCGCCACGGCATTCGCGGTATCAGGAATACGATAGGCTTGCGCCTCTCCTAAGAAGAGTTCACGATGTACGGTTTTCACGACATCGGCCAGGGAATTGGATTTCCCGACAATGCCCGTCGTCAGCAGATGATCTTGAAGTTGGCCCATGTAGCTCAGCACCTCAGGCTGTTTGAAAATCTGGTTTTGCTGTCGCTGTTGGTCGATCACGAGCAACAAAGCCTCCCAAGCTTCCATTTCATCAAAGGAGACGGTTTCCAGCTTGTCATTCACGAAGGTTTCGAGGCCGTCGAGGAAGGCCTTTTCCGAAAGCTGCGCATCTCGAAGGCGTCGGGCTTCGGTATTCACCTGTACGGCGGTTTCGCCGATCATCGGAACCAGGCCGTCCAGTTGCTTGGTGTGGGAGGAAAGTCTTTCCCTAAAATCCTCGGCATGTTGACCCGTTCCAGTTTCGGCGACCTCCGGTTCCAAGGCCAAATAGGCCATGTAGGTCCCGCCGAAATGTTCGTTCAAGACACGGTCCGCGACCCGGATCGGATGCGAGGGATTGAACCACTTAATCGGGTTGTCGTTGATGCGAATCCGCTGGATGCCGTAGACCGCGACGACGACAAGCAGCACGGACACGGCGATGACGTATTTCGGATGCGCATAGGTCATTTTGCCCAGCGCTTCAAGGAAGCGCACCAACTTGGGCCGTGCCTCTTCCTGAGCCTTTTCCTGCTTCAAACCAAAATTTTCCAACATGTTTTGTGGAATCAGCATGATTGAGGCCGGGATAAAGGCCATGGTCCAAAACCAGGCGGCAAAGACCCCGAAGGCGATGAACAGCCCGAAGGTTTGCACAGGCGGGATGGGTGTGAAAGCGAGCGAAGCAAAACCCGCCATCGTCGTGAGCGTTGTGTAGAGCATGGGTCTGAAAAGGGTCTTCATCACCTCCAGGACAGTTTCTTTCCGGTCCCGTTTTGCGTCGTAATGATCAAAAAAATCGGAGAGGATATGGATGGCGTCGAGCACGGCGATCGGCATGATGAAGATCGGAATCATCGAACTCATGATATGAATGGTGTTGCCCGTGGCGATAAGCAGGCCCATCGTCCACACCACTGAAACCATGGCGACGATCATCGGAGAAATAATCAAGACGATGCGCTGGAAAAAGAAGTACATCAAAAGAAAAATCACCACCATCGCAATCGGTGCGGAGATCGCCATTTGAATAAACATCTCCACGCCGAAGGTGTCTTCCGCGACGGGCAGGCCGGTAATGTGATACTCCTCGTCGCCGGAAAATTGAGCGATCTTTTCTTCCAGGGCCGTGGCGACTTGATGACTGACTTTTTTCGAGGTGATGGGAATGTAAAGGGCGACGGCCTTGCCGTCCTCTGAAATCAGTGTGCCATTTAAAAAGGGAATACGCGCCGCCTTTTGCCGAATGGCCAGGGCCGCAGCGTCGGTCGCGGGCGGCTGCGGCATAAGCCATTCAAAGGTCACCATTCCCAGCCCGCCCTGTTCCATGTTGTCCACGGTGGACGGGGCCAACAGATCGACTTCCACCACGCCGATCTGTTTTTCGGGATTTTCGGGATCGGGCCAACGCAAGGTCTTGGCATACTCCGTCAGCTCAAAGATTTTTTCCAGAGATGCACGATTAAAAACCCCTTCCGGGTGGTGTTCATTGACGACGCCCAGCACGACCATGTCGTGCAGGGACATCTTCTTTTTCATCTCAGTATGAAAAACCCGCGCGGCCTCATCCGCAGGCAGCATGTTTTCGGGATCTGTGTCGACACGGACGGGATTGAGCGCCGGAAATGTATCCGGCCAAAGACTCGGCAGCGCCGCCACCGCGATAAATCCCACGGTGGTCAGCGCCATGAATGCCGTAATCAGTTTGGGATGATCAAGTATGCGCTTCATGAGACGCCCTTTCTCAACTTCTGCTTAGCCGACGCTGTGGCCGGAGAATGTACTGTCTTCGTATGTCTCGCGCGTTTTCGAACACGTCGAAAACCCGAAAAGGCGATAGGCCGGGCACCGGCCCGTCAAACCGGTCAAAAGTGGCACCAGACCGATTGCGCCCCACCAACTGCCGGTTACGACTCCGGCGCCGATGACTACAACACCCAAAATAATGCGTGCGATTTTATCTTTTTTGCCGACATTACATTTCATGATCTTTCCTCCTTTTCATTATGCGCTGGCCGTATGATGCAGGCCAAGCTTTTTTAAAAACCACATGTTGGTGAACCCCGATTGAACTAGATTTAATCCGACAAAGGCAGTGAATAACAGCCAGTAGGGGCTGTGAACCTGCGCCAGGGTCAGACTTAAAATGATGAATGTTCCGGCAATCAACCGAAGCGTGCGTTCAATGGTCATCTTCTCTTCTCCTTTTCTGCCAAAAAACAAGCCTGATAAGTTTACGGCCTTTTCCCGGCGATTTATCCTTTGAACGGCAACACCGGGTTCCTGAAAAACCAGGTTCAGAAATTTCTGAACCTGGTTTGCTCTCAGTTGTTAAGTTCAGTATAATGGTTTTGTACACTATTGTCTATAATTATTTTGTTCTATTTTGTACAAAACAGAAATTTTGTTATCCTTTACAAAAGGATTGATTAAAAACCCATAAAAAGCAGGATGATTTGATATGGCAAGACCACAGAAATTTGATCGAAAAAAAGTGACTGAAAAAGCGCGGGATCTCTTTTGGAAAAAAGGTTACAACGCGGTATCCGTCCAGGAACTCGCCCAGGAAATGGGGATCAGCCGCTCCAGTTTCTATAACAGCTTTGCCGACAAGGACACGGTTTTTGATGAGGTTGTGGCTTCATACATGCCCATTTCCCCTTGTGCCCCGTTGGAACACCTCAAGCCCGGTGATCCGGTGATCCCGGCCATCAAAAAAATGTTTTTAGATATCTGTAAAAATAAGGTGGTTGACCCGGAGGCCAAAGGCTGTCTTATGGTCAACAACATTGCCGGACTGGATCAAAACAATGCGCCTATGAAGGATATCTTGCAAAAACGTATGCAAGATATCATTGAACTCTTTCAGTCCGTCCTTGTGCGAGCCGTCGGACAAGGCGAGCTTTCCCCCGAAAAAGACCTTAAAGCGATTGCGATGTATCTCATTACCCTGCAAGCCGGTTTGTGTTTGCTTTCTAAAGTTTGTCCGGATGAGACAATGCTTTGCAGCATTGCCGAGCAGGGTTTTCACGTGTTTGAAGATTAAGGTTTGATGCGCTTGGCCGCGTTTTTGTTCAGCGCCCTCGTTTGTCCTCAGCGCGAATGAAGGACGGTGTTGATCAGGAGGCTGCCCGGCTTGTTTCATGAGATGACAAAACTCAGGGCCTGGTGAGCCTGTCTCAGGGCGGCTTCCACGTGTTCGGGAGACGGCCCTTTGGCAAAAATAAAACCGAGATAGTGCCGTCCTTCCGGCAAGGGAATCAGGGTTTGCCCCAGGAGTGAGGTCATTTCAATTCCTATGACCCCTTCGACCTGTTTCGCAGTGGTGAGTCCCTGAATTTCTTTTAAAATACCGGCTTTCGGAATCGGGATCATCATGACACCGGCGGCCTGTTTTTCACGTTGAAGGGAGGGGATGGGGCTTCCCAGCGCATGGTTGAGGATAATGTGTTCCAAAGAATATCCCGTGCCAAAACGTAATACGCTGGCGCAGCGGCCTCCGATGGAGCGGGCTGCTATTTCAATCACCACAGGGGTGTTCCCGTTTACACGGATTTCCGCATGGACTGGTCCTTCTTTTAATCCCAGGGCTTTGGTTCCCGCAGACACGGCGGTGATCACTTTTTCTTGAAGGGCTTGCGGCAGCCGGGACGGTGTGACATAAAGCGTTTCCTCAAAATAAGGGCCTTCAAGCGGGTCGGGTTTGTCAAACAGGGCCAGGCAGGAAAGGACTCCGTTGTTTAAAAGGCCTTCCAAAGCCACTTCTTGACCGGGAATATACTGTTCGATCAGGATTTCTTCAGGCGATTTGCCTTTTCGCCGGATTGTATCGGGATGGTTTAATAGATGTTTAATGCGCTTGAATGCGGCGAGAAAGGATGCCGGATTGTCCGCTCGAATGACGCCCTGGCTTCCTGAAAGACTGGTGGGTTTCAATACAACAGGGTAGGCCAGCGATTGGGCGATGGTTTCGGGAGGCTGATTGAGCGGATGGACCTGAAAATCAGGACAGGGCAGCCCTTTGTCTTTGAAGCATTCGCGTAATTTTCTTTTATTGCCAGAGGCTTCCACCGCAGAAAGGGGATTATGCGGCAAATGCAGGGCTTCAGAAAGGGCTGTTGCCAGAAGGGTCGCTGACTCTTCGGTGGGGACAACTGCCGCGATTGGATAATCTTTAGAAAAAGCGGTTACCCGTTTTATAGAAGCGGATAAATCCAGAAAATCAAGCGTCAGTAGTTTACCAGAGACCGTCTGTTCCAGGGTTTGATGCTGGTCGCAGGCAACGATCACCTCGATCCCAACCGCATTGGCCGCGGAAAGAAAATCAGCCGCGCGGTAGGTATCACTGGGAATCAGGAGCAGGAGGTACGACCTCAAGGAGGTTATTTCCCCGGAGAATAATAGGGATTGGTCCCGCCCGCATGGTCTGTCACGTCCATGACGTTTTTAATGGAAGGCACGGCCTTTTGTATGGCCGTAATCACGCCCTGCTGCAAGGTCACGCTGGCCATGCCGCAGCCCTGGCATCCGCCGCCCAGCTGAACATAGGCGACATCATCTTTTACGTCAATCAGGCTGATGTGCCCGCCGTGTGAGGCGACACCGGGGTTGATTTCCGTGTCGAGCACTTTCTGCACGGCCATGGCTTCAGGGGTGTCCAGTTTCGGGGGCGTTTCCGGGGCCGCAGTCTTGACCGGAACGACTTTGGGGTTTTCAACTTTAAAGCCGGTTTGTTGCAGGGTTTGGACGAAATCAATTTTCACATCTTCAAGGAATTTCCCATTTTTAAGTTCCATGAAAACAGTAATGCCATTGGTTTCAACCGAAATATCTCCGGCCTCTTCTTTGCCTTTTTCAACGAAGGACAAGGCATACTCAACATCGGGAACTCTGCCGTTCATGGTGAGCCTGAGCCCTGAAATTTCCTTGTTGTGATTGTCGTGCTGGTCTTGCATTAAGACTTCGATCCTTTTTTTTGCAAATTCGGTAATTTCTATCATTGTGGGTCTTTCTCCTTAAATTGAAAAGAGCGATGTTTATGAACAAACCTGATCACAGCTTATCATGGGCCTCTCTTCAGGGTCAATTTTGAGTACAAACCCAGATAAGACAGGAGTTGCTCACAAGCTTCCCGATTTAAATACGAGCAATTTTTCCAAAGTCATGTCTTTCATGGAATAGCCGATCCCTCCGATGCCGAGACCGGATTTTTTTGCGCCTCCGAAGGGCATCCAGTCGACGCGGAAAGCCGTGTGGTCATTGACCATCACCGCAAGCGCGTTCAGGCGCCTCGCCGCTTCAAAAGCCGGGTCAATTTCTTTGGTAAAGATGGCGGATTGAAAGCAAACCTCCGGACCGTTGGCGCGGCGAATGGCCTCGTCCAGCGTATCATAGGTGTAAAGACACACGACCGGACCAAAAATTTCCTGTTGCGAAACCTTGGCGTCTTCGGGTGGATTGATCAAAACCGTGGGTTGGTAACAACTTTCCGAAATCTTGCTGCCGCCAATGGTGAGTTCAGCGCCCGCGGCCACGGCTTCAGACACCCATGTCTGCACACGATCCACTTCACGAGGTAAAATGAGCGGGCCGACTTCGGTCGTATCATCCAGTTGGCTGCCGGTTTTAAGTTTTTCGACAGCCATTGTGAATTGCGATATAAAATCTTTTGCCACGCTGTTTTCAATGTAAATCCGCTGCACGGAGACGCAGACTTGGCCCGCGTGATAGTATCCCCCTTTCACAAGCGGCGGGATGCTGGTGGTCATATCCGCCGTTTTGTCAAAAATGACAGGAGCCAGCCCGCCATGCTCCAGAGCACAGGTGGCGCCGGGCGCCAACTGGGAACGCAGCATCCAGCCGACTTTTTCAGAACCAATGAACGTGAGGAAGGACACACGCGGGTCGGATACCAGTTTGCCGGTCACCTCATTATCGCAAAATATCATGGCGCACCAGTCTTTGGGTAGCCCCGCTTCATAGAGTAAATCGACAATGGTGCGGCAGGAGAGCGGCGTCGTTAAAGCGGGTTTGACCAATACAGGACAACCCACGGCAATGGCGGGAATGACTTGATGAATAATTAAATTAAACGGATGATTAAATGCGCTGATGGAGAGCACGACCCCTCTGGGCTGCCGAATGGTCACTGCCATGCGCTGGGTAGAGGAAGGCGTAATTCCCATGGTGATTTCTTCCCCTTTGAGTTGAGTCAATTCCCGAATCGCGATTTGAATGCCGTCGATGGCCCGGGCGATTTCCACGCGGGAATCGACGATGGGTTTTCCGCCTTCGGCCGCAGCCTCCTGGGCAAAACGCTCCGCATCAGCTTCTATTTTTTTTCCCAGGTTTTGCAGGATTTGAATCCGCTCATATTTGGGGAGTTGTTTTGAAGGGTTTTGAAAAAGCTGGTCTGCCGTCTCTAATTTTTTGAAGACAGATTCTTTGCTTTCAAAGGGAAGGGTTTCGATGAGTGATTGATCGAAAGGATTCAGGATATCGATCTTTTCCATGAGCATCTCCTTGATGGTTTAAAAGCCGTCTACAGCAGACAGGTTTTTGCTTTGAGTTCCTGGTAAAAAACCCTGGCGTTTTCAGTGTAGTCTATCGGGACTTCGATCAGGTGAACCGCCCGTACTTTCAGGCATTCATGAAGTGTTTTGGGCAGCTCTCCGTTTTGGGTGATGCGGTGGCCCTGGGCTCCGTAACTTTGCGCATATAACACAAAGTCGGGATTGCCGAAATCAAGCCCGAAGTCACTAAAATGCTCCCCGGCCTGTTTCCATTTAATCATGCCATAGGCATTGTCCCTTAAAATAATAACAACTAAATGGAGGTTGAGGCGCACGGCGGTTTCCATTTCCTGACTGTTCATCATAAAGCCGCCGTCGCCGCAGATGGCCAGGACTTGCCGGTGGGGATAAACGAGTTTTGCGCCGATAGCGACCGGCAGCCCTGCTCCCATGGTGGCGAGTGCGTTATCCAAAAGAACCGTGTTGGGATGAAATGCCTTGTAATGTCGGGCGAACCAGATTTTGTACATCCCGTTATCAAAGGCCAGAATCGCATTGTCTTCAACCGTTTCCCGGATTTCGGAGACGATTTTCTGCGGCGTGTTTGGAAAGGTTCCATTGGGCGCAGGGTGGTAGACATGGTTTTCGATTTCAAGCTTGATCCGTTGATAGTAGTCAAAGTTCCATTCTGCTGAGGGATTTATTTTTTGGGTTAATTTTTCAAGATTGGTTTTCAGGCAGCCGATCACCTCATGCTGAGGGAAATAGATGTCGTCCATTTGAGCGGGGTAAAAGCTGATATGAATGACTTTTAGCCGCCCGCTTTCATCCATAAAAAAGGGAGGCTTTTCTGTGACATCATGACCGACATTGATAATCAGGTCGGCCCGGTTAATGGCGCAGTGGAGGTAGTCATCATTGGAGAGTGCCGCGGTGCCTAAAAACTGGGGGTGGCGTTCATCCACGACCCCTTTTCCCATTTGTGTATTGCAAAAATAAATCCCTGTTTTTTCTAAAAACAGTTGAAGTTCCTCGTTTATTTCATTTCGGTTCGCTCCGGAGGCGATCAGCAAGAGGGGCCGCTCAGCCTGTTCAATCATTTTGGCTGCGATTTCCACTGCGTGCCATGCCGCCCGTGGCGGATCGACCTGGGTGACCTCAAAGGGCAGTCGGTGAGTTTCTTCGGCTGCGATGTCTTCGGGAAGCTCAAGGTGAACCGATCCCGGTTTCTCTGATTGTGCAATTCTGAACGAATCACGAATTAAGTGCGGGATGTTGTTTGCATCCACGATTTGTTTTGAAAACTTGGTAATCGGCTTCATCATTTGAACAACGTCAATGATTTGAAACCGGCCCTGTTTACTTTTTTTGATGGGTTTCTGCCCGGTAATAAACAAAACCGGCATGCCGCCCAAAAGGGCATAGGATGTACAAGTGACAAAATTGGTGGCGCCCGGTCCGAGTGTGGCGAGACAAACACCGGCCTTCCCTGTCAGGCGGCCGTAAGTCGCAGCCATGAAACCTGCACCCTGTTCATGCCGCGTTAAAACCAGTTTGATAGACGAATGACGAATGGACTCGAGGAGGTCGAGGTTTTCTTCTCCGGGAATGCCGAAAATGAATTCGACACCTTCATTTTCAAGGCATTTGATAAAGAGGTCACTTGCTTTCATGCTTTACCTTTCTTTCATTTGTTCCGGGTCCGCCGGATCTTTATGAAAAAGAGCCTAGGCGGACCCAGGAATAGAAATGGAAAAATCATGCAAACAGTCCTGAATGAATGTAACGAAAACCAAAGGAAGAACGCAAGTGAAGATCAATGCCTATCCCGGTATTTTTAAAAGAGCCCTATCCAAGAAAAACAGGTAGTCCGGTTTTTTATTTTGGAGAAACGAGATATGTATCCAGGAGCGTCTTGGTGGAAGAGGCGGCGACTTTCCTGAGGTTGGCTTCGGAAAAGCGTGCTTTGGCCATGACGGTGATGCCGTTTAGCATGGCGCTAATTTGTTCCCCAAGCTGTTGTATCGGAGTATCGGGGGTGAGTTCCCCTTCGGCCACGCCTTGTTTAAGGCGTGTAATCAGGGCTTGGTTCATCCCTTGCAGGATCTCTTCCAGCATGTGATAGGTGCCGGTATCGTGTTGATGGCTTTCCAGTACGGAAAGCACAACGAGGCAGCCGCCGGGGTATTTCGGATTATAGTTGTGCGCGATTGTTTCATGAAACAGAGCGTCCACCGCCTCTTCCGTGTCGCGGGCTTTATTGAGTGCCTGATCAAAATGGTAGAGGACCGTTTGCACATAATGTTTCAGCACAGACTGAAAAAGCGCGCGTTTGTTGCCAAAGGTGTTGTATATGCTTGTTCGCTTAAGCCCCATCGTATCTTCCAGGGCTTGCATGGAGGTTGCTTCATAGCCTTTTTCCCAAAACACCCTCATGGCGGCATCCAGGGCCTCTTCTTTTTTAAATTGTTTTTTTCGTCCCATAAGGTTCCAGCGTGACCCAATGTATCGTTATTATATCCTGATCAGTACAAAAAATCTTGACTCCGGGGATTTTTTATAATACTGTACTGATCGGTATAAAATATAGGGCTGATTTTATTTCAAGGAGGCGACATGGAGTATTTCAAAAAATATGAAGTTGGGAAACTTCAGGATTTAAATGAGCATGTATTTGCGCCGGAGGGCGTTCCCATCCGGCTAGAAGGGAAAGTATTTTTAAAGGCATTACTGGGGTTGACCTCGGTGGAAGTCTCTTTAAACAAGGATGAACCCGGCACGGGGATGCACTTTTTTCACCGCCACATTCGGAATGAAGAGACTTATATTTTTATTGGCGGGGAAGGCGAGATGATGATCGATAATGAGCGCTTTAAAATAAAAGAAGGCACTGTGGTCCGCGTTCTGCCCAATGCCCTGCGGGCATGGTGGAACACCGGAAAAGAGGCCCTATATTATGTGGTGATCCAGGCACCCGCAGATGCCCTCGAAGCCGGGACGCATAGTGATGGCGAATTGGTGGAAGGAAAGGTGCCCTGGGTGTAAATGAAAACAGGGTCCCGACTGCGGGTGTATGGCTCATTAAACGACGATCACGGAATTATCCGGGCCAAACGAAGAAGGGACATATTTATCAGCCGCCCAGTCGTTTTCCCATTTTTCCCCGTCAATCAAATAGCGATATTGGTATTCTTTGCCGGCGGGGAGGTCGATTCCGACCGAAAAAGACCCGTTTTTCAACTTTTTCATGGGTGTGGCCTGGATATCCCACTGATTAAAGTCTCCGACGATATTGACGGACTGGGCATTACCAACAGCCTGTTTTGGCATAATGAATTTTGTTTTGCAGATCGGTTTTGATTTTAAGTATTGTTTTTTTGCAGCCATGAGAAAGTCCTCCTTATATTAGAAACGTGGTTTATGACATGGACAACTCAAGGGATTTCATCGATCCCTAAAACGAGTGAGAGATTTTTTTCAACAGAGAGTTTCGTTTTGAATTAAAAGGGCTCATTTTTAAAAAAATTGGCTTGTCTGTTCCATAGATTCATGAGTATACCTGAACGTTTTTTTGTGTCCATATCAATACGACATAATTAATGAATACGCCTATCAAGAATGAAAGGCAAATCTATTTTTTCCGGGGCGCGATCGAACATTGAAGAAGGGAATATTGCGGCTATGGCAGGCGGATATCGACGATGAGAGGCAAGTGATCTGAAGCATTGCGGGTCAGTACTGTTCGAGGTACATCAACCGCATGGACCTCAATTGAGGGGTCCACAAAAATATGATCTATGCGATTAATCGGGAGCCGCCCAAACCAGGTGGGTTTGGGGCGATGATTGGGCAAACTGTCCTGGGCATCTTGAAGCGGAACGGTCAGCTTCCGGCAGACTCGGGATTTTGGACTGGCGTTGAAATCCCCGCAAAGGATGATCGGACCTTGACAGTCTGAATGCCCCAGCCAGTTTTCCCCCAATAAGGCGTTACATTGAAGCAGCCTTTCATAACGTGAAAGGCCTAAATGGGTGTTAATGAGTTGATATGGGACACCCTTGATTTCGATACTGACCCACAGGGCGCCTCTCGGTTCCAGGCCAGGCGCTTTGGGCGGCCGTGGAAGTTCTGCGGCGCGGATCAAACGGATCGGATGATGGCTTAAAATCGCGTTGCCATATTTTTCTTCCGCCATTTGCATGGCAGGGTGAAAATGAAAGTCCATTTCAAGTGTTCGCGCGATGACTTCTGCCTGATCAACTTCCCCTGTGCGCTGGCGTCCGACATCCAACTCTTGCAGGGCGACAATATCGGGGGCATATTGGGCGATGATACGGGCTATCCGCTCCGGCGAGGATTTTCCATCCATTCCAATACAACTGTGTACATTGTAGGTCATGACGCGAAGGTGCTCTTGTTTCTGTATTTTTTTTCGTCGTCGCCCGGGGAATGCATTGGAGGAGCGGCCAAGAAACTGGAGGATCCCTTCCCGTAGATCCAGCGGCCGCATTGTCCGGTCACCCGCCAGGGTCACCGGGGCAGTACCCGGCAAGAGTGCAAAGCCGGTTGTTTCATTAGGACCGGGTCCGGCATGCGCACCATTTTCTCCTGGAAAACTAATCGAAACGCCGTTTTTGGCCCAGCCAAAAAGCACAAAATCGCCACAATCCGGGTGGCGGCAGAGTCTGACCATGTCCTCGGAGACTTCAACGATGAAGGGGTGATCCAGTCCAAAAACATCCTTTTCATGTTCGGGCAGGTGAAAAAGTCCATCCGCGGTCATAATTTTTACGATCCCTTCCGGGTCAGGAATCGCCACCATGGGGATCTTGGCTTTCTCTACCATTTCTTTTGCCTTTTGCACGCGCATTTCCAAAGAAAGCGGTCGATTGACATAAACATGTCCGACCGGACCCATTGCCGTTACCACAGGTTCCAGCAGTGTGGCTTCTTCTTTCTGTGTCGTTTCACCAAAAAGCCACCGTCCAAAGGGAATGCTCAGCCATTCTGAACGGTGAAACTCGATGCCTTGAGTGGGTTTGGGGTGTTGTGAGACTTGGTCAAAAAGTTCGTCAATGGCTTCTTCCACGGACCGGCCGGTGATTTCAGCATAGGGGGTGGATTCCTCTTGTCCATGATCAGAATAAATCCAGATTTCATAGTCGCGCCGTCCCGAACGTTTAGCGGCTTTCCAGACCCGCTTGATCGATTGGTCGATCCCTTTTAATGTCCAATGGGCAAAAGCAGACGAAGGCCCACGGCGGTGTGCCTGCTCGTCGTAACCGATAAAATTGAGTTGAACCACCGGGAGACCGCGAGCGGTATCCATCATGGCATTTAAGGTCACCAGCTCCCGAAGGAGGATTGAAACCGCCACCCGCGCGGGAACAAACCGCAATTCTTTCCATAAATCATGGCCTGCGATCAGTCCTCTAAAAAAATCAACCACGGCCAAAACGGTTTCGACCACTAAAAGGAGTCCCACCCGGATAAAACTCCAGATGTTCCAGAAAATAAAGATCGCCATGGAAAGAGGATTGGCCCCCCGTAAACTTTTCCCCCAGTCGAGTGTGGCGGCACAAAAAGTACTTTCCGCTGCGCCACCAGAAAAAATATTGGAATAGGCGCAGCCGTCTTTCAACAAGCCCTCGCCTTTTTTCTCAAGTTTTTCCTGAATGGCTGAAGCAGAACCCGGTTCGAACATTTTGATAATTTCTCCGGTTTCTCGATTTCGAAAACTAAAGGCCGGAACACAGGTTCGAATACCGTAAAATAGTTCACCCTGAAAGGCAGGCGTATTGCTGGGCAGGCCCGTATATAGCGTGTGTAAATCGTAATGTTCTTTTTTGATCAATTTTTTGAGAAATGGCATTCGGCGATGGGACAAGGCTTTTTCTAATTGAGGTCGGGCCAGGCCGTCGATTTGGATTAAGACAATCCCGACCTCGGATTCAGTCCCTTCGGCCCTGGAAAGTCCTAAAAGGCGTACGAGCCATTCATTTCTGCTCAGCCCCCGCCGCAGTTTTAGAAAAAAGCTTTCAATCTTTCCGATCATGCCTCCTCCGAATTGTCGTCCTCTTCATCTATCAATGCCGAAGTGACAGCACTGGCGCGATTGGCCCAAAGGTCCCATTCTGTTTCGATGAGGGGCAGTAAGGAAAGCCACCCACTGTCTTCCACTTTTTTATTGATGCGTTCTTTTCGAATCAGGTTTTCATAGAGTCCCAGAACACGGGCGGTCATCCGCACGATGGAAAAGGATTCGGCGGTGTCGCGTGCGGCCGTTCTGATTTTTTCCCGGGCATCATTGGATTGTTCGTATATCCAGCGGATGCATGCTACAAAATGTTCCCGGTTTTCTTTGGGAATCAGCCGACCATTGACACAATCCTGGACGACTTCACGCACGCCTGACGCATCGATCGCGACGACAGGGGTGCCTCCGGCCATCGCTTCGGTAAGCACCATTCCTTGTGTTTCGCTTTGAGAGGAAAACAAAAAGGCATCCATGGCTTGATAGGCAATAACCAGTTTTTCAGGGCCGACCTCGCCAATCGGATGGTATCGCTGTGCCAATCCCGCCGCTTCAAAATTTGCCGAGATATGATCTTCAAGTGGTCCATGCCCCACAAGAAGAAAGTGTGATTCGGGATGTTGACGCATGAAATCAATCACTGCGTCACACAAAAAATCCAGGTTTTTTTCAGGCGCAAGCCGTCCCACATGTCCAATCACAAAAGCCTTTGCCGGAAGGCCCATTTCCTGTTTACAACGTTGTCTGTCTTTTTGAAAAAACCATTCCTTTCCAATGCCTGTCGGAATGACTGCGATGGGGGTGGTGACCCCCCTTTTTTGGAGGGTCGAGGCGACACTTTCGCTGGGGGCGATGACCGCATCACACAAATTTGCATAACCGGTTGACAATTCCATCACAAAACGTTTCATGGCGGACGAATCTCCAGGGACGTAGTGGGTGTATTGTTCATAAAGCGTGTGGTGCGTAAAGATATGGGGGATTTGATGCAGGGCTGCGATGCGAAGTGCCGTGTCACCGAGCAAGAATGGATGATGCGCATGTACGACATCCGGTTTGAATTTTTCAAGCGCTGGAAATAAAAGCGCGGGGATGGGCAGCCGGACGGAAAAGTCACTGCCATTAAAATTCTGTATGGCGGGAACACGAACCACATCGACTTCTTTTTCCGGGAGATCTTCAAAAGTCGGAGCGACCACAAGATCCCGGTGTCCTCTTTTCCTGAATTCAACGCGAAACCGCTCTAATGATCGGGCAACACCCCCGACATGGGGTGTGAAAGTATTGCTCATCGTGAGTATATTCATACTGCCTCTCTTTCATCCCCACCATGGATGGGTTATCAAGTGGGAATATGGTCGTTCATTTTTTTAGCCCTGGCTGTGGAACATTAATCAGGGCTTGCGCTTGACAGAGACTTCAGTGGCACCGGGTTTAGGCGTCACTGAAACGCAAGCGGGCAGCCGGATTTCGATATGCGGTGGATTTTTTCGCCAGTCGCCTCGCCAGCGTACATGAATATCATTTTCCTTTTCCTCAATAAAAACACTCAGCGGGCCAAAAGGTGTGGGGGCTGGACCAAAGGACAGCACCCGATTCTTTTTCAACCACTGTTTTGGGATGCCGGAACACAAAATCAGGCCTTCTTTCTCTTCACGGATAAAGCAGTTTCTAATCATAAGCACCCATTCGGCGGCGGCCCATATATGCTGCCCATCGCCCATACAGCCCCCCCCTGTTTTGGGGTGGATCGCTTCGGGCCATTGCCCGGTTGGAGACGCGCTTTCGGCAACGGAATGGATGAGATCAAGAAACCGGATGTCTTCTGCGCGTAACAGCACTTGCGCCACATGGAGTGTTAAATAAGGATTGATGCCGGAATGAATCATATCCTGAAAAAATCCGCCTTTGATAAAACAATGTTTTAATAAAAAGGCAACGGTCCCTAAAAGCCGTGGATCATTTGCTTCCAGAAGCTGTAAGGGATAACCCGCGGCAAGAGAGCCGACCGCGCCGCCATCCATCCGTCTGTACGGAGAAGCAGGAATCCCGTCCAAGCTTCTCAGCGGCGCACTTTTGATCAGGCTCTGATCCACTGCCGCCATCAGGCTTTTGGCTTCTTGCCGGAATCGGGATGCGGCTTTGTCATGCCCATATTTCTGACATAAGTCTCCGGCCGCTAAAAGTCCAGAGGCTCCCCAAAAGTCGTCCCAGTAATAATGGTCATTCGGGCCAAGATGTTCCGCACTAAATCCGGCTGGCAGCAGGCCTGCGTGAACGGCATCAAGGTTTTCCGGGTGTCTTTTTTTGATAATCCATTCGGCCCCCTTGGTGATCGGTTTTTCCCATTCCGGTTTTGGACGGCGGCCTCTCAGTTCACAATAACGGTTCATAATCCAAAGGGCTTGGCCATTTGAGTCCCACTCGCCGTCTTGTGAGTGAAAATAACCTGAACGGGTTTGGCGTGTGTGAAAACGGTCCAGCACGCGGCAAGCGCGGTCAAAAAGGCCTGCGCACATCATGGCATGCAGAATAAACGCCGCATCACGAAACCAAAACCGCTTATAGGTGTAAGGGCCGGGGTAGACCTCATCAGGCGCATGTAAAATAATCGAACGAAGGGCGGTATCATAGAGCAACTGAATCTGTTGATCCGGGATTTTTAAAACGCAGTGTCCTGACAGGGCTTGGTCCCAAACGGATTTTTCAGAGGATTTTCCCAATGCTGGATGGCTGTGCCGCGATTCATTTTCTCCTTCCAAAAGAACGTCCACATCGATTTTTCGATTTTTGCCGGGTTCAAGTTCAAACATCGCAGCGGCGGTGACCATGCCGACATCACAACTGATTGCGGTTTCTTCTTGGTCCGAAAAAAGTTCGCCCAAGACATCTCCACGCCGATAGCTTGAAAAATAGGATTGTTCGACAGGCGTGCTGAACAAAACTTGATGATCGTCGTCGATGAGCCAAAAAGAACGGTCTTCCGAAAGCGCGGCCTCATGAATAAAACTGATGCCTTCCGGGTTATAAGGCCTGAGCGTGACCACCAGGGCGGCTTCTGTGGTGGCCTTTGCCTGCAGTGAAATTCGACAAAATGGGCCGTCTTCATTCGTGAGTACTTCAAGATGGCTGTTTAAGGAAAGTCCTTCCTGTGAAACGTCCGTGATCACGCCGAGGCCCGTTTCAAAAGACATTTTTTGAGACACGGTGGCAAGCTTGGAGGGAATAAGCATGCGGCCTTCTTTTGTAATGACCCAAAAATCCAGGGACCAGCCATCAAGAAACGGTGTGACGAGACCACGAGGATCAATGATGGGCAGGGCATCCACATCCGGCAGGCCGACGGCTGTCCAGTTCCGATGAGTGAGATTGACATGGGTGATGGAAAAGGCGCGAGGAATAAAAGATTCATCAAGAGGATTAAATTGCCGTTCTACCCAATAGGGCCAGACCCAGTCCAGGTTGTGTTGAATCGCCCGTGTATTAATCAGGCCTCTGGCATGAAAGAGCACACCCGCCCGGAGAAGTTCGATGGGCTCTGTGACTTCTGAAGGCTGGGCAAATCGATTCAAGCGGGATTGCAAGGCGATGGGGTCTAAAAAATCATGTGCCTGAGCGGCCTGTTTTATTAGAAAACGCCAAGGGAGCCATTTAAGCCACATTGCTATTACCTCCGTTTAGTATTTATTCTAAGCATAAAAAAACTTCAGATTAAAGGATAAAATGATAAGATGGTTTGACCTTAAGGGATGTTCCTTTAGATTTTTTGCTTACAAAATCACGCATGTGAAGGCATAATGTTTGGTTTATCATGACAAACATTTATATGAAAGTCGTAAACTGAGAGGATCATTTGGTATTTTCCCTGGGAGAAGAGGTTGTCTTCCCGAATCCGGAAAATGCGGATGAAAGCGGACTGATTGCCTGTGGTGGAGATTTAAGACCAGAGCGTCTTCTGTCGGCTTATGCGCAGGGAATATTCCCTTGGCCGCACGGCGAACAGGAACGCCTGTTGTGGTTTTCTCCAAACCCCAGGACCGTGTTATTGCCAGACCATGTTCGTCTAAGCCTCAACCTGAAAAGATTAATGAAAAAGCATACCTTTGTGCTTCGGATGGATTCTGCGTTTTCTCAAGTGATTACGTCTTGTGCCTCGGTTAAAAGAAAGGAAGAGGCCGGAACATGGATTACCCGGGACATGATTGAAGCCTATTGTCATCTCCATCAGTTAGGGTACGCCCATTCCATAGAATGCTGGAAAAATGGCGCCCTTGCCGGAGGGCTTTACGGGGTGTCGCTGGGAGCCGCTTTTTTCGGAGAATCCATGTTTACACGTGAGGATAATGCATCAAAGGTGGCGCTGATTGCCTTATTGCAATATCTTGGAAAATGGGGGTTTCACTTTGTTGATTGTCAAATGACTTCACCTCTGGTCAGGCGCTTGGGTGCAATTGAGTGGGAACGTCCTGTTTTTATGTCGAGACTAAAGAACGCCTTGCGGTCGCCCTCGCGGGTCGGGAAATGGATGTCCTGAGGCCTGTTCAAGGTTGATAAGAATGTGTGGGTTTTCTGAGTCGCGGCTATTGTTGCTGTTGTGATAGGGCATCTGAAGGCAAGCCTAATTTGACCGGCCGTGGGACGCGGTCTGCCGGGCCCTGAGATTCAATGATAACGGTGATTTCAGAGGAAAGCTCGCTGGTTGCTTCTCCGGAATAATACCCGCTTGTCGGGGCAATATCCTGATAATCCCGCCCAATCCCCACGGTGATATATCGTTCGTCACACCGGCACTGATGTGTGGGGTCGTAGGCAACCCAGGTCGGGACATGGTCGCTGCCGACACCAAGCAAGACTTCCACCCAGGCATGCATTTGCCCTTCTCCGGGCAAATAACCTGAGACATAACGGGCAGGAAGCCCGGCTTGTCTGCACACAGAGAGCATGATATGAGTATAGTCTTGGCAGACCCCTTTCCCCAAAGTAAAGGCCTCTGATGCAGTGGTGTTCACATGGGTGAGTCCGCTTTCATATTGCATGTGATTTCCGACCTGATACAAAATGGTTTCGACCATTTCAGTGGCTTCGACCCCCCGCTCGCGCAGGTTTTGTGCCCACTGGGCCATGGTCGGGTTTCCGTCATCGGTGAGCTTGGTCATTTTCGTGAATTCTATCGGGTCCACGGTACAGTCCGACTCTTGCGGTAAGATGCCTTGTACGGCCAGTTCTCCATTTTGTTGATAAAGCGCAATGGTTTCAATCTGCATATCAATTTGGCATTGGATTTGTTTGATATCCGAATGGTCGAGCTGCCAAACCAGGTTGCCAAACGCATCGGTGAAATGCCGATAATCCGCCGAAGGCTCCATGTGCCATCCGATGTCCAATCGGCTCTGCCGTCCATAGTGTTGAGGCGGCGCAAGCCGCATCAAGGTCCGTACTTGCTTGACGAGAGAGGCGTAACGATAGGTAAAGCGGTGCTTGACGGTCAAAATCGCCTTGGTGGCATTCAGTTCTGTTTCATCAATTTCAGTATGAATCCGTCGGCGTCTTAGGGGGGCGGGAACAGGCGGGTCTGTAAACCCGCTTGCCCTGAAAAATACACTGCCGATCCCGTTGCTGACCTGGTCCAGATAAGTGGTGACTTCTGTAATAAATGAAGATAAACCCACTTGGTAGACTTCTTCCAGACTGCTGTATTCCAAATCCGCTACTAACTGTCCGGCCAGACGTTCTGTGGATTTTCGCTTGGGATGATGTCCGGGCCCTGAAAGTTCTGAAAGCAGTCGGTTGACTAAATTGACGGAGAATCGTACAGAACGGGGAAAGCGGTTATGAAACAGAAGGAATTGCACAATTTTTTTGGGGTTAATATTCCCTCCGTACACCCTGCGATAGCCTTGATAGGCGCTGGCTGATTTTAAAATGGTGATGCATTGCTGATATTCCTGGAGTGCGCGGGGGTTGGGTGCCGCTGAAAGAAACACCGGGTGCATGAGTAAACTGGCGGTTTCTCCGGCACGTTCTATATTTTGTCCGAGACAATAAAAAATCCAGCCTTCATCCCGGAGCATGGTGCTTCGAAAAACGCCGGCCAAAGTGTAACACTGGGTGGTGATGTAGTGTAGCAGGGTATGGGGGTTGTCTTTTAATTCGGATGGGGTTCTGGTTTTCAGATTTAAGTGAAATCCGTTGAGGTGATGCCAGACCTCGCTGGTTAACTGATCCTGAACCGAGCGGGCGTTTTCTCGCGCAATCTTGATCAGGTTAAACAAGGCGTTCGGGTTATTGGGGTCGAGTACCAAAAATTCCAGCACATGCTGAGATTGGATGGTTTTATACAGTTCCTTGTATAAATCATGGTCGCCCCGGCTTTCAAGATATCGGCCCCAGTCAACGGAAGGGATGTCGCGGTCTGCACTTTCCAGGGCGACATCATAATGCACATTGGTTAAACGTGCGGTATATTCGGCACGCTCAATATAGCGTCCGATCCAAAAAAACATTTCAGCGGTACGGCTTAACACCAGAAAATTCCTTTTTTAATCGTAAAAGATAACAATGAACATCCGCGTTTTGAGTTATTCTTCTCCATAAAGAACCCAGGTATCCTTGCTGCCTCCACCTTGTGAAGAGTTGACCACCAGGGAGCCTTTTCGAAGGGCGACGCGGGTCAATCCTCCCAGGGATACAGTGATATCCCGCCCAAAGAGAACGTAGGGTCTAAAATCAATATGACGGCCTTCTAGGGAAAAACCCGTCTGCCCCTTGTTGGTCACAACAGAAGGCGATCGTGAAAGGGAAATGACAGGCTGCGCAATGTAGTTTCTCGGATTGGCCAATATTTTCTGACGGAAGACGTCTTGCTCGGCCTGGGTGGAAGTCGGGCCCATGAGCATGCCGTATCCGCCCGACTCATTCACCGCTTTTACAACCAGTTCGGAAAGATGTTCGAGGACATAGGTGCATTCTTCAGGGTGACTGCAAAGATAGGTGGGAACATTGGGCAAAATGGCCTCTTCGTCCAGATAATATTTAATCATTTTAGGGACGTAGGCGTAGGTGGCCTTGTCGTCCGCGATCCCGTTCCCGATGGCATTGACTAAAGCAACATTGCCCGCACGATAGGCTCGTACCAGTCCGGGCACACCCAGCACAGAATCACTGCGAAAGACTTCGGGGTCGATAAAGGCGTCGTCTACCCGCCTGTATATCACATCCACCATTTCAAGACCTTCCGTTGTTTTCATGTAAACGCGGTCTCCTTCAACGACAAGATCCTGCCCTTCGACCAACTCAATGCCCATTTGCAAGGCGAGAAAAGAATGCTCAAAATACGCCGAGTTATGGACTCCGGGGGTCAGTAACACGACAGTGGGGTTTTCTCGAGGCAATGGCGCAAGGTATCTTAAATTTTGTAACAACTGGTTGGGGTAGTGGTCTACGGGGCGTACTCGCATTTTTGAAAACAGGTTTGGAAAAACCTGTTTCATGACAATTCGGTTTTCCAGGACGTAGGATATCCCTGAAGGGGTTCTCAGGTTATCCTCCAAAACGGTGTAGGCTCCGTTTTGATCACGGATGAGATCAATCCCTGAAATATGGGTATAAATCCCTCGGGGCGGATGAAAGCCGACCATGTCCTTTAAAAAATGCGCAGAGCTTTCAATCAGTTCACGGGGAATGATTTTGTCTTTTATAATTTGTTGTTTCCCGTAAATATCTCGTAGAAAAAAGTTTAAGGCATGAACCCGCTGTTTCAGGCCGCTTTCGATATGCTGCCACTCGCTGTTGGGAATAATCCGTGGAATCAGATCAAAGGGGAAAATCCGTTCAATTTGTTCCGGGTCGCCGTAAACGGTAAAAGTGGTGCCTTGATTTAAAAAGACTTGATCGGCTTGTCTTCTCTGGGCATCAAATGCTTCAATAGAGAGTCGGGCCAGCCGGTCCTTTAATTGGCGGTAATGGGGGCGGGGGCCTTCCAGATTCTGGAACATTTCGTCAAAATAGCCTTCAGTTTGATAGTTTTCAATTAAGTTTTTCAATTGGGTTTTTAATCTCTCTTATCGGGAAACAGGGAGCTATTTCCCTGGTTTTTTAGCCGGCAGGGTGATTTTTTTGTAATCCGGCGGGACTTCAAACAACGCAGGGTCCAGCTTTTTAACTTTGATATTGGCCAATTGCAGTAAGAGGTGTTCATTATTGTTAAAAAATTCCTGACGAATCGGGGCATTTTCAAATTCGATGGCTTCCCACACCAAACCACTCTTGCGGGTGCCGTCTTTCTCTTTCCATGATAATCTAAATTTATTGGTCATAATACCGGCAACCGGCTCTTTTGTGAGAAAGGTTTTTTCATAATCCTGATGCATTTCCGGGGGCAATCCACCCGGTCCGGCATTTGGCCCGCCAATGGATTCCATATACATTTTTTCATCAGGCATGAGGGTCCAGAAAATGGGGGTCTGTTTATCCCCGCGGGAGATGTTGATTGACCGTCGGCCGGCGATGACGACCTCCATCCTCAGTTTTTTGTTTTGGGAGTATATTTTAGCTGAAAAAATGCGGGGATTGCCCCCGATTTCACCCTGAGAGATGGTCACAAATTGATCCGCACTATAATCTGCAATAGCGGGGGAAGTAAAAAACGCAGAGGCCAGTATAAATAATGTCAGCCAGAATTGAATGTATTTCAAGTATCGCCTCTATACAAAAATGAAAGCATTATATCACCTTCGTCATCACTCCGGCAATCTCATTTTTTATATTCATATATCTATTTTTTGTATCTTTTTAGAAACCGCGGTATAATAAAGTGGTTTTGGAGAGTGTTTAAAACCATGTCGGATAAAACCTCATATCGTAAGACAAAGATTGTCGCAACTTTCGGGCCTGCGATTCATTCCAGAACAATTCTGAGCCGTTTAATCAAAGCCGGGGTCAATGTTTTCAGACTTAATTTTTCACATGGTACCCATCAAAGTCACGGATCGACCATTCAATTAATTCGGGAGATTTCGAAAGAGCTGAGCCATTCTGTCGCTATTTTGCAAGATTTGCAGGGGCCGAAGGTGCGCGTCGGCGCGTTAAAGGCCGACTCTTTTCGGCTGAAGCGGCATGCCATTTTTCGCTTATTGAACCAGCCCGTCCAAGGGACGGAGGCCTTCGCATCAATGGATTATCCTCCCCTTTTTAGCAAGCTTGTTTGCGGAGATACGATTTTAATTGATGATGGAAAAATCATTTTAAAAGTCCTTCAGATTGAAGGGGAAGAGATCGTTTGCCGTGTGATGGAAGGGGGCATTTTGACCGCCCATAAAGGTATTAATGTGCCTGGAAGAGACCTGGGTTTCCCGGTTTTAACCGAGAAGGATCGTGAAGACCTTCAGTTTGGCATGTCTCATGGGGTGGATTACATCGGGCTTTCAATGGTTCGCTGCGCAGAAGATGTGAAGGCGGTTAAGCAAATTGTACAGGACGCCGGAAAAGAGATCCCGGTGATTGCGAAACTTGAACAGGCGCAAGCCATTGAACATTTGGAAGAGATTATTCGGGTTTCCGATGGTGTGATGGTGGCGCGTGGGGACCTTGGGGTTGAAATTCCATTGGAGGAAGTCCCGCTTCTTCAAAAAAAAATTATCAAGATGGCCAACGAAGCCAGGATTCCCGTGATTACCGCGACACAAATGCTGGAGTCGATGGTAGAGCATACGCGGCCTACCCGGGCGGAAACATCTGATGTGGCAAATGCAATCTTTGATGGAACCGATGCGGTGATGTTATCCGCTGAAACGGCCTCCGGAAAACACCCTGTCCGTGTGGTTCAGGTGATGGTGAGAATTATTAAGGTTACAGAGAAGGCGCTGCCAATAATTCATACGACCATGAAAAAAGGGCTTTCTATTCCCGAGGCGGTCAGCCAGGCCGCCTGCCATCTGGCAACGCAAATGAATGCCAAGGCGATTGTGATGTCGACACTTTCAGGTGGTTCAGCTCTCCGTCTTTCGAAGTACCGGCCCGGTTTCCCGGTTTTTGCGTTTACGCCTGTTGTAGCGGTTGCACGGAGAATGGCTCTTTATCGGGGGGTGTTCCCAAGCCCGATGTCGATGCTGGATGAAAAAGAAGACTTGTTTGATGCGATGATTCGACGGATTAAGGCGGAGTCCCTGGTGAAAAAAGGGGAGCTGATTGTATTGGTTTCACAGGGAAGAGGATGGACACAAAAAAAGCCTCAAGATGGATATCTTGAGGCTTTTTTAAAAACGATGAAAGAAACTAGGCTTTTACGACATTAGCCGCCTGTGGTCCTTTTTCGCCAGAACTCACTTCAAACTCGACTTCTTCACCTTCTTCAAGAGATTTGAACCCTTCTCCCTGAATTGCCGTAAAATGAACGAAAATATCATTCCCGTCTTCTTGAGTGATAAATCCGTAACCTTTGCTGGCATTGAACCACTTGACACGACCTTTAACCATTTCTTAAATCCTCCTGTTAACGGGTATTGCTTACAACTTCCCCTCGATTGCTGGAAAGACGTTTCAAAAAGGGGCTCCCAATCGTACAAACATTGATCTTAACCAACAATACCCATGACGTCATTGAGATAGATAATATTCGCACGTAAAGACACTATAAGAATTAAAGAAAAGTGTGTCAAGTCCTTTAAGTGGTCGTAGCGGAGCCCTTGAATTGAATGAGAACAAAGGGTTGTGCTGTTACGAGAAGCTGGTTTTTGCTGTTATTTTAAGAGACCACAGACGTATGCGTGAGGGCAGAAAGAGCCTCATAAAGCGCATTTACGGATTGAAAACGGTTCTCCCGTTCTTTTTCAATGCACTTTAAAATAATCTGGTCTAATTCGGCTGGAAGTTTTGAAACCACCATTTTCGGCGGTGTTGGCGGGGTATGCAGATGCTGGTAGTAGATATCCCCTTTTGTAAAGGGAGGGCGGCCGGTCAGCATCCGGTAAAAAGTACAGCCCAGGGAATAGACATCGGATAAAGTATCTACTTTTTCACCCACAATTTGTTCCGGCGACATATAAAGCGGGGTGCCTTTAATCGAGGTTTTTTCCTTCATCGTTTCGGTGAGCATTTTGGCCAGGCCAAAATCCATGATTTTTACAGTGCGGTCTTTTAACAGCATGACATTCGCCGGTTTTAAGTCCCGGTGAATCACATTGCGCTGATGGGCATAATCCACACCCCGGCAGATCGATTTCATGATCTCGATCCGTTCAGACAAAGGAGAGCGGTATCGTTCGAGGTATTGTTTTAAACTAATCCCATCGATATATTCCATCGTGATATAGATGTCATCACCATTTTTACCGGTATCAAAAATGGTGACAATATTCGGATGGTTCAGGGCGGCTGCAATTCTGGCTTCCTGTAAAAAATTTTTCAGCACGGAAGGGTTTTCACGGATGGACTGGGGTAGAATCTTGTAAGCCACCGAGCGTTTCAAAACAGAATCTTCCGCAAGGTAAACAACGCCCATGCCACCCTGTCCAATTTTTCGAATCATCTTGTATCGTTTCTCATTGTTTGAACCGCGTGCATCGGGTTGTTGTGGAGAGGGGGTTTGAGAATCCAATGCTTTTTGAACTTCTTGCAAGGCTTTTTTCAGGAGTGTACTGCGTTGTTTGACATCTTTGTAGGTGTAGTCTTTTCGTAATATCAGTTCATAGAGTGTTTCTGCTTCTTCAAATTCTTTCTCAGATTCGTGTAAGGTCGCCTGCCGGTAATAGATTTCGATGTTTTGCGGAGTGATCGTTTTTTTTGAGGTCACTTTAAAAAAACAGTCTTTGGCCGCGGGAATCATTCTGCGTTCAATAAGCAAGTCTCCCAAAAGCTGCGTTGCGGTATAAAAATCTTCAGAATCCGGGTCTACCTTTTGTAAATATGAGATGCATTGGTCCGTATCCCCCCCGTCTTTAAATAAAAGGGCGGCGGCGTAATAATTTCCAATTAATTCCTGAACTTTGGCGGCGCGGTCGTATTGTTTGAGCCGGACATAAAGGTCCGAGGCTTCATTCAGGCGGCCTCCCCTTTCAAACGAGTTGGCCGCCGCTTCGAGGTTGTCCACGGAGAGAAATAAATCCGCCGACCGATGATAATCTCCTGCGTGCTGATACATCTTCCCTGCGTTGGTTTTGTCCCCTGATTTTTCATACATTTCAGCGGCTTCCACCCAGCTTTCCCCCGATTCAAAGGCCTGCGCCGCCAAGGCGAGGTTCCCGTCTTCCTGATGTTTTTTCGCCATAATCCAGTGGCCTCGTTTTAAATCCCCCATGGCCTCATATATTTTGGCGGCTTTTTCAAAGTTTTTTGCAGAGAGATAAAACTGGGCCGCATGCTCAATATCTCCGGCTTGTACCGCTGCGTCTGCGGCCTGTTCGAAAAATTCAGCGGAAGAAAAAATGTCCATCGCTTTTTTGTAGCGCTTCATTTTCATATAAAGCCCGCCGCTTTCAAAAGCGGCCTGTTTGACCTGGGCCCATTTTTCGGGGGATTGATTGGATGAAACCATTTTTTGTTTTAAAAAATAGGCTTCATATTTTTCCGCGGCCCGTTCATAATCTTCTGATAGTTTGTAAAGCTGGGCCGACTTTAATTGTTTGCCAAAGTTTTCGTATTGACTCGCCGCTTTTTTATACTCACGTCCCTTTTCATACATTTCCGCGGCCAATAAATTTTTATTGCATGCGAGATAGCTTTCTGCTGCTTGCAGATAGTTGCCTCCACGCTGGTACATTAAGGCGGATTTTTCAGAATCGCCGGCAAGGTTGTAAAATTGAGCGGCGTCGTCCCATTGTTTTAATTTTTCATAAACTCGGCCCACTTGTTGAAAAGCCCTTGCGGATTTGTAGGATTCAATGGCGCGTTGATAATTCTGGGCTTGTTCATACAACTCCCCGGCCAGCAGGGGGTCGCTTGATTTTGCAGCTTGTTCAGCTTCCCGAAAGGTGCTGTGAGATTGTTCAAGATCCATTGATTGATATTTTTTAAACAAGGAAAACCCCCAGACCAACAGTACGGCCAGTAAAATGTAGGCCACGAGGGAAAGGGTGGAGAGATTTAGGACGTAGTTCAGGGCAAGTTCAGGGAGCGCGCTTAGTCGGGGGAGGATTTTATCTTGCCAATCGGAGAAATTCATGATGCCGGGACAGCCTTTAGCGAAATATCGCCGAGCCGGATTTCATCTTCCAGGGTGAGTTTCATTTCTTTTACTTTTTCATCGTTGACGAAAAGGCCGTTGGTGCTGTTGTGGTCTCTAATAAAGAGGCCTGAAGCGGTCCATTCCAGTTCAGCATGGACCCGCGAGATTTGTGGGTCGTTAAGTTGTACATCGACTTTCCCTCGTCCCAGTTTCACCGGTTTTCGGGAAAAGCGGATTAAAAAACCTGCCCGGCTTCCTGTTAAAACTTCAACCCAAATATGTTTAGGATCATCGGATTTGAAGTCTGTTTTGGAAGATTTTTCTGAAAGGACTTCGAAGGGGACCGGGGTTTTTTCGTCATCTTCCAAATGATGCTGTCCGTCTAAAGCCGTTTCAGGGACATTTGCAATCTCGTGCATGGCCTCTTTGCAGTCCTGAGCCGCATGAATGTTTTCGGGTTCAAAAAGTAGAATAGATAGAAGGTCTTCTTCGGACAGGGCGGCTTCAAGTTTTTTCTTCTGAGGTAGGGCCTTTTTGACGGTCTTGGAGCTTTTCCCGAAATAGCTGTCTCGTACATCGCCCTTGTAAAAGTAAAATACATTCAAGTGATCCTTCTTTTTCAAGGCAAGGACACTGTCTTTTTTCTTTTTTGAAAGAAAGTGAAACAAACGGTCAGAATCATTTAATGCCGCCGGCAGAATCATCGCCGGCTTTTGGGCCATCATGAGCAGCGATTTAAATAAGACCGGGCTAAGCGTGTAAAGGGAGACAGTGCCTTTAAAGGAGGTTGTTTGCTTTATAAAATCAGAAAATGCAAGGGTTGCGAGTGTTTCTCGAAAAAGCTGATAAAGGGCGTAGCACTCGTCTTCGAGAATGAAAAGAAGAAAATTCTTTTTCTCTCCCTCGATCAACAAAATTGCAGTATCAAGTCCTCCTTTTTCATGGAGATCGTGAAGGACAGTTCTAATTGAATTTGTGGGGCCTAAATCGGAAGAAAAGACCTTTTCCCCATTCTCAATAAGTTGTTTAAACACAACTTAAAGTCTATTTTATAAGTGAGTTCTTGTCAAACAAGCAAAGGGGAGGAGATTGATCCTAAACCATTGGAAAAGCACGTAAAACGAATCATGATGAAATCAAATGAAAAAGGAGTCAGGGAGGTTTTTGGCGGTGTAAATTAGTTGTTGGTCACGTCGTGGCCCAGACGGGCGGAGAGATACCGTGCTGCTTTTTCGAGAATTGATCGTTCGCTGTTGTGCGTCAACATGTCCAGCCCTTTTTGTAAGGGAACCCAGCGGGCTTCATCTACCTCCCCATCATGGTCATCCACATTGCCATTGAGGTATTCAAGCAGGTAAAAATGAACGGTCTTGAAAATCTTCATCTCTTCCTGTCTTGAATAAAACCAATACTGAATATGATCGATTTTTTCCAGAATTTTTCCGTTGGTTCCTGTTTCTTCCCGGACTTCCCTCAAGGCGGTTTGAGGTAAGGTTTCTCCTTGTTCTACAGAGCCTTTAGGCAGGCACCAGATGAGCTTCCCTCTCAAGTTATGATGGCAGATCAAGATAACTCTGAGTTCATCGTCCTCAACTTTATAAACTACACCGCCCGACGAGGTATGTTTCTTTGTTTTCATGATTAACAGTCCGTTGTCCGAACATGGGAAACAATAAAATCACCCCTTTGAGTTTAAAACCGTTTGAAATAGTATCATTTATAAAAAAAAATGAACAGCAGTTTTTAAAACGAATTCTAAAAAAGCCCTGAAAATACGGAAAAATAGACGGAAAAAAGGATGAAAACAGGGTAGATCCAAGTACTCAGGAAAGTCTGGAAAGTTTGTGGCGCATTAAAAAATCCACCAGCACCAGCGCCATCATGGCTTCCGCAATCGGGACTGCACGGATGCCGACACAGGGGTCATGCCGTCCCTTGGTTGCAATTTTGGCCGGTTGATTGTGGATATCAACGGTATCTTGCTCAATGGTGATAGAGGAAGTTGGTTTTAACGCGATACGGACGACGATGGCGTCCCCGTTTGAGATGCCGCCTAAAATACCGCCTGCATGATTTGATTGAAAACCCTTGGGTGAAATCGGGTCGCAATTTTCACTGCCTTTCATTTCGACGACTTGAAAACCGTCCCCAATTTCCACGCCTTTGACGGCATTGATTGACATCATACCGCCTGCCAGAGCGGCATCCAGTTTATCAAAAACCGGCTCGCCAAGCCCTGCGGGAACCCCTTTGGCCACGACTTCGACCTTCGCCCCGATGGAGTCATGGTCGGCCTGGGCCTTTCGGATGGTCGATTCCATTTCGGAAACAGCGCCCGGATCTGGACAGAAAAGCGGGTTTTGATCAATGTGGGAGAAATCAATCTGATTGATTTTTACAGAACCGACCTGTGTGACATAGCCGACTATGTGAATGCCTTCTTCGGCCAGAATTTTCCGGGCAACGGCCCCGGCGGCCACACGCGCAACGGTTTCACGCGCGGAAGACCGTCCGCCGCCGCGATAATCACGAAACCCGTATTTTTTAAAATAGGTGTAGTCCGCGTGTCCCGGCCTGAAGAGATCTTTAATGGCGCTGTAATCCCGTGAACGTTGGTCTTCATTATGAATAATAAAGCCAATGGGGGTGCCGGTGCTTTTTCCTTCAAAGACACCGGAAAGGATTTGAACGGTATCCGATTCCTTTCGCTGGGTCTGTAAGCGGTTTTGACCCGGTTTACGCCGGTCCAGGTCTTTTTGCAAATCTGCTTCAGAAAGTACGAGCCCTGCCGGGCATCCGTCAATGATTCCACCAAGCGCGGGGCCGTGACTTTCTCCAAAGGAAGTCAGTCTAAAAACCTGTCCGAATATATTTCCTGCCATGTGGGATTCGCTTAATTTCTATTCGTTTTTTTATTTAGGGGAGACACTTATCTTTTTGCCCATTTAATGGTACAGCCTATGGCGTGGGTTTCAGGTGCACGCACGGGATTTTTAGAAAGCACGGCATCAATCGCATATCGCAAGTCATGCGAGCGTGCGCCACTGGCATCTTGCCAATTGTCATCGATTCGGCCTGTGTACTGGAGGCGCCGTTGGTCATCGAGTAAGAAAATCTCCGGAGTGTAGTGCGCGCCATAGGCATCGGCTACGGTTTGGGCGTCGTCTCGAAGATAAGGGAAGTTAAACCTTTTTTCTTTAGCTCGAAGCACCATATTAGAAAAATTATCTTCCGGGTAATGCATTGTTTCATTGGCATTAATGGCCACAAGAGCGACTTTTTTCTCTGAATAATCCTCTTGGATGTCGATCAACCGGTCTTCGTAAGCCTGGGCATAAGGACAGTGATTGCAAGTGAAAATGACAATTAATATGGTATTGTCCTTGAAGCTCTCCAGAGCGTAGGATTGACCCTCCACGCCAGGCAGATTAAAATCCGGCCCGACTGCACCGATGGGTAAACGATTTGAATCCTTCATTTATTCATTTATGCGGCTGTTAAGGCCAAACATTCCTTACAAAGTTTTTGGCCCCCGGTTTCAGTCAACAGGGCTTCATTGACGTGTTCTCCGCATTCTTCGCAGGGGGCCGCAGGGTATTTCCCTGCGATTTTTGGCGCTGGAAGGACAAGGCGGGTGACTTTAAAAAGCGCTGATTCCGGTGCGGCCAGAATGTGATCAATTGTTTCTTTCGTCATTTTTTCAAGGGCGGCTTTATCCGCTTCACTGACATCCGGGTTTTTGACGGCTTTTCGAAGTCGGCGGAATTCGGTATGGTCAAAGGTGTCCCAGTAATGGCAATAGGCGCGAACACTGTTGCCAGTCTTCGTATTTTGCAGAATATAAACGGGTTTGCCCACATGGGTTAAAATCAGGTTTCGTTTTCCGAAAGTGCAGCCGGTAATTTCCTGAATGGCATCCAAGGCACAGGTTTCGTTTCCGACAAGCGCAACGACTTCTTTCATATTTTTTAATTCGTCACCCATTTCCCGGACAAGAATTTCCGCCGCGCGATACCCGACTGCGATGTCCAGGCAGAGGTGCCGGTGAAAATCAACTGCATCCTGAAATACTTTTTTCATAAAAGAGTCCTCCTGAAATCATGTTAAAAAGACATATGACCACGATCATATCATATCATTGAATGGAATGAAATCTTCTGTCCTTCCCCGGTTTCAGGGAAAATTGCCCGATAAAGCGGTTCTCTGTATCGCGGGGTTTAAAGGTTTTATGATGAATGCACTTATAATGTAGAGTGAATAATCAGGGAATGTTTATTCATGAATAGAGAAAATATATCTCTCATTCACATAGGCAATATATTCTGATTGAATGAGCCTGAAAAACGGTATGTTTTGGTTGACGTAGTCCTTTACACGACCAAAACCGCCCTTTTGAAGTGAAATATAGACATCCCCCTCAATGCTCCCCCCGATCTCCATTTTGACTGTAATCGTAAACCCACTGCCCTCCCGCATGGTTTCATCCAACTCCTCTTCTATGCGGATTTTGGCCTGGACAACATGTTTCAGGTGAAGCAGAAAAATGGATTTTTCCGTTTTGATAGGGATAAAACGATCCTCATCGTTGAGTAAATCTCCCAAATTCTGCGGACCGGAATGCCCTTCCTCTGAAAGACTCAGAAAAACTTCACCGTCAACCTGGCTCCCGTCTGTTAAATAAAACGAGGCTTTCCTGACTTTTTTTTCGATCACCAACGGGTTCACTGAAAATACCTGATGAATCCAGTTAATAGATTATATTTTAACGTTCTACAAAAAGAAGAATCTCAGGGAGATTCTCTGCGCTTGGGAATAGAATACCCCCAAAAAAGCTTACCAGAAATGACGTGATACGCAAGGCGAAAAAAGGATGAAGCCACTGGGCTTGATCCAATAAAAGGAGGTTAAATGCTGCTCCTTTTAGAGCAGGTTCCCCTCATTTAACCTTTAGGAAACAGGAGAGAGGTTGGGGTGGATTGTCCTGAACTTTAAAAAACTGATGCCCGATCCACCTTTAACAGCACTCACCTTCCACAGGACAGGTGTCTTCTTCGGTGGTTATGGACTGCTCGTTCATGTCCGTCCCGGTGCTTACTACAAAGGAGGACTGATAAGGCGGTTTTTGCAGTTTTGCGGCCGTGTCTGTACAAACTGCCACCGCCTGATCTCTCGGAAATAAATGGCCTTCTTCATCCACAACGGCCTGCATTGGACCCAGGTAAGTGGCGTATTGGCCGACATAGGTGCAGCTTGATTTTTTTTCGAATTTATAGCCCCGCACCACGATGGAGAAAAATTTATACCCTTCGACTTCACGCCACAGGGTGCGTTTTAAAATAGAAAGCCCGTAAAAACCAGCCTGTTCCATTTTTGAAAGATACTCTGCCTCGGTCAAAGCCCCTGAAACGCACTCCCCCCAAAGACGCGGATTCGCCCGCATGCCTTTTGGCACGGGTTTCTCAGAAATAGTATCGGAGACGACAACCCGGCCGTGGTCTCTTAAAATTCGCCAAATTTCGACAAAGACCTGTTTTTTATCCGGGGAAAGATTAATCACGCAATTAGAAGTCACCAGGTCCGCGAAATGCTCAGGGAGAGGGATGTCTTCCAAATAACCTTTTTTAAAATCCACATTGTCAAAACCATTGGCAGCAGCGCTTACCCTCTGGAAATCAAGGATATGCTTTTCATAGTCACTCAATGTAACATCATAGCCACAGGCGGCCGCGGTAAGCCCCGGAGCTCCGAGACCGGCTCCAAGCTCAAGAAATTTTGTGCCGTTTCCTGGCGGCAGAGCGGCCACAACATGGGACAATATCAGTGAGGCTTCCCACAGCCTTACCCAGAAAGGAAACTCCGATACATCTTTGAACGGGTCCTTGCCGGCCAGCAGTGATTCAAGGTCGGTAACCTGGAGAATTTTAATTTCTTTATCGTTCAGCTTGAGCGTTTCGAAAGCAACCTTGTGCTTCCTTCGTATTTTTTTATAAATTTCCGCTGCCTTGCCCGGCAGATCATTGGCATTCATATTATTCCCCAAATCCATTGTTTTTTATTCATTACAAAATCAGCGAGGCAACCACAATAGCTGCTAAAATAAAGCGATAATATGCGAACACATCTAAGCTTCTTGTCTGCACAAACCGAAGCAGGAAAGCAATGACAAAATACCCGGAAACAGCTGCAGACAGGAACCCGGAGAGATAAATCCCCAACTGCCCGCCTCCCATGCCCTGTTCCAAAATTTTCGGAACATTGTAGACACCGGCACCAAAAATTATAGGGGCAGATAGGAGAAAGGAAAACCTGGCAACAGCCATGCGGTTCATCCCGCGGAACAATCCGGTTGCCATGGTGATTCCGCTCCTGGAAACTCCCGGCACAATGGCAAATGCCTGAGAAAGTCCTATTAACAAGGCGTCCGTAAGAGTCAGTGACTTGAAATCCCGATTGTGTTT
>CALZIJ010000036.1 GCA_945787655.1 Nitrospiria bacterium | reverse complement strand
CTGGTTTTTGTGAAACAGGTCCCATCAATAAAATCTTTACAATATAAAAATAATAGACGACTAATAAAGGCAGTATATGACAAAAGAGATGAAAATTGCCGTTTTACCTGGTGACGGTATCGGAAGAGAAATTACGCCTCAAGCCGTTTCGGTGCTTGAAACCTTGGGGGAAATCTTTCAACACCCCTTTGAATTTGACCATGGGATCGTGGGCGGAGATGCCATTGATCAGTTCGGGATGCCTCTCCCGGACGAAACCCTCCGGGTCGCGGAAAATGCGGATGCTGTTTTACTGGGAGCCGTGGGCGGACCGAAATGGGAAGGACTGGATTATACGATCCGTCCCGAAAGGGCTTTGCTGGGCCTTCGTGAAAAACTGGCGCTTTTTGCGAATTTACGCCCTGCTATTTTATACCCGATGATGACGGATGCTTCGACCTTGAAAAGAGAGATTATCGAAGGCATCGATTTGATGGTTGTGAGGGAACTCACCGGAGGGATTTATTTTGGAAAGCCGCGCGGCGTTGAGCAATATGGAGACGAAGAGCGTGGGATCAATACTCTGGTGTATAAGTGACTTCTATCGACAAGGCCAATGTGCTCGAAGCTACTGAATTATGGAGAAAGGTCGTTACACGAGTCCATGCGGATTACCCGGATGTGGCGCTTTCCCATATGTATGTGGATAATTGTGCGATGCAGCTGATTAGAAATCCAAAACAGTTTGACGTCATTGTCACCACAAACATGTTTGGGGATATTTTATCGGATGCCGCGGCAATGCTGACCGGATCTATCGGGATGCTGCCTTCCGCAAGCCTGGGCGCACAGGCGACCAGAGGCCGTGAAGGATGCCTGAAAGGAATGTATGAGCCGATTCATGGCAGCGCGCCTGATATTGCGGGGCAAGACAAGGCGAACCCGCTCGCTACAATTCTTTCTGCAGGGATGATGTTAAAATATTCTTTTGGTCTTGAAAAAGAGGCAGATTTAATTGAAAAGTCGGTATTTTCTGTCTTGGAAGCGGGATATCGCACCCCGGATATTGCGGCAAATGATACTAAAACGATCGGAACAGTTGAGATGGGACAGCGGGTTGTTAAACAATTAAAGCAACACGCTTCCTAAAAAAACTGGAGTCAACATGTTTCAGAAAAAAGAAAACTACCATGTGGCAATCGCAGGAGCAACCGGGGCTGTTGGAGAGGAAATGCTGGACATTCTGGCTTCCCGAAAATTTCCCGTTCACCGATTGTCTCTGTTTGCATCTGAACGGTCTGAAGGAAAATTATATACTTTTCATGGAGAAGAGGTTTTTGTTGAGAAACTGGGAGACGCTGATTTTTCGGGGATTGATCTCATCCTTGGAGCCACGAGCAGCGCCTTGGCAAAAATCTATGCCCAAAAAGCCCTAAAGGCAGGTAGTGTTCTCGTGGATAATTCAAGTGCTTTTCGGATGGAATCCCTGATTCCATTGGTCGTGCCGGAAGTCAACGGGCATCTTGTCACCGTAAACCAGCCGATTATTGCGAATCCGAATTGTTCTACTGCCCAATTGGTGGTTGCATTGAAGCCTTTACATGATGCCGTAAAACTTCGTAGGGTGAACATGACCACGTTTCAGTCGGTTTCCGGAACGGGTAAAGAAGCCATTGATGAATTACTGGATCAAACCAAGGCGATTCTCTCTTTTAAGGAAGCGAAACGTCACGTGTACCGTGATCAAATCGCCTTTAATTGTATTGTGAACTGGGATTGTGATTCTGAGTCAGGAGATTCTGAAGAAGAGACCAAAATTATTTCAGAGACCAGAAAAATAATGAATGAACCGGACCTTCCTGTCACGGCCACCACTGTTCGTGTGCCGGTTTTTCGTTCTCACGGTCAGGCAGTTTCCATTGAAACTGAAAATAAATTGACGCTCAATGAAGCCAGGGCCATTCTTGCAGAAGCACCCGGCATTACAGTCCTTGATGATCCGGGCCGGAAAATTTACCCCACACCGCTCGACACCGTTGGGCAAGACAATGTCTATGTCGGACGTGTCCGGGAAGATCGGTCTGTTGAAAATGGACTTCATCTCTGGATAGTGGCCGACAATCTGAGAAAAGGCGCGGCCTTAAATGCCATTCAAATTGCAGAATGTTTGATCCGGGCCTGACCGCTTAAGAGTGGTTTCTTAAAAAGTCAATATCCAAGCGGACTTTCTGGGCGGCCCCTTCCCCTTCCGAATCACGAACGACGAGTGTAACGTGATGCACCCCTTTAATCTCATCCGGTATTTCCCATTGAAAATGTCCAGTTTTTGGATGAAAATGCATCCCGGGTTGAGGATCCAGAATGGAGTATTCAAGCGGGTCACCATCCGGATCATTGGCCTCGACAGGGTAGCTGTAAATCCCGTCTTTGTATTGCATCGGAGGACTGGATGTAATCAGGGGGCGGCGGTTATGACTTTTCAGGTTTAGGGATTCATAAGATTGACCGGCATCAATGCCATCGTGTGGCGTGACTTTTACAGTCACCAAATCTCCTTTTTTAAGATCATTAATCCTGATTTCAGGATGGTCTTCTGCGAAGAGCGGCAGACCGTTTTTTTTCCATTCATAGGAATAACGAATTGGATCATTTTCATTGTCCTTGCCACTGACCACTGCTTTGATAGATTTTCCGGGAACAAAAGGCTGTGGTTGCAGTTGAATGGAAACAATTTCCGGAGGGGTATTCTTTACAACGGAAAACGCGGTTTTAAAAGGCCCTCCGTCGTTAAACCCGTCATTTGGCGTAATTTTTATAAAAATTTTATCGCCCCGTTTAAAATAGTGAGGAAGTAATTCCCGTTCGAGATGAACCGATTTTTGGTTGACAAACCATTCATAGCGATATGAAATAGCATCATTTTCAGGGTCTTTCCCGTGGGCCTTGGCGACGATTGCGTGTCCTTGTCTGAATTGACCTGGGAAAAACTCGACTGAGGTGACCACGGGCGGTTGATTGGATGACATGGACCGCATGTCCCCACTGGAACATGCGGTCATGCCAATTAACCCAATCAGACCATTGATGATTAAAAATCGTTTGACTGGATTCATCAATGTTAAACTCCTTTATTTTACAATGTTCAAGGGTGTGTATGTGGGTCTGGTTTGGCTAGAAATCCCGCCACCCCTTAATGCCGCTTCGTATGCTCAGTGCAGGGTCACCACAAACTTCTGTAATCGTCCCTGTGCTCTGCTGGACAAAGCCTTTGACCCCGCCTTTACAGGTGCCGCTGCCGCCAGCACTGGTGGATGATCCGATGTGAAGGCCGATGCCTGAAGGCAGCCCTTCACCCATCTCCTTGACATCATCAATCACAACAGCCGGATCTCCTGGCGGCGGCGGTGGATCTCCAAAAGGCGATTTTTTATAACTTGTCCCGGTTTCATAAAAGAGCGCATGAATATAACTCTTTCCACCGGCCGTACAGGCATCGCCATTGGGAACAAAAGTCGTAAAAAACACGGTGCCGCCCAAAACGGAACTTTTTGCGAGTACCCGCTCTTTTGTAGCCAGGTTTTTGTACCAGCCGTCTTTGGTGAGCGAGGTATTCAAGATTGCGGCAAGCGTGGTGTCCGAGCCGCCTCCGAGGACCGATCCGTCGGTTTTGACATCAATATTGCTCGTGTCTCTCAAGCCGGAATCGGCTATTGTTGTGACACAAGCCAGTGTTTTGTCATTCCAGCAAGGGTCTTTTATCCCGTAAAAACGTTGTTGAGTGGTATCACTTTGATCACTGGGGTCGTAATATCGTCCCGTACCAAAGTAAACCCACAACTTGTTGTTTATCCCGAAAGAGGCAGTCGGGGCCGCCGTAACGGGACCAGGATTGGTGGCGTACAAGGTAGAGAGAACCCAGTCTGCCGGATTAAGCTTGTTCTGTACATTCAAGCGGTGCATCTTCCCTTTCCATTTACCCCCCTGGATATAACTACTCCCGATATAGGCCACATCCGTTGTAAAATCGAGGTTGCCGTCCACATTAATCGAGTCTCCCAGAAAAGCATTGCTTAACCCTGTATCAATGGTTCTTTCCAAAGCCCCCGTTTCAATGTTGATAATTTTGATTTTGGCATTTTGCGCACTGGCCCCCGTATACGTTGTGGGGCCTGATCCAACCATAAATAACCACTTAATGGCAGAAGGGGTTGCCGCGCCATCCGTCACACGTAAAACAGAAGGAAACGAAGTGGTAAATCCCATTTCGCTGTCTGTGAAGCTTGCCAGCAATACCGGATCTTTTTCCGGATTGGTGATATCCAGAATAAAGTAAGCAGACCGGAAGGATCGCGAAGTGGCCGTGCCGCCCGAAAAAACGTCCGTCACGGTGATCGGCCCGCCCCCCATGCGCATGCCGCCGATTAAGATAGTGCCCCATCCGTTTGGATGGTCGGCGTCCGGCGTAAAGATTTTTACGTCAGTTATTTTGGGTTTAAGGTCCACATAATAGACATGGGTATAATCGGTCCGGGTGAGCCATTTTAAGTGCGGAAGCAGCTGATAGGGGATAAAAGACCAGAGTTCTTCTCCCAGCTTTTTCCCGGTACCCGGGTCAAAACGACCATGTTCCCTGTCGGGGGTCAGGGGATCATCCCCCGGATTATAAAACCCGGCATTAAAGGCATGCAGCATGCCGTCATTGGCGCCCACATACACTACGTTTCTGCGGTCTTTATACTTTTGATAAAACGCCTGGTAAGACTTATCTCCATAAAGCAGATCGTATCGTTCCCTGGGTGCGGCCACTGTTGCCGGAGTGGAATAAACGATGTCCCCCAGCTTCCAAATCTCTTTGGAGGTGCCGCTGATGGGATTCTCTACGGTAAGATCCCTCTCCCGTAAACCGGTGACCTGCTCCCCTCGAATGAATTTGATGATTTTTTCAGATTCATCATCGGTGGAGCCGTCCCCATTATCATCCAAAGCTCGCAGATATGGCGCCAGGGCCGTTTTTTTTGTTTCATCAAATGAAATGAATTCCCCGGCATCCACGACATTGTCATCATTGGCATTCAACCAGGTAAAGATTTTACGACTTGCCGCGGATTTAAACGCCAATTCTTTGCCAGCTTCCCAAATCGGTTTGATTTTCTCAATCGCGACGGTGTCGACCGGAGTGCTTGAATCGGCTTTTCCATCGCCATCAGCGTCCGTGAAAATTTTTACTTTGGTATCGCCTGCGGAGGTGTCGAAAAAGCTCCTGACAATCCGGTCGGTTTTCAAGACGAGTTTTCCGTCCTGATTGGTGTCTTCCCTGAGATTGCCATAGGTGTCCAGGAAAAGGCCGTGTAAAAAACCAATCCATTTTCGCTCAAGGCCGTCTTCATATTTTGATGGATAAAAATAGGCCTGATAAAGCGCACCTTCCCCCTCACCAGACGTGGCCAGAACCGAAACCGATGTGCCTGAAGAAGAGCGGTTGAGTACGTCGGTCAGTGCCTTGGATAATTCCGCTTCCAGTTTAAGGGGGTTGGAGGCATTAAAATAGGTATCCGGCACACCGTCTCGATCATTGTCCCATTCGCCGTCCAGATTAGGTGTCCCGTCGGCGTCACTGTCTTTAAAGCCCCCGTACTTTGCCGCGTACCAAAGCGGGCTTTTCAAAAATCCGGAGGTCGTACCGGTCACGCCAAAAGTCCGTTCACTCTCTGGCGTTTCATTCTGGTCATACCGGTCACAATCGGAAAATCCAGCGGCTCCGCCGCAACGAATTTCGTAATATTCTCCGGGAGTGGAGACGCCGGTGATGGCATAACCGGCAAAATCTTCATGCCCCGCAGCGGCGGCGAGGCCTTTAGTTTTGACCGTAATCGTGGATACGCCCTGCTTGACATAAATTCGGTATTGGATATCGAGTTCATAATCCCAGCCATATTCGGCATCGTCCCACATGCCGTCGTAACAAGAGGTGTATCCGGCGCTTTTCTCGCTCGTCCAGTCGGCATCATCGGGACAAATCTGGAAATTGACCATGGCACCTTTGGAGTTGTCTCCATTTTGCCCCTGTGAGGAGCAGCCGGCCAAAAGTGTCGTGGGACAGCCGTCATGAAAAATAGGGACGATGACCACTTTTTTCCCGCCCACATTGAATTCAAGGTTGGGGATGACCGAGCCGGTAGAAATTGCATACGTGGTCATATCCTGCATCCCGGAAGCCGGATTGAGATCCGTGGTTTTCGCATAGTTGGCAAGACCCGCGATGTAGTAGGCCCCTTCTTTTGTGGGCTCCTCGACACAAAGACCTCTGATGGTGGCGAAGCTTGCGGGTTTTGCTGTGCAATTCCGATCAAAAGTTGCGGTCGATTGTCCGATAAAGGTCGATCCAATTGACTCAAGCACATCGATATTCGCTGTACTGATCAAGCTTTGCACACTGGGAGTATCCGAATTACTAATTCCGGAAGCCCAGTAAGAACCCGGAAGATCATCCGAATCATAGTTTGGGAACTCATCGCTCAATATCATGGCAAAGGCCTTTGAGCAGGATGGGCAAGTCAGATAAGGGTCTTCCCAGGTGGTCTCCACCTTCAGAGAGGAAAATCCCGGATCGGGTGTGCCCAATTCAAATTCCGGGGTGGGACCACTTTGAGCCTGGAAATACCGGATAGTTTCATAGAGCATTTCACCGACGGGGTTGCCCCAGCTGGTGCAAAGTCCGTTACTGAGAACGGCCGGCTCTGCAGGCACACAGCTGCCTTCAGAGCCTCCGGCATCATACCATCCTGTACTGTAGTTATATTGAGAGACTTTAAACTCATCGATCGTTTTTATAATTTTGGAGACTCCTTTAACAATTCCGTTTCCGTTGTCGACTTCAGAGTTAGACAAATCGCCAATATTACTCCGCAACACACCTCCGCTGACATTGGCCCCGTAACTGCCTGTCATTAATCCGAATTTCATTTTGATTCGATCATCGGACGTATCGGCTGTGCCGTTTCGTTCCACTCCGAAGATTTGCATCAGCCCGGAAGGTTTGTAGTTTGAGGTGGATGAGCCTGTTTTATACTCCGTACAGTTCAATTCAAGCATACCGGTGACGCAGACCTGGACATCCACCTTGTAAGTATCGGCAACAGTCAAAGCAGACCCTCCGGGTTCTTCCAGGGTACACTGCTTGCCCTCCGTGCTGGCGGCGTAGGGGAAGTATCCATCAATGGCCATAAGAAGTGATGAGTTTTCGGTTTTACTTGTGTTGGTATTGCAAAGGGTAATATCTGTCCAGCTGTAAGGGGTTAGGGATGAAATATCAGCACCTTGGTAAGTTTTTGCCCATGAATGACCATCCCGCGGAAGCAAAGCTCTGCCGAGTACTGTTTTCCCACTCGTATCGGTGACCCGTTTCCCACCGTAGAGGACCTTACGAATGAGATCCATGCGTGACATGCTGGCCCAGTTTAAAAAGTTGCCACTCCATTGGCTGGTGCAGTAGTGAAAGTTAGCACCCGTCCCCAGCACTGTCGGAACAAACACGCCGGAGGTATAGTTGTAACATTTATAGGGATCAAAGTAGCCGTAATAATTAATAGAGTCTTTGTAGGTAGAATCAATCAGGGTGTCCTCATCGAGATCTGTAATATCATTGTAGGCTTTGTAAAACAGCTTATGGTTTTTGGATAAAACAAACATGGTCAGTGGAGGCGCCGCTGTGGTGAGAAAAGGGGGATAAGCTGTAAAATCAGACAGTTCTGACAGTGTTGTTGGCGTGGGTGCCGGAGCGGGCGTCGGAGTTGGCGAAGGCGAAGGTGAAGGTGCCGGAGCGGGCGCTGGCGCTGGCGCTGGCGCCGGGGCGGGCCCGCCTCCCTTATGCCACCATTTATGGACCGCGAAAGCAGGTGTACTTAAAGTCATGTGTGCAAAAAAAACCGAAAGAAAAATGACCCCGTATTTAAATTTATGAATGTTCATATGATTGCTCCTTTTCAGAACTTTATCTTTTGTATCGTCGAATCACCTCAGGCATATCGATGCCGTGAAAAAAGACTGCTTTCGCCTTTCCATCCGCATCCAAAAGTACCCGGACGTTTCCGCGAATATCATTGGCCAGGTTTTCGACGTCGATCAGGACATTTTTTGATAATCGAAATTGTTGTCCGTTTTCCAGTTTGATCACTGTATTGTTATAAAATCCGATGTTGCCCCATATTTCCCCGATCTGCGTATTGGCCTCCGCCATACTGACGGGAGTCCACTGTGTTGGGTTGATGGCTTTGGCGGTCAGCGGGTTTGAAAAAATGATGAGGGAAACAAGGAATATAAATTTTTTCATGATGGTCTCCATTATTCGAAATACGCGATCATTTACGCATTATTTTTGACAGGCTCCAGAGACGACACAGTTATAGTGATTTGTAATGGCGCCATTTCCATTTCCCACGGTAGCTTCTGAAACCAATTGAAAGTAATTCTCAACGCCGCCGCCGCCGGCGCCCGCGCCGGCCCCTTCGTTTCCAGCGGCAAACTCAATTGCGCTGCCGGTCTTGAGCTTTGTAAACAGGAAGTCAATGTCCATATTGACATCGGAGCTTCCCAGGGTAATCTTGAGGTCTGGTGAGGCTGAGGGGGAATCAACCTCAATTAAATGATCCAGGATCTCGTCCTGAAGATTGGTTCCAACAATGACCGGTCCTGACGGCGCCAAATAAGTGATGGGAATTACCCCTTGTAAAATGGTCTCTTCCAGAACAGCGACTTGCGGTGGAACCCCGCCCTCTTCATGGTTAATGCGAGATTCGTAGATCCGTTCATTTTGGGCGGTGCGATTCTCAATCGAGGTGATCGAGACCGATGTCAGGCCAATGACGGTCAATACCGCTAAAAAGAGAAGCATTGTGATCAGTGCGGCTCCTTTTTCGCCTTTAAGTTGTTGGTTTAAAAGCCCAATGCCCATAATCTGGTATTCCTTTCTCTTCTTAAAAAGTGGGTGTTCAATCCATTGATCTGCTTTATATAATTCAAGGCAGTCCGATATTTCTGGGACGGACAATCCGTGTCAGTATCCTGCTTCGAAAAGGTTGATAATTGATCAGGTTGTAGCCTGTATCAGTGGTCGGGTCGTGATCTTCCAGAGTGATCGGAGTGCCATTGGTGTAGTTTGGGTCGGCCCGGCTGGTTTGGACATATAAGGAGACACGCACCAGCCGAATCGCATCCAGAGTGGTCGGCAGGTTGACAAAATCCCCTTCGTCGAAGGCCCCGCTTAAGTTGGCATCATCGATCCGGCCATCTCCATTGGCGTCCAGGGCGTAGGCAAACTGCATGTCAATGACCCCGCTGGCGAGAACACTGCCGACCCCGTCGACGGTCCGGGTCAGCTCACGCGTCGCTGGGTTGACTGCATACGACACACAGCCCGGGGTGAGGACCGGAGTATTTGCGGCGTAATTTTCTCCAGAGGCATCCAGGGCCGGATTAATATTTACTGTGGTGCCTGAATCCAATACCGCTGTTGTTGTTTTAATTCCGTTTAAAGATATGGTCCCGACAACAAGGTCATTCAAGGTCAATTTGCCTGATCCTGCTGCGCCCGGGGCGGCAAGCGTGGTGGCGATGGTGGCCAGGTTTGCGATGCTGATGCCATCGGGACCGCTGCTGGAATTGGTCGGCGTAATGGGATTGGGGCAAGCACCAAAGCTGGTAACGCCATAACCGGCCATTGATATGTCTCGAACGAGTGTGAGCATGGCTGAGCGGACATCTTGCTGGACATCCGTCAGTTGAGAATTCACGACTGCGGAGCGGTTCATATTATTGAAAAATTCAGAACCGGCCGACATGACGATGACAAACACGGTAGTGGCAATGAGAAATTCCAGTATTGTGAAGCCTTTTTGATTTAATTTTTTTTGAGACAAGACCATAATCAATCCTTATTCTTTCATCTACGAATGAACAGATGTCCTCATTGTCACGGAATAATTCCGAGTCGCACCGGGCCAGGTAATATTGACCGTGATGTCATTACGGTTCAGCGGGTTTACGACCGGTTGCGTTACCGTTACGGTGCCCGTGCCTCCGGGAAGATATTGTTGAATACGGCCGGTCCATTGGTCGTAATCTCCCCGCGCCTGCCATGCAGAAGCTGGCGGCCGCGTTGCCGGGACAGAGGTATCAATCCCGTCGTAATCCGTGACATTGAACCCGACAATATTGACTCCCGGCATCTTGATCCGGATACGCTCCATCATTTCATCAGCGAGATTCGTTCCGACACTCATCTTGCTGCCAAAGACCGTTCCCTGAATGGCAGCGTCCTGCATGACTGCGATCCCAAGCAAGCCAACAGACAAGATGGCGACGGAGATCAGCACCTCTAAAAGGGTGAACCCTTTTTCATTTTTATTTTTTTGTTTCGTATTGGTATTTTTAAATGTCATAATTCACCTCAGATATTCTGCATCACCACTGTGACTTTTCCACTTGCCGTGACTGTGATTACATATCGGGTATTGGTTTGGGAGGCGCTATTTAGATTAATGACCTGGTTTCCGGCCCCTCCGGAGGTCCTTTGGCCAAAAGCATTGAATGTAACTGAAACCGGCAGCGCACCTAATATGCTGACATCTTCGGGAAAAGTTTCCGTTGGAATGACCGGATTGCCCCCGCTGTCACGCATTTCGTATTCTGTGTTGGCGCCGTTGGCTTGAAGCGTGAGTGTGACCGCATTATTCCGGCTCATGGCATTGAGTTTGGAAAGTGTTAAATTTGATGAAAGGTTTCTTGCGGTATCTTTAAATTCATAGCGCGCGTTCCAGGAGATGTAATTCGGGACGGCGAGACCGACGAGCACGGTAAGAATCGCGACAGCGACGAGGACTTCTAAAAGTGTAAAGCCTTTTTTATTCATCATACACCTGTGGATCCTTTCATCCAGTCTTTATGGAAATCAATGTTTGTGCTTTCTAGGTTTTGCAAGTAATGTACCGAAAATATCTGTTAGGAGAATATTTTAAGAAATATCAGAAATTACAATAAGTTATATGGATTTCGTTGGTCCAGCGTGATGGGAGTTTAGTTCTGTATTCGGCGTAAAATGCTTGAAAACTATGTAATGAGTTACATAGTTTTAAGGGGATTCGAGTGTCCTGAAAGGTGGGTTCATTGAACCCGTATTTGAATTGTGGTATACAAAATTTTAATGAAACGGCTTAAAAAAAGAAGGTCTAAATCAAGAAAAAAGAAGAGGAAATTGATTTTTCGCCTTTTTGGGGGCGGTATTATTCTTTGTTTCCTGGGTTTGTCGCTGTATTTATTTTATTTGGATGAAGTCGTTGTCGCGAAGTTTGAGGGGCAGCGCTGGAAGCTTCCATCAAAAATTTATTCGGCGCCTTTGCGGCTGACTCCGGGAATGGACGTAAACAAGGCAGGGTTGTTTGACCGCTTGAAGCGTCTTGCTTACCAGGAAGTAAATCGACCCATTCTAAAATCAGGAGAGTTTTACAGAAAAAAAGGGTCGATTGAACTGTATTTGCATTCCTTTGATTACCCGGATTTTTTAGAACAAGGGGTTCCGATTCGAATCGGGCTGACCAAAGACCAGCGTATTTCTGAACTAACAGATATCACCGTGGAAGTTGAGCGGGAATATTTTTTAGTCGAACCCGAAGTTGTGGGTGGATTTTATGAAGCTGAATGGGAAGAACGAAACCTCGTACAACTGGCGGATGTCCCACAAATGTTTATTGATGCGCTTCTGGTTATGGAAGACCGCCGTTTTTATGATCATCCGGGGCTGAACTTAAAAAGCATCGCACGGGCAGCCTGGGTGAATTTAAGGGCAGGACGGATTGTACAAGGCGGCAGTACGCTCACACAGCAATTGGTTAAAAATTTTTATTTGGGAAGTGAGCGGACCTTTGCCCGAAAGGCACGCGAAGCATTCATGGCGCTCTTGCTGGAGTGGCACTATGAAAAAGACGAAATATTGGAAGCCTACCTCAATGAAATCTATTTTGGGCAAAACGGGATTATGGGGGTGTATGGTGTTGGACAGGCCGCCTGGTTTTATTTTGAGAAAGACCCAAAAGAGCTGACTCTGGGAGAATCGGCCTTGCTCGCGGGGATCATCCGTTCACCCAATGTATTTTCTCCATCCAGGGATATTCATAAAGCAATTCGCCGCAGAAACCTTGTGCTGGAAGTTTTATTTTCAGAAGGCCGTATTAATTTGCAATCCTATCTTTCCGCAAGAGGGGAGAAGGTGGTTGCGAAATCAGTAAAGCAACGCTTAAACAGCGCCCCTTATTTTATTGATGAAATCCGCCGGCAGGTCGCAGGGCTCTATCCGCCGCGTATCTTAAATTCCGGCGGCCTTAAAATTTTTACTTCTTTAAACCCGGAACTTCAGAAAAAGGCGGAAGGCGCACTTCGCAAGGGCCTTGAAGATTTGGAATCTAAAGATTCCCGCTTAAAACGTTCCGAGCCGGAAAACCAGCTGCAAGGGGCCTTGGTTGCCATTGATCCAAAAACCGGGTCGGTCTTGGCCATGGTGGGGGGACGGGATTATCAAAAAAGCCAGTTTAACCGGGTAACGGATGCCCGCCGTCAGCCCGGCTCCTTATTTAAGCCCATTGTCTATTTGACGGCATTTGAACAGGCTGCGCGTGGAGGAAGGCCATATACACCGATCAGTGAAATTGATGATGCCCCTGTGACCATACTGGTGGGAGGGACCGAGTGGTCACCTGAAAATTATGACAACAAATATCTGGGTCCGGTGACCTTGCGGGCGGCGCTGGAAGGTTCCCGAAACACGGCAACTGTCCGACTTTCCCAGGAAGTGGGTTTGAATAATATCGTCGATATGGCACGCGATATCGGTATTAAAAGCCCTTTAAAACCCATCCCCTCCCTCGCTTTGGGCAGTGTTGAGGTTTCACCTCTTGAAATGGGGGTGACCTATGCAACCTTGGCGAATGGCGGCATGTTTTATCCGGCCCGGTTTTTAAAAGGAATTATAGACCCAAGTGGTTTACCCATTGAACGGGAAGGAAGCAGTGATGTCGATTCTCGGCCCCGCCGTGTGGTTTCTGAATCGGCCGCTTTTCTTGTGACGCATTTGATGAAGGGCGTCATCGAGTCCGGCACAGCCCAGGGGGTGCGCCGTTTGGGGTTTGATGCCCCTGCCGCAGGAAAAACGGGGACAACCAGTAATCTTCGGGATGCCTGGTTTGTGGGATATACTCCGGAGCTTGTAACGGTGGTTTGGGTTGGGTTTGATAAAAACCAGCACGGGGCCTTGACGGGAGCCTCTGCAGCATTGCCCATATGGACACGATTTATGAAGCAGGCATCATTTTCTACGGAAAGCGATTTTAAAATACCGGAAGGGGTTGTCATGCGCAAGGTTAATCAAGACGGAAAAATTTGTGATCGTGATGGGAAAGAAGAAGCTTTTATCGCCGGGACAGAACCGGCCCAAACGTGTGAACGGGGAATTTTAAAATGGCTCAAACGTCTCTTTTTCTAATACTGAAACAATTTAAGTCACTTGCGGTGATGGTTTTTCTTCTTATGGTTTGGGGTGCGGCGGGTTGTGAAAAACAAGAACCCTCCGGGAAAACCGAAGCGGTGACTGAAGACATTCTTGTTGGCTTGGCCGGGCCGATGACAGGAGATCAAAGCAAAATTGGCGGCGACTTGGAACGGGGTGCGCGGATTGCTGTGGAAGAATGGAATGTGAAGGGCGGGATTATGGGAAGAGAGGTTCGTCTCGAAGTGGGAGATGATCGGCATGATCCGAAGCAAGCAGTGTCTGTTGCAAATAAGATGGTGAATCTGGGCATTGTGGGAATGGTCGGGCATTTTAATTCCAGTGCATCCATACCCGCTTCTTCAGTTTATCATGATGCCGGTACCCCGATGATTACGCCGGGTTCTACAAATCCACGGCTGACGGAACAGGGATATGAAAATGTTTTTCGCGTGGTTGGGCGGGATGATCAACAGGGAAAGGTCGCCGCAGAATTTGCAGTAAAGCAACTGAAGGTCAAGCGTGTGGCGATTCTTCATGACAAAACGACCTATGGCCAAGGTCTTGCGGACGAGTTTCGGAAGAGTCTGGCTCATTATGAAGCCGATGGGGTCGAAGTGGTTTCTTTTGACGGATTGACTCAGGGGGATAAGGATTTTCGCGGGATTTTAACCCGTCTAAAGGAGGAGCCGCTTGACCTTTATTTTTTTGGCGGTATTTTCCCTGAAGGGGGACTCCTAGTTAAACAGGCAAAAGAAGTCGGATTAAATGTACCCATGATGAGCGGTGACGGAGTGATTGATCCAAAATTTATAGAAATTGCCGGTGAGGCGTCCAACGGAACGTATCTGACCTTTACCCCTGATACCGAGAAGCTTCCCCAAGCGGCCGATTTTCTAAAAAAATACAAAACCAGGCATGGTGATGAATTGGCGCCTTATGCAATCTATGCGTATGATGCCACAAATATCCTTCTGAAGGCGGTTTCCCAAGCGCAAACAACGAATCCCGAAAAGGTGATTGCAGCGATTCGAAATATAAAGTATGATGGGGCACTGGGTCACGTTGAATTTGATGAAAAAGGAGATGTGACTCAATCTCCCTATATTGTTTGGATTACCCAAAATGGACGTTTTGAAACTTTTTGGACCCCTCCCGAATAAGAATAAGTCAGTCCATTAGAATGCAAGTTTAGTCTTAAATTATTACGTCGGTTTATACTATTATCACAAAAAAAATATGCCGGATTTCACTTTCTTGACAGTGTTTTCCCGCTTAGGTATTTTATTCTGGCAATGCGACTTAAGATACTCGATAAAAAACAGCTAAATCTGCTACTCAGCCGCGAGCGGCAGCAAAAGAAATTACAGGAGGGGAATCCCGCGCTGGATCAAGTGCTCAAAGAAATTCTTTCAAAAGCCAATCAGTTTGTCCCTTCGGAAGCCGGTTCAATATTACTCGATGATCCCATTCGAAAAAAGGAAAAAGTTCAATATCAGGAGCTCGTGTTTGCGGCGTCTTTTGGTGTTGGCTCAACTAATCTTCCCGGCCTTCAACTGCCGATCAATGCGGGAATAGTCGGTGCCACCTATCTTTCTGGAAAACCGTATTTGGGGCGGAATTTATCTATCGTAAAACGGTTTGAACCCAAAAGGGATCAGGTCAGCCGATTTAGAACGCGGTCGATCATTTGTGCTCCTATTATTATTGAAAAATCTGTTTGCGGTGTTATTGAATTAATAAACCGAAAAGAAAAAAAGAATTTCACTGAAGAAGAACTTAAACTGCTGGAAATTTTCGCGGGTTATACCTCCACGCTGATTCAAAATGTCTTGTATGCAAAAACCCATATTGAAATTTCCAAAATGGATGGGCTGACCGGTTTATTTAATGATCGTTATTTTTACGAAAGACTTGATAAGGAAATAAAAAATGCAAAACGGCGTAGGGAACATGACCTGGTTTTGTTGTTTTTGGATTTAGATCATTTTAAAGAGATTAATGACAAGTATGGCCATCTGACCGGGAGCAAGGTCCTTCAGGATGTCGGTGGCATTCTCCGTGCGAATGTCCCGTCAAATGGGACTACGGTTTCCCGATACGGCGGGGATGAGTTTACGATAATTTTTTCAAGAACTTCTCTCTATGAATCAAAACAGGTGGCCTTGGCGATTTGTGAGGCGATCCGGAAATTTACTTTCAAGTCGGTGCCTTCATACCCGAAAAGGAAGCCGGATTTATTAAAAGACAGACTGACTTGCAGCATTGGCCTTGTCTCGCTAAAAGAACATGTGGGATACGACATTTCTACTCCCAAGGCCCGCCATATCCTGATCCGTAGTGCGGATGCCGCCATGTATGATGCAAAGATGAGCGGGAAAAATAAAGTCTGTGTTTTTTTAGACGAAAAATGAAAAGATCGGCAAAAGCGTGTTAGGTTTGAGCAGGGTAGAAACCCAGGAAAGGACGTACACGTCCTTTCCTGAAATTTTCTTTTAAGAGAGGTCTCTTGCTTTCACTGTTTTTCGCTTGCCTTTTCGCGCATTTTCAATGGCTTCGTTGCAAATCCCTTCGACGGATTGACTTAATGCATCTAAGAACTCTTTTGAAGTATTAAACTGTGCTTTGTCCTGAATGAACTTTTTTACCTTTGAGCTGACAATTAAAATGTCTGACATGTGTTCCTCCGTATTATCACATAGCGAAAGTAAGGTGACTCGGAGCCATTCTATGCCAGTTTAATTATTAAAGGCAAGGGAAAACATTTCAAAAATAGCAGTCAAGAAAATGTCCTGGTCACCGCCAATATTGAAAACAAATCGGCTTGTTTTGGTTTCTGTAACGGGTGAAGATATCTCCGAATCGGGATTGAATGATGCATTGAATATTGAGGATTTGGAAGGTGCTCCCAATAACTGGACCATCGTATTAAAAGCGTCTGCAGAAGCTATTGGCAGTATTGGTTTTATTCGTTGGGAAAAAGATAAGGGGCTGGCCGAATTGGGATTCCTATTAAAACATACTGAACGTAGAAAAGGGTATATGAGTGAGGCTTGCCAAGCGGTATTGGCTTTTGGGTTTGAGCAAATGTTTCTTAAGACAATCGAAGCCCGGTCCATGCCTCAGAATCAAGCGTCTGTTGCTCTGCTAAAAAAAATGAATATGCATTGCGAAGAGCATGTGCAGGCCCGCCTTTCATCAAAGGGGCTGCTTGTCGATTTGGATGTTTTTCGTATCTATAAAAACGAAAGCGACTAACTAGACGATATTATAGAGCTTCAATCTAATCTTTTTTGGATCGTAAAAAATAAAAATGATGGGTCGGGCCATGTCCTTTCCCCAGTGGCAAGGCATGCCGGATGGTTTCTGTCATGTAGGTTTTGGCTGCCGAAATTGCTTCAATCAAGGGTTTCCCGTGGGCAAGCTGTGCCGCTATGGCAGAGGCATAAGTGCAGCCAGTGCCGTGCGTATTTTGGGTTTCTATAAAATCTCCTTTAAATAAGGTGACTTTTTCTCCGTCATGGAGAAGGTCGCATCCCGGAGCAGCTGAAAAATGTCCGCCTTTGATCAGCACGGCAGGGCACCCCATGAGCTGTATCTGTTTTGCCGCCTCTTTTGCATCGGCCATCGTTCTGATTTTTTTTCCAATAAATGTCTCTGCTTCAGGAAGGTTGGGTGTGAACAGTGTGCATAAAGGGATGAGTTTTTTTTTCAAAACTTCAATGGCGTTGGGCTGAAGTAAGGGGGTCCCGTCTTTGGCTTGAAGGACGGGGTCTAATATGAAATGTGGAACGGGGTTGACTTGTAGGCATTTGGCCACGCATTCGACAATGGCTTTTGAAGACAACATTCCTGCTTTGATGGCGGATATTTGAAAATCCTCAAAAAGTGTCGAAATTTGTGCTTTTACCATCCAAACGGGGAGTTTCAGGCTGGAAGAAACCCCCTGGCTGTTTTGTGCCGTGATTGCGGTAATCACCGACATTGCAAAAGCGCCGTTGGCTTCGATCGCTTTGATATCTCCTTGAATACCGGCGCCGCCACTGGGGTCTGAGCCGGCAATGCTGAGAACAACTGGAGGATGTTTTGTTTTTTTTGCTATGATTCGCGGATTCATCCTGTTTTCTTTTAGCGGTGGTTTTTCTGTAGGGTCAAGTAAAAACCAATTCCTGGGGCAATTTTTTCAAAAAGCACATGCTTTGTTGAATTCTCACCAGTTTTCGTATATATTTTTTATCACTTAATCACCTTAAAGGAAATCACATGATTCAGGACGGTCTTTTATATCATAAAGAACATGAGTGGGTCCGCATTGACGGTGAAAAGGCAACGGTAGGTATTTCTGATTTTGCCCAGGATGCTTTGGGAGACATTGTTTATTTGGAAATTCCCAAGCTGGGCGAAAAAGTTGAATATGGTCAAGAAGTCACTGAAATCGAGTCCACTAAAACAACATCGTTGCTTTATGCCCCTGTGAGCGGTGAAATAGTGGCTGTTAATGACACCTTGGAAGCGCAGCCAGAGTTAATTAATCAGGATGTTTATGGTAAAGGATGGGTGCTGGTTATCCAAATGAGCAAGCCCGAAGAAAAAGATAATTTAATGACTTCTCAGGAATATGAAGCCTTTCTTGAAAATGAAGGACACTAATCAAGTGATACATATTATGAAGAAATTAATCTATCGAAAGACCGTTCAAAAATCGTTTATCTGTTTTGTGATACTGGGGGCCGCATTTTATTTTCGTATCGGGCTTGCCTCAAAGTTTAATGCACCCGCATCCCTTTCTTTCACTCAGTCCGCCTCAGCGGAGGAAATGCCTGGGCAAGGGAAACATAAGCGAGTGGATATCAATAAGGCATCAATGGATGAACTGGTTTTATTGCCGGGGATTGGCCCCAAAATTGCTCAGAAAATACTATCGCATCGTGAAACCCATGGAGATTTTAAAGACCTGAATTCACTGCTTCAGATCAAAGGCATTGGACAGAAAAAACTGGAGAAGTTATCTCCACTCATATTGATTCGTTCCGCTGGGGAATAGGGACGACACCTTAGATTGTTCAATCTTGCCAAAAACTACCATCATTCAATCTCAGTAGACCCTCTTGTTGGCATTGTCAGATTCAAAACAATTTATATGATCCACCCTGAAGATTGAATCTTTTATGAGACAAGCTGCTGTCTATCCGCCCATGGTTGCCAATGGATAATCATTTAAAGAAGTTTGAAAAACAAGCTGAATTGTTGTCGCGGGGGACCGAAGAAGTCATCCACAAAGAAGCCTTGCTTAAAAAGCTGGCGGAAGCTTCTCAGGAGAAAAGGCCGCTGCGTGTAAAAGTCGGCATCGATCCAACCGCGCCCCGGCTGCATTTGGGTCATCTTGTTTTGCTTCAAAAAATGAGACAATTCCAGGATTTGGGGCATAACATCCTTTTTTTGATAGGAGACTTCACCGGGATGATTGGTGACCCGACCGGCCGCTCAGAAATCAGAAAACCCCTGACACGGCAGGACGTTTTAAAAAATGCGGAAACCTATAAAGAACAGGTTTTCAAGATCATTGACCCAAAGCGGACGATTATTCGGTTCAATAGTGAATGGATGGACCGGATGACGGCCGAAAAAATGGTCCACCTGACTTCTCAATATACCGTCGCCAGACTGCTTGAAAGAGATGATTTTCAAAAAAGATATCAAGCATCCCAACCCATTGGTGTGCATGAATTCCTCTATCCGCTGATACAAGGATATGATTCTGTCATGCTGGAGGCGGATATCGAATTGGGAGGGACAGACCAGAAGTTTAATCTGTTGGTGGGAAGGGTTCTTCAAAAACTTTATGGTCAGCCCCAGCAGGTGGTTATGACCCTTCCTCTCCTGGAAGGAACGGATGGCCAGCGCAAGATGAGTAAAAGTTTTGGAAATGATATCGCGTTTAAGGATGCACCTTTTGAAATGTTTGGTAAAATAATGTCTATTCGCGACGAACTGATGTATCGTTATTATGAACTGTTAACCGATAAGGATTTAAATGAAGTGAAATTACTTCATCCTATGGAGGCCAAGCTTCTGCTGGCTTTCTCATTGGTTGAACGGTTTCATGGGGAGACAAGGGCACAGGCAGCCCGGGATCAATTTGATAATACCGTTGGCCGGGAAACGCAAGCTGAAATTCCGGAAGAGTTTGTAAGGTATGAAGGGGCGGTCAAAATAGTGGATCTGATCGTTGAGAAATCCTGGGCCAAAAGTAAGCGGGCCGCGCGTCAACTGATCTCGCAGGGCGCAGTGACCTTGAATCAGCAGAAAGTTATTGATCCCGCCCTTGAAATCCTTTTTAAATCCGGGGAACGTCAGGAAATAAAGGTTGGCAAAAAAAATAGGTATTATTTAATTAAAAAAGATTGACATTGTATTATCGGCAGTGGTATAACTCCAACTTCCCGTTAGCACCTATAAAAATTAACGGGTGGAAACATTGTTCTTTTAAATATCCCCGCATTTAAGTAAAACGTATGCGGGGATAATTTTTGATCTTTGAAAACTAAATAGTGTGTATTGGATCATAGCGGGTCCATCAACAAAGAGTAACAATTTTGAAAAAGGTTCAAACCTTACATGGAGAGTTTGATCCTGGCTCAGAACGAACGCTGGCGGCGCGCTTAACACATGCAAGTCGTACGAGAGGTTTCTCTTCGGAGAAATAGTAAAGTGGCGCACGGGTGAGTAATATGTGAGTAACTTGTCTTTAGGAGGGGGATAACTTCGCGAAAGCGAGGCTAATACCGCATGGTATTCTTTAGCTAAAGCCGAAGAATTAAAGATGGCCTCTGTTTCAAGCTATCACCTAATGAGAGGCTCACATCCCATTAGCTAGTTGGTAGGGTAATGGCCTACCAAGGCGACGATGGGTAGCTGGTCTGAGAGGACGATCAGCCACACTGGCACTGAAACACGGGCCAGACTCCTACGGGAGGCAGCAGTGAGGAATATTGCGCAATGGGCGAAAGCCTGACGCAGCGACGCCGCGTGGGGGACGAAGGCTCTCGGGTTGTAAACCCCTTTCGACCGGGAAGAACCGCTATAGAGTGAATAATTTTATAGCCTGACGGTACCGGAAGAAGAAGCCACGGCTAACTCTGTGCCAGCAGCCGCGGTAAGACAGAGGTGGCAAGCGTTGTTCGGATTTACTGGGCGTAAAGAGTTCGTAGGCGGTTACGCAAGTCAGATGTGAAATCCCAGGGCTTAACCCTGGAATTGCATTTGAAACTGCGTGACTTGAGGACAGGAGGGGGAAGTGGAATTCCCGGTGTAGCGGTGAAATGCGTAGATATCGGGAAGAACACCTGTGGCGAAGGCGGCTTCCTGGACTGTCCCTGACGCTGAGGAACGAAAGCGTGGGTAGCAAACAGGATTAGATACCCTGGTAGTCCACGCCCTAAACGATGAATGCTAAGTGCTGGGGGTATTGATCCCCTCGGTGCCGCACCTAACGGATTAAGCATTCCGCCTGGGGAGTACGGCCGCAAGGTTGAAACTCAAAGGAATTGACGGGGGCCCGCACAAGCGGTGGAGCATGTGGTTTAATTCGACGCAACGCGAAGAACCTTACCTGGGCTTGACATACAGATAGTATTGAACCGAAAGGGGATAGATCCCGTAAGGGAAGTCTGTACAGGTGCTGCACGGCTGTCGTCAGCTCGTGCCGTGAGGTGTTGGGTTAAGTCCCGCAACGAGCGCAACCCCTATCTTCTGTTTGCGACCGGGTCATGCCGAGCACTCTGAAGAAACTGCCTCGGATAACGAGGAGGAAGGTGGGGATGACGTCAAGTCATCATGGCCCTTATGCCCAGGGCTACACACGTGCTACAATGGCCGGTACAGAGGGTTGCAATACTGCAAGGTGGAGCTAATCCCATAAAGCCGGTCTCAGTTCGGATTGAGGTCTGCAATTCGACCTCATGAAGTCGGAATCGCTAGTAATCGCGCATCAGCACGGCGCGGTGAATACGTTCCCGGGCCTTGTACACACCGCCCGTCACACCACGAAAGTCAGTTGTACCAGAAGTTGTTGAGCTAACCCGTAAGGGATGCAGGCACCCAAGGTATGGCTGGTGATTGGGGTGAAGTCGTAACAAGGTAGCCGTAGGGGAACCTGCGGCTGGATCACCTCCTTTCTAAGGAGT
>CALZIJ010000035.1 GCA_945787655.1 Nitrospiria bacterium | reverse complement strand
GCGAAGCGGTGTCAGCTTCAGCGATGGTTCGGCGGCGCGCAGCGACTCCGGATCAGCAGCTTACCGCAACCCGTTCAGCCTCGCGGAGCGCGGCTGAACATATAATATACGGCCTAAATGCCGTACTTTATTTACGTTTTAAGGTAGTGTATAGCCATTTTCTTTTGAAAAGTCAAAATGATATCGTAATTTCTAGAATCACTTGAAAATATTAAATACGGCAAAGCATGCAAAACCGGGAAAACCGATGACTGAACCCATTCAATGTGTCATCAGTCGCCTCAAACTGGCTATTAATTTTTAGATTCCCGTCTTTCAATTGAATCGACTCAGAGCTTCAAGCCCTTCAAAAGCTAAAAAAGGCATGAAAATCATCACGGTCAGGGAGAGGGAGCTTTGATTTTTGCAGTGAGATTCATCTGTGTGGTATTTTGTTTCCGAAAACACGGGCGTGCTGAATGATTTGCATACGACTGTCGTGTTGTTTTGCCTCTCACTTCCGATAGACCTCGAAAACAATTACAAATTGAAAATGCCTTCCCGTTAGGTCTAATTAAATTGTTCGACAAGGCTTTCTGTTTACATATTTTTGATTAAATGATTAAATTAATATAGCTTACGTTGATCCTCATCTCCTGTTCGCAGAGGAACCTTCATAAATGAATTCTGAAGATGGGAGCACTAAAAAAAATAGGGACAAAAAACGAGAGCCCTGCATTTCCCCGATGCCGCATGAAATCCCCTCCGCCGTGATTCAAGTCGATCGTACAGGCGTCATTATCGGGTGGAATCAACATGCGGAACAATTGTTTGGATGGCCAGAATCATCTGTAAGCGGCAAGCTTCTTATTGAAATCATCCTTCCTTTACGACAGCGTAAAAACAACACTGACTTTTGGGTTCATCTTCAAAAGAATGCAAGCACAACGCATTCCAGTCGGCCGCTTGAATATCGCTTGACCAGAAAAGACGGAAACGAATTCGAAGCAGGACTGAGCATTACCAAAATTAAAGGAAGTGAAGGTGATGTAATGAATGTCAGCATTTCCGATATCAGTCCTTCCAAATATACGGAAGAGGATCGAATCCTTTCAGAAGTAATCTGTCAATCCGCGCCTGAAGCCATCATTGTCACCAATGCCCATCAAAAAATACTTTTTATCAATCCCGCATTTTCCCGGATCACCGGATATTCTGCGAAAGATGCTTTGGGGAAAACCCCCCGCATTCTTCAATCGGGCCGACATGATTCGACCTTTTATCAAACGATGTGGCAGCACTTAAACAAATATGACACCTGGCAAGGAGAAATCTGGAATAAACGCAAAAACGGTGAGATTTTTCCGGAATGGCTCTCAATTCAGCGGGTGAATGATCATACCGGAGAGGCCCGCTACTTCATCGGTTTTTTTAGTGACATCACAAAACGCAAAAAAATCGAGGATAAAATTTCATTTCAAGCCAAGCACGATCCTCTGACCGGCCTCGTTAATCGCAGTGTGATTCGGGAAAGACTGGAGCAAGCACTCAAACAGGAAAACCGCAGTCATAAAAGCACGGCTGTTCTTTTTGTGGATCTTGATAAGTTTAAAGCGGTGAATGACACATTGGGCCACCTCTTTGGGGACTTGTTATTAAAAGAAACAGCCAAACGGCTGCTTCAATGCGTTCGAAAAACAGATACAGTGAGCCGGTCCGGAGGAGATGAGTTTTTAATCCTGCTCACCAATGTTTCGGAAAAAAAAGAAGCGGCGCACGTCGCTGAAAAAATATTAAAACGCCTTGCACAGCCATTTCATTTAGAAGATCAGACGGTCTTTGTTAGCGGAAGCTGCGGCATCGCTGTCTCTCCGGATGACGGAGAATCTGTCGTGACACTTTTCAAGCACGCCGATCTGGCCATGTATCAAGCGAAAGCCACGGGTCGAAATTGCTTCCACTTCTTCACTAAAAAAATGAACAGATCTGCCAGATCAGACCCGGTGCTGGAATCTGAGCTAAAAAAAGTCCTTTCTGATCAAGAACTGGTCATTCATTATCAACCTGCCATTCACCTTAGGACACACCAAATTCTTTCTCTGGAGCCATTCGTGCGATGGCGGCATCCCAGACACGGGCCCCTGCTTCCCGAAAAATTTTTCCCACTCGCTGAAAAATCAGGTTTAATCAGTCAAATTGATCGTTGGGTAATTCATACCGCGTGTGAACAAATTCAGAGATGGCGAACCCGCCAACAACTTCAATGCATGCTTTCGGTGAATATATCAAACCGGCAATTCAATGACCCGTCTTTCCCCGCTTTTATCGCCGATACCATAGAAAGGTTTGATTGTCCCAAGGATTTAATATCCATTGAAATTCAAGAAAATGTGCTGACAAACCCGAACAATATTGCCTTAAAACAGCTGCTCGATTTAAAAAAGAAAGGGGTCAAGATTGCTATTGATGATTTCGGGACAGGATCCGCTTCACTGAATACACTTTCAAAATATCCGATTGATATCCTGAAAATTGATACTTCTTTGATCAACAAAATTCATTTGGATACCCGGAAGCAATTATTAGTACAAGCCATCATTGATATTGGGCATCGCTTTAACATCAAAATCATCGCGGAGGGGATCAACAAAAAGGCCGAATTAGAATGCTTAAAAAATCTAGGCTGTGATTGGGGACAGGGATTTTACTTTAACAAACCTGCTCCGGCGGAAGCCTTTGAAGCAACGCTCAAACTGTATACATAGATCAAGCAAAAGGAGGTATTTTAGATTCTTAATCTAACGGGGTTAAGCTATTTTTGAATGCGTCGGGGAATTGACCTATACAAATGTCAGCCATTCTTGGTGATCATTTATTTTATTTCTGACAATATCAAAAAAGGTTTTCTGAAGGCTTTGCGTCACCGGCCCCGGAGAACCTTTCCCAATAATACGGCCATTGACTTCCCGTATAGGCGTGACTTCTGCCGCTGTCCCTGTAAAAAAGGCCTCATCGGCGACAAAAAGATCATCTCGTGTAAACCGGGCTTCGACCACTTGAATGTTTTGATCATGCGCCAGTTGAATAATGGCATCCCGCGTAATCCCTTCAAGTATGGACGAAGTCATGGGCGTTGTTTTAAGCACACCATTTTTCACAATAAAAATATTTTCGCCCGGCCCTTCAGTGACGTACCCTTCGGTATCCAGCAAAACAGCCTCGTCAAAACCAGCGTCTTTGGCTTCTCTTTTTGCAAACTGGGAATTTGTGTAATTACCTGTAATTTTGGCGCGTGTCAAACTGATGTTGACATGGTGGCGTGCAAATGAAGAGACCATGACCCGGATTCCATTTCGAATCCCTTCGTCTCCAAGATAGGTTCCCCAGGGCCATACGGCTATGGAGAGATTTATCGGGGCTTCTTTTGCATATAACCCCATCTCTCCATAGCCAATATAGGCCAAAGGGCGAATGTATCCTTCTTCCAAATGGTTGGCACGCACGGTTTCTACAATCGCTTCCTCAACCTCTTTCTCAGAAAAAGGGATTTCAATCTGAACGATTTTTGCAGAAGAAAAGAGCCGCTCGACGTGTTCTTGCAGGCGAAAAACAGCTGTTTTGGTTTCTCCCCTATAACACCGAATACCTTCAAAAACCCCCAGGCCATAATGCAAACTGTGGGTTAAGACGTGAATTTTGGCCTCCTCCCAAGGGACCAACTTCCCGTCCATCCAGATAAACGATGTTGCTTTGATCAACCGACTGCCTTATTTTGCTGCGCGTGCTTTTGTCTTCTTTACAGGCTTTTTTGAACCCTTGGCTTTGGCCTTGGGTTTAGCACTGACTTTTGCTTTCGTTTTTGGTTTTGCGACTGACTTTGATGCCGCAACAGCCTTGGTTTTCGGCTTTGCCTTGGCCTTGGCTTTGGCCTTCGGTTTTGCCTTGGCCTTAATACTCACCTTGGGCTTTACTTTGGCTTTCGGCTTTGCCTTTGGTTTGGCTTTGGGTTTGGGTTTTACTTTTGCTTTCACCTTGGGCTTTACTTTCGCTTTCGGCTTTGCCTTGGCCTTGGCTTTAGGGGCGGCCTTCGGAACCTTCTTTACCGGCTTCGCCTTTTTGCTGGCTTCACTTTTCTGAGAAAGGGCAGTTCCTCTTGCCCCACCGCGTTGTCCTGTTAACAGCCAATCTGTCGTAACACGTCCCACTTCTGCGATTCGGACAAGAAGATCAGGAGAGGGAATACGGCCCCGCTCATATCGGCTGATGTAGTTTTGTTTTTTTACGCCGAGGACATTCGCAAATTCAGTTTGAGTCTGTTTACCTCGTACGGCACGAATTCTCTCACCTACTTTTTCTGGAGAAACTTTTTCCATTTCGAGTCCCTTCCTTAATTTGGTTCACGTTCTTAAAATCGCTTCCATCGACAGATCAGATTTATAGAACAAACCTTGAGTCCTGTCTATATCGGTTCAGTATACTTTATAGTCTAAAAAAAAACAAGGCAAGTCCATTTTTGACCCCAAAGAGACCCGCAGAAAAGAAGCAATGCGCGGATTACTCCGAAAAAGACTCCAAAGAAGATATAAATAGATAACTCACAATAAATATGATTTATTTATCAATATTGCGGCGGTTTATCGTCTATAAATTACAACAAAAGTTACGATTTTTTCTGGCCAAAACCTTTAAAATGACTCTTCTTTTGCTCTGTAAACCGAGAAAGGTCATTATTTTTCCCGACCAATATCAGGATATCCCCTTTTTCCAAAGCATAGTCCGGAGAAGGGACAAAATTAAGCTGCTCTTTCTCTCTGCCCCACCGGAATGTGCCCTCTGTACTTCCCAGTTTTTTGATAGCAAAAAGGTTGAGCCCCCATTTCCCCGAAATACTCAGATCCTCCAGCGAACTCCCGACAAGGGATTCCGGAACCTCCCATTGCACCAGCGAATGTGATGGGGAAAGCTCAATGTAATCTAGAATCGCATTTCCCGAACAGGCTTTTGCCAAACGGCGCCCCATTTCCTGTTCTACAAAAATAACGCGGCTTGCCCCCACCATCTCCAGAATTCTTTTATCCCGTTCCGTATAGGCCCGGACAATAATTTCCTTCAGACCCAGTTCCTTTAAAACCACAGTGGTAATAATGCTGGCTTCCAAATTTTCACCAATCGCGATAAACGCAGAGTCCACACCTTCTGCACCCACGGATTTCAGCGCATCAATGTCCGTCCCATCCAATTGAACCGCATGTGAGACCCGGTCTTTAATCTCTTCGATATTTTCAGAACGCTCATCAACGGCAATCACTTCACCGCCTTCGGAATAGAGTGTTTCTGCAAGCGAAACCCCAAAGCGGCCCAGACCGATGACTAAAAATCTTTTCTTCATTATTCTCTCCTAATCACCTCTTCTATTTCTGAAAATACCCAAACGCTTCCTCAATACTAACACAAGAAATCCGGCGAGCCGACAGAGGGCGTGCGATACACCGGCTTCCATCGCTCATTTAATGGCGCGGGTTTAAATCACCTTCACAGATTTATGAGAACTATCCAATAATAACTCTTTCTTCGGGATAGGTGTACTTACCTTTACTGATCCGCTCTGCCAGGCTGAAGGCCAGCGTGAGCGAGCCAATCCGTCCGACAAACATGGTGACAATGATGATTAACTTTCCAACAGGGCCGAGTTCTGAAGTGATGCCCGTTGAAAGCCCCACGGTATTAAACGCGGAAACCGATTCAAACATGATTTCCTTGAAATACCCCCCCTCCGTAAATAAAAGAAGCAGCAAGAGGATGGCCAGCAGTGCGGAAGAAGTAAAGGCAATAGATAATGCCTTTTGAACCGCCTGCGATGATAAACTCCTTTGAAAAAAAGAAACCTCTTCCCGCTGGTTCAGCATGGTTTTAAGCGTCGCCAGCATAACCGCGAATGTGGTTGTTTTTATCCCTCCCGCAGTGGAGGCCGGTGAGCCGCCGATCCACATTAACATGAGCAACAAATATAATGTGGCATCAGAAAACTCCCCGATATTCAAAGTATTAAACCCCGCTGTCCGGGCCGTTACGGAGTGAAAAAAAGACGCCATCCATTTTTCATACCAGGCAAGAGGAGAAAGAACGCCGTTAAACTCCAGGATGTAAATGCCAATTGTCCCGATAACAAGCAGTCCACCTGAAACCGACAAAACCATTTTAGAATGAAACGACAGCCGCCATCCGGTGCGGTCTTTTTTATAAAATGGATAGCTGAGTAAATTATTTAAAACGGGAAACCCGATACCGCCCAAAATCACGAGAACACAGACCACGACGTTTAATGAGATATGCCCGACGAAGCCTTCCAGATTATCCGGAAAAAGAGAAAACCCCGCATTACAAAATGCGGACACCGCATGAAAAATAGACGAAAAGACAGGCTGCTCCGTCTCTTCCGGCAAAAAGAACCAAAAAAGCACCGCCCCCACTGTTTCAATAATCAAAGTCAGGAAGAAAATAAGGCCAATCTCTTTTCTAACCGTTCCGACGGATTCCGTTTCCAGTACGCCCTGAAGTGTCACCGCATGCCGTATTTTGATCCTTTGGTTTGAGACAAGCGAAAAAAGCACCCCAAAGGTCATGATTCCCAATCCCCCCATTTGAATCAGGAAAAGAATCACCCAAATACCTGTCGGACGATAAAATTCCGAGATGGGAGCGAGTGTCAGTCCAGTCACCGTGCTCGCAGATGTGGCCGTAAACAAGGCATCAATTATTGAAATTTGGGAAGGGTCGGCCACCATTTGCGGTAAAGAAAGAAGAAGCGTCCCGACAGCAATCAGCAGCATAAACCCCATCATCATTGTTTGCGCGGGCCTCAGATGGATCCCGGCAAGAAACCGGGCAATGATATTCAATCTGAGTGCATAAATTGAAAATGCCGAAACAAAAAAAATGATGCTGTAGGACCGATACGGATTGATCAGTAAATCAACCGGATCTCCCCAAGTTGCAAAAATAATAATCGCCTTTTCAACATAAAACAAAAGGCAGACCCCAAATAACGCAATGGGAATGAATTTTTTTTGTTTGGAAAGATGGCGGAATTTAAAGTGAAGCAAGCGTTCCTGATACACCAGCTTGATCAAAACACCTGCCTGAAGGGCCATCGCAATAGAACGGCACACCACTGGCAGCCAAATCGAAAAATCCAGCAAAAGAGAAAAAAGAAGCGTGCCTGCCATCGAGAAGTACTTCACGTTACGCAACTGTTGCGTAACAGAGATAAACGGGGCCTTTATCTGATTGCTGATATATTCAAGATCAATACGTTTCACAGATTATTCCAAACCCGCCCTGGGGGAAGATCTGGTCTCGCTTACTTTTTCTTCAGGCCCGTCATCGATTCGATCAGGATTTCCGCCACTTCAGGTCGGCTGAATTCCAGCGGAGGCTTAATCCCCTTGCTCAGCATTTCACGCACTTTGGTCCCTGAAAGCGCAATTCGTTCTTCGGGATCATGTGAGCAGGTTTTTGCCGAGGCCATACCGAGGCAGCGTTTACAATAAAACGAGTGATCAAAAAAAAGCGGTTGAATATCCAACTCACCAGGTTCAAATTTCTTAAAAATATTCTGCGCATCGTAAGTCCCATAAAAATCACCGACGCCCGCATGATCCCGGCCCACGATGAAATGGGTCACGCCATAATTCTTTCGACATATGGCATGGAAAATGGCTTCTTTCGGCCCCCCGTAACGCATTGCCGCCGGGAATACGGACAATATCGTCCGGTCTTTTGGATAATAGTTGTCGAGCAGTACCCGGTAGCAGTCCATTCGCACATCGGCTGGGATATCGCCTTTTTTGGTCGCTCCCACAATAGGATGAAGCAGCAGCCCATCGGTAATTTCCATCGCACATTTTTGGATATACTCATGGGCACGATGCACTGGATTTCTTGTTTGAAAGGCCACAACCCGGCTCCAGCCCTTCTTCAAAAAAATTTCTCTCGTTTCCGAAGGCTCCAGCCGGTGTTCCTGAAACGCCTGGACCGCCGGACGGCGAATCATGTTGATTTTTCCACCCAGTAAATAGTTTCCCTGCGCGTGGGTATAGGCCACACCAGGATGGGAAAAATCATTTGTGCCATAGACTGAAAGCGCTTCTTTTTCCTTATCAAAAGTAAAAATTTCCTCCAAATCAAGGACAGCCAAAGCCAAACCGCTCTCATCGTATAAAGCGAGCGCCGTCCCTTCTTTTAAAGGCTTCGCTTCAGCTTCCGTCACTGAAAGCGTAATTGGCAGGCTCCAGGGCAAGCCGTTTTTTAAACGCATATTTTGAAGGACATTTTCATAATCAGCGCTGCCCATAAACCCTTCCAACGGAGAAAAAACACCTGTGGCAATCAGCTCCAGGTCTGAAATTTCTCGATCGGTTAACACAATTTTTTTAAGCGATTCAGCTTTCCGGGTCAGATCAGCGACGGCATCTGCCTGAACAAATCGATTAATTAACACGCCGCCATGCGGCTTGGAAATACTCATGACATGCTCCTCGTCTCGTACGTATATCGTTATTTTTTTCTGTTTTTCAAGGGGATGCCGGTTTATATTGAAAAATCGGGTCCCTGCGGGCCGTCTTCAATCGATTCATCCAAAGCGATTTTCATCACTTTTGTACGGATGGTAAACTCTTCTTTCTTCCCTTGCGTATCTTCCGCTTCCCAGGTAATAAAATCCCGTGTTTTATGAATATGAGGGGCAAGCTTTGCGCCGCTCGACCCAAATTGATATGAAAGATGGAACTCGATGGCCTCCTCCGGACACACCTTGATACAAGGCAGGCAGTCCCAGCAATCTTCAGGATATTTAAGGTAGGCCTTGTTCACCGAATGGTCTTTCACAATTAAATCTCCGGGACACATTCTTAAACACGGAGGCTGTCTTGAACTATGGCAGCCGTTACATTTATCAGGGTCGATCCAAACTGGCATTTTTTCCTCACATTATTTTAGTGTTTTTAAAACCTAAGGACGGTAGCGATCTCCAGGCACAAGCTGCTCATACGGCCGAGTCTTCATTTTTATTGTACCGCTCTTTTGATCTTTCACAGAATTGACAAACTTCAGCCAATTCACATCGTCTCTTTCAGGATAGTCCGTCCGGGTGTGGTAGGTCGGCCATCGTGTTTCTCTCCGAAAAGCCATATGCTCCACCAACACCTGAGCGACATCAATCCGGTCGATCACTTCATGAGCTTTCATTAATTGATGCAAATCATTGGCAACCACGGCGTTGACCTCACTCGGCAATGTAGAAAGTTTTTTCCGGGCTATGGCCAGCATTTCTTCATTCATCTCATAATAAGTCGAGGCGCCGCCGGCATACTGCTCCATAATTTTTTGGAGCCGGGCTTCCATATCTGCCGGAAGAATCCCCCGTTTGAGCTTCTCCCGATTTTTAAGCGGATGAAACGCCCGTTTCTCTTCAGCATCAATCTGCTCTTCTGATATGACATTCAGAGCCATGGGCTCAAGGTCTTCCCCCATGGCCCTTGCCGCAATTACTCCTTCCGCCCAGCACCCCGAAACAAATTTAAAAGGAGCGCCGCCCGCAACATCTCCGGCCGCGTAAAGTCCTTTAAGCGTGGTCCTGCGATGGAGATCCACCCAATACCCGGCCTGGCAATGCCCGCCCACGATATAGGGCTCCGTCGTCTGCACTTCAACCGGCTCCCGGTCCGGATCAATATCGTTGGATAACCAGTACAACACCTGAGAAGGGTACATATCCAGATAAGCCTTTTTAAGCTCCTTGACTTTTTCCGGTCCAATCCCGCGCGTATCGAGATAAACCGGCCCTCGGCCTTCCTTGATTTCCTGGATCGGCCCGTGCGCCCGATAGGGCGTGGGCGCACCGTCACCACCAATATCCGCAGAGCGGGACACCATAAAACGCTCCCCTTTCGCATTGACCTGAGGTGCACCTGCGCCCAGTGCGATTGTGCCGGTCGGCGCAATCGCATCTTTTGTGCGAAGCGCCACATACCGCATTTCATAAGAAGTCATTTCCGCTCCGGCCCGAATACCCATGGCATAGCCTGCGCCGGTGTTGTAGGGGGAATACCAGGTTTTATGTGATGCATCACCGGCATTATTCGGCCGGTAAAGCCCTGCGGCGCCGCCGGTGGCGATCAACACAACCTTGGCATTCGCCACATAAAACTTCCCATTTCTCAGTGAAAAACCGACGGCCCCGGTGACACGGTCCCCGTCAGTCAGTAAATTGGTCACCGTAATCCAGTTATAGACCTTTGCGCCGGCAGAACGCGCCGCCCGTGCGAGAATCGGTTTTAAAGATTCGCCATTAATTTTTATATTCCATCGCCCGCGGGGAACATATTCTCCATGTTCGTCCGATAAGATCGGAAGCCCCCACTTTTCTACTTTTTTCACACAATACTCAAAAAGCTCCGACATGGATTTGACCAGATCCTCCCGAATCAAACCACAAGAATCAGACCGTACGTACCGGACAAAACTTTCCGGGGTTTCTCCTTTATTTAAATAGGCATTGATGGCATTCATTCCTCCAGCCAGGCAGCCGCTTCGATCGATATGGGCCTTTTCGAGAATCGTGACCTTATATTGAGGAAACTGCTCTTTCATTTCGACTGCGGCCATACAGCCAGCCGTACCGCCCCCGATAATCAGGACATCGGTCTCTATCTTTTGCCGTTCTATCATTTTTCCCTTCTTTCAAATGGTCTTTTCATACGGCATCTCCTGCCTAGATATGAAACATCAAGATTTCTTTTTCTTTTTCTTCTTTTTCCCGTTTTCGATTACACAAATCTTCAAAAGTAATCGAATTTAAATGTGTGTTTAAAGCCTGCCCTATTTCTGCCCAGACCTCGTTCACGACTGCTGTTTCAATTTTTTCTCCACCATTTCGATTCAGGGGAAGCTCTTCTAAGTCCAATGGACCTTCGACTGCCTGCAAAACCTCGCCAAAAAAAATTTGATCCGGCCTTCGGGTTAAACGGTATCCACCATGAGGCCCCCGCACACTTTCGACCAAACCTTTTTTTTTCAACAAGCTCATCACCTGTTCTAAAAAACGGAGTGGGATCGACTTTTTTTGAGCAATCGATTTCACTTGAAGCGGCGCTTTTCCTGAATGAAGCGACAAGGCCAAAATCGCCATCACCGCATATTCTCCTTTTGCAGAGACAAATCGCATAATTCCTACTATTCCGATAAAGTTAATGTAGTATTTATAATCAATAGGTAATCGCTTGTCAAGTAAAGCGCTTATAAGGCAAAAAAAAAGACCTCCGATTTCGGAGGAAGAACACTATTTTTCTCCGGAATGGGAAGGGATCGACCTCACAGATTGTTATGGCACACCTTGAAAAACAGCGCGGTTTTAAGTGTATTATTTAAGAACATATCCCGCCAGAATAATCCCGGTAAGGGCACTCGGTTTCTTGACAAGATTTAGGGCCTATGATACCGTTATTTCAAGTTTTACACAGGTTTATAACGCCTTTCAGGCCTAACCGGGACCCGACAAATGTCACTCCGCGTTCTCTTGGCTGATGAAAATCTTGCCGTTCAAAAACTCGTTGAACTGACCCTTCAAAATGAAGGCATTCATGTCGTCTCAAGCGATAATAGTCTTTCTGCGCTTGATATTGCCCTTAAGAGAGCACCGGATTTAATTCTTGCCGATTTTAATCTCTCAGGCATGGATATTTTCTCCTTTGTCCAAAAAATCAGGCAAACCTCGCGGTTGTCGGATGTGCCGATTATCCTGCTCATCAATGCCACGGAAACCTTTGATCCCGCACAACTCAGCTCTGCGGGCGTTCAGGCCTTTTTTAAAAAACCCATTGATTCTCAGGAACTACTTGAAGAAATCAAGAAACTCACTGGGAAAACCGTTCAGCACTCCGATGAATCGATCTCGGAACCCGAAAAAGCAGAGTCAGCGGCCGAAGCCACTGAACAACATTTTTTTGCAGAAAACAGTGAGGCGGGCAAAATGGAAGCCGCGCTGGGATGGTCCAGTACTGAGGAGCCGGAACCTTCGGAAACATTTACGGACGAGCAAACCGTGGTCTCCCCGTCACTCTCTTCATTTTCCGAAACCCATTTGAATGAATCAGAGTCTTTTCCGTTTAAATCTCCCTATTTTGACGAAACCATTCAAAAACAGGTTCAAGCCTCCATCGAAAAGGTGACGGCCAATGTTTTACCCGAAATACTCAAATCGGCGCTCTCCAAAGAAATGATGGCTCCCATACTCGAAAAAGTTGCCGAAGAAGTCGTAATCCCGATTGCAGAGGCTGAGGTCAAAAAAGAAATCGCTCGTCTCCAAACAGAACGTTAATAGAACCCCCCTTGATTTAATTCTCCAGCCCGACACTTATTCTTCAAATATATATTGATAGAGCAAATCTCCTATTTTACCTTCCACTTCCTTGAGTAAAACCGTAAGCGCTTTTTCTTCCGCCGCCTCTGGAGTCAGCTGCCCTTCTCTTCCGGTCCGGCGAATCGTTCCGAATATTTGCTCACTTTCCTTGTCCACTAATATAATGCGGGCATTCCAGCGGACAAAATGCCAGGTCGGACTCTTTGGCCCTGTTTTTTCAAACCGGACCACTCCGTTAATCATTAACTTGGCATTGGGTCCACTCGTCAAACCGGCACGGTTTAGCCCTTCAAGTATTGCCATTTTAACTTCTTCGGAATGCGCCCCGGTCAAAACAAGCTCGACCTGAAAATGCTGATGTAATAAGGTCTTTAATTCACTGTTGAGGATTGACGTCTTTCCGGAGCTTTCTTCCAAACCAGCATTTTCAGGATCGATCACAAATAGATGGCTTTGGTATTCATCCACTTTTCTCGAGGCATTCACCGCCCGGTAAAGTGCCCTGATCCCAAGCAACGGGGTTTTTGCCGCTTTCGAACGCTGTGTCCAGGACTCCCTTTCCGAGTTTGATTCCAGTATTTTCCGGCGCAAGCTCCTGGCCGCTTTTTCACGTTCAATCGCTGCCAGTGCAAAATGGACTTTAGAAACAGGGTCAACCCAGTGTGCCAACAGTTGCACATGCTCCAGGGTCACCCTTGTACTCACCGCGGTTTGGTTTTGTAAATTCACAGTACGGTCTGTTTGTGCTATTTTGCCGTTTCCTTCCCTTTGACTAAAACGTTCCGCTTCATGTGTGACAGATTGAATCTCTGTTCGGAAAATCCGTCCCATGGCGGCATAGGCATTGTTCTCAGCCGATTCCCGGTTGTCTCCAAAGCCCACGGCAGTCAGGTACAAATCCTTTGGAAAACGCATGCTGGCACCATCGACCCAATCCGGCTTGCTCTCAGCAAGAACGACGGACTGCCCCAGGCACAGCAGGCCTAAAATAAAGAACCATCCTTTTAGACTATTGATCATTATTCCTCCAAGCCCCCTGATCGCCCTCCATGCCCTTATCTAAAAGTGTGGGCAAGCAGAAACCGTTTTTGACCACTCCTGACCTGTATGTTTGGAAATTGCCTTGTTTCTACCAATTCACCCCCTTGACCGAAAAAGCGGATTTCCGCATCCCAGATTCCTTCGGATAACCGAATCCGGCCAAGATAAATTCGATCAGGCAAGGTTCGCCAACTGCGTTTATCGGATTGTTCCGTGGCAACAGAATAAACATTTCCAATCAGACCAATCAACTGACCGACAGGGTCATTCTCATTCGGTGCGATTTCTTTTCGGGCTTTACGAGTGGCCATATATTTTGCCGTTGCACGTGCGATGGCCTTGGCCGTAATCCTTCCAACCCGATCTTCCAAATTTTTTTTTGCTATGGCCGTCACATCTTCTACAAGGTCCAGCCGCAGGCGCACACTTGAATCCGCTTTTTTCAAGCGAAGCTCGACCTGACTAACCCCGGAAACCCGCGGCACAAACGTTGGAAATGCAATAGTTAATAAAAAAGTCCCCCCTTCGCCATTGGGAATCAGCGTTCTTACAAAGACATCTTCTTTAATGGGGGCGCGGCCTGTATAAGCGACGACGGCCAATTCACCTTCATTGGGATCTTCCTTTATCGGAAAACGGGCGGCGGTGGCAGGAAAATGTTCCTTATAGTCAGAGAATTCTTCATCCAAATGAAGTAAAGCAGACATTTTTAACAGATCATATCCCAGACGGGAAGGAATCGGCGCATGATAATCTTTCTTATAATCCTGAAAAGCGTCATACGCCTTTTGATAAGAAATGAAGGCATCATTGATTTCACCCCTGGTTTCGTATAAAACCCCCGCTAAATACCGGGCAAAAGCATCTTTTTTATAGACATTTTTTTTCTCGTATTGATCGTTCAGTTGGTTTAAACGTGCATCCACTTGCCGGGCCTCAACTAAGGCCTCATCCCACTTTTCCAGGGCCGCGTAATTTAAAGCGGAAAAAAGGTGGACCAGTACTTTTTCGAAATCTTCTCCATCATAAGGCAAAAGATTGTCATTGGAAATCAAGGCACTGGTGTGGGTCAGTATGGATTCGGTATACAGCCGGTCTATCGCTGTTTTGGCTTTTTCAAAAAAGGCATTGCTCTCATGATACCGGCCTGCCAAGTGCAACAACATGGCACGGTCGAAGTAATAGAGGAGAACATTTCGGTCTCCGTAAGCTTTGAAGTGTTCTTGAACCAGCCGGTCGGCTTCATCGTACTGCCGGGCAAGTAATTTTTGATCGAGTTGGTCATAATGCCTGAGAGAAGGGGCGCAAGCGGACAAGAGCAAAACCCCTAACAACAACCACTGGCGCATCAGATCGCGCCCCTAAAACAGCTTGAGTTTATTTTTGGATATGACCTTTTTAATCTTTTTCTGACCGATCCAAACCTTTCGGTTATTGACCATGTCCACCATTTCAAGGTCAACCTGATAAAACATGGCTTTTTTGCTGCCGGCTTCGTCCAGAATCGTATTGATCGTCCCGATCATCATAAAGTCCGCCCCGATTTCTTTGCCAGGCCCCTTGGCGGTTTCAGGGGACGAATGCTGTGCCTGATCAATCCGTTCGGATCGAATTTCTTCCCGTTCCCCTTTTGCAGCAACAAAGGACACTCGGCCAGAATTAATCAGACCCCGCTCCAAATCCTTGATAAAAGTCTGGACATTAATATGCTCGTGACTGCGATTGACGACTCTTCCAACGATCACGGTCGGGGGCTTTCCCGTTTTTCCCTGAAATTGATCCACCCAGGCCCGATTCAAAGCATCCCGTACCATCTCTTCTGAAACCAGGCGGGAATCGGTATCGTTCCATCGCCCGGAAAGGTCCGTAACCGTATCACTTTCAACGCGAGCCACTTTTGTGGCGCAGCCAAACATCAAAACAAAACTCAACACGGCAACCCACACTGACAATCCATTTTTAAAAGAATTCATCTCTTTTCCTTTTCTAGAGTCTTAGAACATGCTCTTGTAATGATCACACCCATGATCGTTACCGTCTTTTGTTCTCTTCCGCTTCAAGCTTATCAAAGGCCTGATCTGCATTCTGTCTGACAAAATCCCGGACTGCAGCATTCAATTCTTTTGCCTTGTTAATGTTTTCACTAAACCGAGCCAAATCCAAACGGGCCAAAGAATAAAAAATACCGTCAACAGGATCAGACCAATGATCAATAATCACGACACCGGAGAGTGTTGTGGCTGAAAAGGTTTTGATGGTCTGCTCAATACTCTGCTCTTCACTCGTCGCCTCAAAGCTCCCTGAAGTGGTTGATGCCGCATAATCCCGCATGAGAGACGCTGAATAGGTTTCGAACATTTTGGAAATTTCAGCCCGGGCCCGGTTGTCCGCCGCTGTCCGCGCCAAGGGTTTGTTTTTCACCCCGACAATGGCCCCCACTCCGTAAAATGACTTTTGGTCTTTATCTAAAAAAGCGCCGCTGCCGCGCTTTACCCAACCGGGTTCAGTTGACTGACTGGCTCCCTTTCCACCGCATCCGCTGACAGAAAGTAAAACAATAGAGAACAGCATTCCCGCAATTATAGCGGGACTCGGAGTAAATCTTTTTCTCATCAGTTTCTCCTTTGGATGAATTCAGTAAAGATAGATTTAGTATACCCTTGGTCCGGGCAATACGTCAAAACGGAATATAGTCAGTTTAGATAAGCGGAAGAAAAGTTCCCGAAAACCAGGAACGAATGACACAAAACAGCATCAACTCATAGAGGCAGAAGGTCTTGTTCACCCTCATAAAGTAACTGAATTAATGCGGGGCAAAAATATCTGTTGCAGGAGAAAAGACCAAAACCATCTGAATAATATAGTATCCAGCAAAAAGCATTGCCAAGACATAAAAAGATTTTTTAAGAATCAGCTTCATCATATCGGCTCCTTTGTCGAAAGAATGGGTAATTTTATAAAATTAACCGGGGTGATGTCAAATAAAAGTGCTCATTTTGCACATTAAAAAGGCGGCGCCAACTGGTCTTCAAGGGTTTGAATCCGCAAATCCACGACGTGAATTTCCTGTGATGCACCCGCTTCTTCAAAATAACGGCGGGCTTTTTTCAAGTGTGCAATGGCCTCTGCCAAATTCCCCTTTTTCTCCTGAATGGTTCCCATCGTGCCTTCTATTTCCGCAAGAATTGTCGGGTTATGTTCCTCCTTTTGAAGCTTGTATGCTTCATTCGCCGCATCCAGGGCTTTTTCAAACTCCTGAATGTCGCGGTGCATGAGGCTCATATTCAACCACACTTTTGAAGCATTCTCCCTGTCTTGGAGCTTTGTATAAATTTCAAGCGCATCTCTTTGAAAAACCAAAGCATTTTTAATTTTACCGGACTCTTTATGCACAAAGCCCAATGCCGTGAGAGCCCCTGCTTCGCTTATGGGATCTTTAATCGTTTGATAAATTTCGATGGCTTTTTGATAATAATCTCGGGCCAGGTGATAGACTTTGTCTCGATAATACAACCCCGCCAATTGGCTCAGCTGACGGGCTTGCAACCAAGGGATGTCCATCGTTTCGGCAATTTCGAGCGCTTCAATATGTGCAGCGGCTCCTTTTTCCGTATTGCCCAATTTATAATAAAAGACCCCCAGCTGTGAAAGCGCAAGCCCCTGGCCTAACCAGTGGTCTGTCTCCCGGTCAATCTCAAGGGCTTTTTCAAGCCAGCTTGCGGCTTCGTCCCAGCGATCCGACATTGAAAAAAGGATCCCAAAATTGGCCAAAGCCGCCGATTTTGCTTTTGGTGTTTTCGCAATTTTAAAGGCCTGTTGAAAAGCTGAGACCGCGTCGGTTTTTTGTCCGGCAAAGAGCAGCGTATTGCCAAACATCAACCAACTATTGGCATCTTTTTCAGTGGGGAGAAGTTGCTCAAATATCCTGACAAGATCTTCAAAACGATTTTCATCATAAGCGAGCAGAAAGGACTGATAGGTTTCGGAGGCCGCTTGTTTTGGGGGCAATGCCCTCAACTCTCGCTTAAAGGCCTCCACTTTGAGCTGCCTTAACTCGCTTGTCTGGGTCTGGGTCTGGATTTCGGCAAGGCTGCTTTGGACCGGGAGAAAAGAAAAAAAACTCCAAGCGGTCAATAATAAGCCATACTTTTTTAAATCGAGTTTAAACCAGGGGTGATAGAAACACTTTACGAGGGAGGGGAAAACAGTCTTAGGCTGGATTTTGATGCTCAACCCAGTCTTCTCTTTCAGCCAGATAACGATCTTCGCGCATGTTAACGCGGCTCCTCAAATCGGAAAACCCTTTTTTGTGGAGCCTTCTGGCTGCATCCGTCAACACCTCTTCAACGGTCGGATAACTTTCCGTCTTGAATTTTAAACCTTCGTAGCTAAAGGTACCATGATACCCATTTTCATCGACTTCAATTCGGACATCACGGCTAAACATCCGACTATCCCAGTCAAAACCTTCAATTTGATGTACCTCAAAAAGCATCCTGCGGCCTCCGTCTGTTTGCATCTTAACAATGGAGGAGATTATAGACACAGAAAAAAACCAAATCAAGCGATAAGCCGCTAAATTTCCATGCCAATCGTTTTAAAGCTGTTATCAGAAGATCTCTCAGTCGAACTCTTGAAGCATTTCTGATACAATCCCCTTGAAAATTGAACAAAAATGACCAGAGGAACAGGAGAAATTTAAATGGCGGGCTATACCTTTCAAGAAATGTTTCCCATTCAAAAAGATACAACGGACTACCGCTTGCTCACCCGGGATTATATTTCGGTTCACTCATTTGAAGGGCAAGACATGCTCGTCGTCGCCCCGGAAGGATTAACCGCACTGGCTGAACGGGCGTTCATTGATGTCGCACATCTTTTACGCCCCTCTCATTTAAAACTCCTGTCCGCAATTCTGGACGATCCGGAAGCCTCTGAGAACGACCGCTATGTGGCCCTCACTCTACTTAAAAATGCCGTGATCGCCGCCGAAGGGATCTTCCCCATGTGTCAAGATACCGGGACTGCGATTGTTATCGGGAAAAAAGGACAGCAAGTGTGGACACGCGGACTGGACGAAGACGCACTTTCTCGCGGGATATACCAGGCCTACGCCTATGACAACCTGCGCTATTCTCAAAATGCGCCGCTCACAATGTATGATGAAAAAAATACGGGGGACAATCTGCCCGCGCAAATCGACTTATATGCAACAACCGGAGAGTCTTACAATTTTCTTTTTATTGCCAAAGGGGGTGGATCAGCGAACAAAACCTTTCTTTATCAGGAAACCAAGGCCGTTTTAAACCCTGAAAACCTCCTCGATTTTATGACTGAAAAAATGAAAACCCTAGGCACGGCGGCCTGTCCTCCTTATCACCTGGCCTTTGTCATCGGCGGAACTTCCGCCGAAATGACCCTAAAAACAGTAAAACTGGCCTCCGCCGGCTATTTGGATCATCTGCCCACCCAGGGCTCGGCGTCCGGACAGGCCTTTCGAGATTTGGAAACTGAAGCCGCCCTGGTGAAAATCTCGCACACGCTCGGCATTGGCGCCCAGTTTGGCGGGAAATACTTTTGTCTGGATGCCCGTGTCATTCGCCTGCCCCGGCATGGCGCCTCCTGCCCCATTGGGTTGGGGGTCAGTTGCAGTGCAGATCGGAATATTAAAGCCAAAATCACCAAAGAAGGGATTTTTTTAGAACAATTGGAAGCACACCCCGCCCGATTTCTTCCCGACCTCCCAGCGGCCGGCACAAAAGTGGTTTCGGTAAATCTCAATCGGCCGATGTCCACCATTCTGAATCAATTAACCCAATACCCTGTCGCAACCCGGCTTTCATTGTCCGGGCGAATCGTCGTCGCACGGGATATCGCCCACGCCAAGCTCAAAGAAAAACTCGATGCCGGGGAAGATCTGCCTGACTATTTTAAAAACCATATCATTTACTACGCAGGACCCGCCAAAACTCCGGAAGGCTATCCCTCCGGGTCTTTCGGGCCGACAACCGCCGGACGCATGGATTCCTATGTTCCTCTTTTTCAGTCCAAAGGCGGCTCGATGATTATGCTCGCCAAAGGAAATCGCTCAAAACAAGTCACAGAATCCTGCAAACAATACGGCGGTTTTTACCTGGGCTCCATTGGCGGTCCCGCCGGTGTCCTTGGCAAAGAATGTATTACTAAAGTAGAAACCATTGCTTACCACGAACTCGGCATGGAAGCCATTTTCATGATCACCGTCAAAGATTTTCCCGCCTTTATCATCGTCGACGACAAAGGCCATGATTTTTTTGAAGGGCTATTGTAGGACATCTCCTCGGACGATTAAGATCCCGCTTTTAACCGGTTCTATAAATATTTGTCCGCGTTGCGGATAGGATTCGTTTTCATAGACTAAACCTGTTTTGGGGGCGAAGTCTCAACACATTTCAGAACAGGGAATAAGTCCAAACAATACGATCGCCCCTTAGAACCCACTCAATGAGCCTGCCGAATATCAACAAAAAGCCTCTCGGTGCTGTTTGGAACCTTTACGTGTCCATCCGGATATCGTTGGTGCTTTAAGGCAGGTGTTGGAAAGATGCCGATAGATTAAACACGCTCAATCAAATTGACCTTCAATGAAATTGAGGACCTTCTTTCCCTGAAGGGAGAACACAATACCGCCTGTGAAGTTATTATTGACCACATCGGGGTCAAATATCGTCAGTCAAAAATAAAATCACAGCGCTGATTTAAATGCGCCTCATGTTTTAAAGAAGGGCGTGTTCCTTTCTCACACCAATTTCCAAAGTCTTTTATATCGATGATTCACAGGCTATTGGATTGCCTGATTTCGACGATGAAACCGAAGGGCGTTCTACCGCTAAATGTCGAATAGAAATTACAGGGTCATTTAATGCTTCGAGCATTGCGTGTATTGTTTCTGGGCGGCACTCCATTCTAATGTGATGAAGAGCTTGATAGCGTATAAAGGGAATCTCATGGTGGCGCAAACCAAGATAGAACTCCGTAGCAGCGGGTTCGGGGAAACCCGCTGAAAATGCCTCTCTCACAGTGAGGGGCTAAGTCATGACCTGTCCCCAACAAACCGAGCCATTTTGGCTTATTTGAACCAAATCATTCGATCGGGTGAAGGATCTTTCTTTATGAATCTTCTTTCCTTTTCAAGTCCTTCTCTAACTTTGGGATAAAGATTTTCCCAAATATCCTGGTTATATTTTCTTTTCAGCTCCTTGTCATGGAGGAGTAACTGGATCGCTCCGAGTGTGCCTCTTTGAGAAATCGGTTCTTTCCCAGGAGGGCTCATGGTCAGCTGGAGTAAAGTCTTTTCATCCTTCCACCGGTAAGCAAGCATCTTTAATCCAAGCGCGAGAAAACTCCGGTCCTCTATTTCAACAGGCTCTCCATACTTGTTTTTAAAACCGATTAAAAATCGATCAAAATCCAGATTGTAATTCTCTTTAAATGTCCGCATGTTATATTCTATCTGCATGCCCACCAGTTTTCCTTCATAAAAAATATAAATAATTACACGTATCTCTTTGGTCGGGTTTTTAACTAAAAAAGAATGGTGCGGGAGACTTGTTACTTTTTCGATTTCTTTTGTCTCTCGGGCCACTTTTAAGTTTAGTTTCCTTAACCGCTTCTTAAACCCTTCCACCGGGGTTAAAAGGTCAATCTGTCCATGTCCCCGTGGTAGCATTTCGGCTCCTAGAGATGGTCTCGGCACAAATAATAATGAACCAAATATCAAGATACCCATAATTCGAATTTTTTTCATAACAATAACAGGCACCAATTCATTTTAAGGGAAAATGCGGTTTTCAATATCATTAGAAGCAGGCTCCATAATATTGAAGTGGTTATAGTCATTCAATTCAATGAGCAAAAATTAGGGTCAGGTCTCGGCATTTGAATTTGTTTCACTTTCAAGCTCACTGAGTATACCCGATTTCAAGACCTGGCCCTGTAACTGGGATTAAAGGTCAAAGGGTGACCTGGCCCTACATATTTTTCTTGTCACACTTTCTCGATAGCTGCTTTTTTATTAAAGGCCGTTCAAACTTTAATTGCTTTAGAGAGTCTTTGGCACTGTTTCGTATTACCTCAAAA
>CALZIJ010000034.1 GCA_945787655.1 Nitrospiria bacterium | reverse complement strand
CTTCGGAGACAAAAACACCGAAAGGATCTTTAAGCGGTTTCGCATTAAGGATATTCCACTTTCTCTTCAGAAACTGGTGCAGCGTAAACTAGATCTACTTGATGGTTCGGAATTAATCGCAGATCTTCGTTGTCCACCTGGGAATTGTCTTGAAAAACTTCATGGGAGCCGCAAGGGTCAATATAGTATTCGAGTTAACAAACAATGGCGGATTTGTTTTCGCTGGAAAACAGGAAATGCTTATAACGTCGATTTTGTTGATTATCATTGAGGAACGATATGCATGAAAAAAGATTACCAAAGATTCATCCCGGAGAAATTTTGTTGGAAGAATTCTTGAAACCCATGGGAATTAGCCAATATCGCCTTGCAAAATCTACAAATGTCCCGGCCAGACGAATCAATGAAATTGTCCATTGTAGCCGAGCCATCACAGCGAATACGGCACTTCGCCTGTCTAAGTTTTTTGGCACATCTGACAGGTTTTGGCTAAATCTTCAAACAAGATACAATCTTGAAGTCGAAAAAGATAAGCTGGGTTCACGACTCGAAAAGGAAGTAGAAACCTATAAGCAGGCCAGTTGAGTACATAAAATATACGAAAAAACCGACTTTTTCGGCTCGAAGAAATTCAGAGCTGAAAATGACATAACCCGCCACTCAACCTGACCGCATACTCCTTGGCGATTTTGTTTAAACTCGTGGCGCCGCCGGGTTAGCTTGGTCGTTCAGCCGCGCTCCTCGCGGCTGAACGGGTTGCGGTAAGCTGTTGTTTCGGTGCCGCTGCGCGCCGCCGAAACATTGCTGAAGCAGACACCGCTTTGCGGCACTGCCCTATTTCACTTGCTGTCACAAGGTCGTTGTGCCCTCAAGCTGAAAAAGGTGCAGCTTACCTCAACCCGTTGGGTGTGAGGTCTTCAGTAGTGAATATAGAAATAATCGAGAGCTCAGAAGTATTAGAATTCTTCGATAATTATCCAGAGCCAATTCGTGAAAAATTATTGTTCCTTCGTCAACTTGTTTTTGATACCGCGTCGGAAATAGAAGGCTTGAATAAAATAGAGGAGACTCTAAAATGGGGGGAACCAAGCTATATTTCAAAAAATGGAAGTACGATCAGGATCGGCTGGAAAAAATCAAAATCGGATCAATACGCCATGTATTTCCATTGTAAAACGAAGTTGGTAGACACATTTAGAGAAATTTACAGAGACCAATTCAAATTTGAAGGAAACAGAGCAATTGTGTTTAATGAAAGCGATGAAATAGCAGTCACTGAATTAAAACATTGTATATCGTTGTCTCTGACGTATCACCGAATAAAACATCTTCCAATGTTGGGCACATGCTAAATGCACATGGGGTTTAAGGTCTGGCTTTTTTGGCGGAAAGCCAACGGGAATATTTTAAAAAGAAATACAATCTTTTGAAATAGGAACATCATTCATTCTGTAGTTCGCTGTTCTTAATGGGGCGCAAAATTGAATTTTCATCAATTAATATAAGGGAGTCAGGTTCTAGGTCGCACCCACGTCGCTCAACCTGACCGTATAAAACGGGTTTGGTTGAACGATTTGTCTTGGGGGGCGGGTTTGCTCAGGTCGTTATTCTTATTGGCCTGTTAATATTTGGTGCTTTTGGAGAAAGTAAATCAGTTTCAGTTGAAAAAATAGAAGGAATAGAAACAGAACCTCATATTTTTAATGCAAATCAACATATTGTCATTGAACCCGGGTTGCGAACTGTTGATTTGGATTGTCATGTGAGCTTTAAGAAAGAAGGGAAGCCTTCTATCTCATCTTCTCGTACAATAAAAATGTGGTTTTTCGGAGGGAATATTTACACAGCAAGGGCAACAACCTATTCTTCTTCGACATGTAGTGCTGAGATCGAGAAAAATGAACGTTTAAGCGAGGAGTTGCAAAAAGCAACAAATGGAATGGAAGGGTCTGGTAAATAATCTATCCTATCAAGTTCTTGGTGAACACTATCTGTAGGGACTAAAAATAGTAGGGATTCAATTAGCAGGGACTAGAGATTGAACCCATTTTCAATATTCATCCCATCCCCTACTCAGCCTGACCACAGAAACCCGTCATTTTTTTTATTGTGGGGCGGTGAGGTTTAGCTTAATTGCTGGAACTGGCGATTATTAATTTTCGGGATCAGAAGAATGAATGGAGGTTATTCTGAAAAAGACTGTCAATTTTTTTATTTGCTCATCTGTGTTGTTGGTATCGCTTTTTAATGTCAGTGTTGCTTATGCACAGGAGGAGTTCCAAACACAAATTACAATGACCTTTGATAAATCTGAGGATGATGATAACAACGTGAGTGAAATATATAACATTTTGGCCAGGCAGCATTTTTCTCCAGTCAATCTGTCCAATCATCCATATGCCGAAGCCGCATTTTTAGAACGCATTGGAAGTGTTGCTGTGTTTTATGGCATCAATAATCTGGATAATCCATCTTTTGGAAAGGCAGACGGACCTTTGTATGGTGGAATCGTTACATACATGAAACCCGGTTTCCCGTTGGTGATCGACGCCATGATTGCCAAATCAGATGTCGAGTTCAATCCACCTGTGGATGGTGTGCTCACGCTGGATACTTATGGACTGAAAATGAGTATTTATGTGAAAAATGGCTTTCTTATTGGATTTGGGTATACTCGCCAGGAACTGGAGGTATCCGGGGTGAGTGTCGTGAATGGGGCTTTTGATGAAGACACGTATGAGCTTAGCTCGAAATTTGTCAATAAATTCGGAAACGGTAGGGCCATTAATATCGAAGCTGAGGTCGGTATCACACAATTTGATGACCCTGGTGATGATGGATCGAATACCACCATTGATATTGTTGGAGACTACTATTTTACACCCGGGGTCAGTTTTGGGAGTCATTTCGGTTTAAATTCGGGGGATGAAAAAAACGTCGAAGGGGACACTGTTTCGGTCAATATCAATACTTTTGTCAGCCCTTTTTTTTCTGTTGCTTTGGAATTTGAGAAATTTTTTGCTGAAAATTCCGAAGGAACAGACGATGATTCTTTTCATATTACACTGTTAGCCCGTTTTTGATCCTGTTTGAAAAATGGTTTACCCTGCTGTTCAAACCAACGCCATAATGACTTTTTTTGTTTTAGGGCGGTGAGGTTCGCTTGGTCATTGGGCAGAATGAATAGACATGGTATTCTTGCTAGCATTGTTGTGCTGTCAGTTTTGTTGGGAGCGATTCTTATTTTTATTCCACCAGTGATGAGTCTCTTGATTCTTCTCCTTTGGACGTTTATCTCTGTCAGAAATATTTTCATCGATGGATATATGCGCCTGATCACAGCTCTCGTTTTTATCTGTATAAGTTTTTGGCATCTCGCTGTCATTCTTCCGAACTTTCTTGGCCGGTCCAGCCTGGTGCAGTACGCGGGGTTCATGGTTGAAGCGATGTTCTATGTAACCGCAGCTTCAGTTGCCGCAGCAATGTTACTCGTTATTTCGGGTGCGCAGTCTTTGTTTCGAGCCCGGCGGACCAGAGATGCCTAACAAGGTGCTCAGCTTAGACCAGGTTAAGCCGTGATGAGTTTGATTAAAGCCATTGCTTGTTGTTCAAAAATAATTGACGGTTAAAAAGTAACAATTAAAGTGTTAGAAATGTCACTTGGTTTCCTAAACGCATCTGTTGACGATACAAATGAGAAAAATACATCACCTTTTTAAGATAAAGTTTTCCATCGTACATTTGGCAGCGACAGCTATAAAAAGAGCAGTAATTTTTCCCTAAATTAAAATGAGCCGATAAGTGTAATGATCTCGGGCAATTTTTTTGTGTTGATTGCAAACATTCTATTTTTTTAGACGAGGGGAAATCTCGTTAACGTTTGTCATCTCAGAATAATGGTCGTGTTATTGGTCTTCACCGTTTATGGCTGCGCTACGCCTGCGCTTTGGAAGGCGACAAATCCAAACGAATATGTAGCGGTTTCGGCGAATGACATCTCCGAGGCGGACTTAAACTCAAATAGTATAGCGTATCATAAAGATGAAAACAGCGGTGTTTATTATATCGAAAAAGACAATTTGGCCAAGTTGAAAGATTATACCATCAGGGTTTTTGCGACACCGATCACGGTCGCCGTCGATGCAGGCTTGTCGATTATCGTGGTGGGTGTCCTTGGCGTCATATGGATTATGAATGATGAGGTGGACAAGGAAATGAAAGAAAAACAGAAAAAACGAGATCAATGTGCATTTGATCCGGATTGTCCCTACGATGAAAATGGATTGTACCGGTACTAAACAATGTCATTTGGGACGTCCAAATAAATGTTACGTTTCCAAGTTGAGTAAACTTTCAAATAGCAAAAAAGTATTTTAACTTGGATCCATAAATTAAAGAGGCCCCTGCCCCTTGCTCAAGCAGACTGAATGATTGTAAATCTTTGGGGCCTGTGCCGGGGGGTATCGTTCAAATCAGAATGCTTGCTTCTCGTGTTGAATCGCCTGACTCCGGTGAGCAAAGGTGTTTTTAAGCTATCGGATGTATTGTGAGCAAGATAATATAACCCCGGTTCGCAGGCACGTAAATGCCGCCTCCGGTTTTTTCGGCCCACTGCGTTTGCTCTAATTAAACGGAATCCGCCTCAGCACCAACCTGTTTTAATGTATAAAGATGGCGGTAAAGCCCCTCGTTTTTCATGAGAGAATCATGGCTTCCCTGCTCGACCAGACGGCCTTTGTTGAGAACCAGTATCCGGTCGGCTTTTTGAATGGTCGTGAGGCGATGTGCAATCACAAAAGTGGTTTTATTATGCATGAGCCGCTCCAGAGCATCTTGTATGAAAAGCTCCGATTCGTTGTCGAGATAGGCAGTGGCTTCATCAAGAATAAGTATCTTGGGATCTTTTAAAAAAGCCCGTGCGATGGCGATACGGTGCCGCTGTCCGCCGGACAAGGTCATTCCTTTTTCTCCCACGATCGTTTCATAACCATCCGGAAAAGACATAATAAAGTCATGTGCATGTGCCGCTTTAGACGCGGCAATCAAGGTTTCTTCATCGGCGTCAAGTTTCCCGTACAGGATGTTGTCGCGGAGTGTGCCGCCAAATAGGAGAACCTCCTGCGGCACATAGGCGATATGACGATAATAGCTTTTGATTTGTATGGACGTTAAGGGCCTATTGTCGATGAGAATTTCCCCGGAAACCGGGTCATAAAAACGGTGGAGCAAGTGAATTAATGTACTTTTTCCGGCGCCGCTGGGACCAATCAGCGCGACTTTTTCGCCAGGGGCCACCGAAAATTCTATTTTATGAAGGACGGGTTGATCAGCCAGATAATGAAAGGAAACCTGATTAAACCGGATTGCACCATGAATGACCGGCAAGGGACGGGCATCGGGTTGGTCTGTAATTTGTGGCGCAGTATCCAACAATTCGAAAACACGCCGGCTGGCGCCGAGACCTTCCTGTAATTGTGAAAAAAGTCGTGCGAAACTTCCGACCGGGCCGGTAATGATAATCGAATACATCACGAATGAAATCAGCTCGCCGGGACTAATGTGTCCTAAAAAAACCTCTCGTGCGCCATACCACATCAATCCACAGGCCGTGCTGAACCCTAAAAAGACCATCATCGGGCCGAAAGCAGCGGATACTTGAAGGCGTTTCAACATGATGTCCAGTGTTTTATTAATTTGTTGTAAAAATCGGGTTTTTTCGTATTCTTCGCGGCTGAAGGATTTGATGGATCGAATCCCCGTGATCATTTCTTCCATGAGTGTTGTGGTCTGAGCCAAATGATCCTGAACGGCAGTTGACAGTTTTCGCAAGCGTTTACCCATAAATCGCGCGGAGAGGACGACGACAGGAATCAGAATAAATGCAAGCAGACTCAATCGCCAGTTCATGTAGAGAATGATGGCGATGCCTCCGATTAAAATGAGTCCCTGCCGAATGAGGTTAACGGGCATCTCTGTCGCGAGTGTTTGTACCACGCCCAGGTCGTTGGTCAGCCGGGAGAGCAGTTCCCCGGTGCGCCGCCGCAGAAAAAAAGGGAGGGACAGGGTTTGCAAATGTGAAAAAAGTCCGACCCGCAGGTCTGCCAGGACACGCTGCCCGGTTGCGCCGGACAAATAATTATGCCCAAAGGATAAAAAGGCCTGAATTAAAAAAAGAAAAACCAACCCGAATAAGGTGCTGAGCGGCGGGATCTGTTTTTGGCTCACCATGGCGTCGATGGGACCCCGTACGATCCAGGGCAGGCTCAAACTGATTCCGGAGGAAAGCAGCAGGCACAGGGTGGCGATGCTTAATGTTCTCCAATAGGGCCGCGCATAAGCGAAAATCCTCCGGGACTGCCTGCTTTTATTTTGGGATCCAGGGTTATGCATCAGTACTGAAAAAGGCCGCAGATTTCAATTTTGATTCCCGGATGGGTCCGTATCAGGAATAAAGGCCAAGCTCCCGTGATGATTGTGTTAAGAAAAAAGGTTCTGCCTTTAAATACATTGATCAGGCAAGGTTTTGTTTCCGTGCCTTATATTGTTGCACAGATTTTCTGAGGAGAAGCCCTATAATAACAAGCGGCCCTGTAGGAAAGAGGGAAAGTCGAATCACGTCAAAAAATACGGTGTAGTAAATGGGTTTCGACTGAACCAACGCATCCATGGAAGGATCATATTCGATGGTGCCGTCATTGAGTGCATCCGCAACCATTTGGTTCTGGCTATTTTCCACACGGGATTCTGTCGGGTCAACACTGGTGCTTTGCCGTGCTTCATAACGGGCAGGCTCCCACGAAGCACCAGCGAAGGACAGTAAAAGGGACACGAGTATGCCTATCGCCCAAAGTACCGCCAAATCCTTTTGATCGACGATTTGTCTTTGAGTATCTTCCGGAGAAGAGTCCTGTATCGCGGGTTGTGTTTTAATGTTAATATTTTCTTGCATTTTTCACATTGATGGATTTTTCAAAGATTTCTATCATAGCGTGCTTGAAGATAAAAAACAATAAAAATTCCTCAAGCGCGTGGTCTTCACTGTAGAAGATTGTTTTAGATGAAAGAAGGTATTGTATTTAAGGCCTTAAATGAGTTGTGTCATTCTATAATTGACACGGTCATTCGATTGGATTATCATGCGCGCCATGTCTGACGCCTTGGAAAAGCGGATTGACTGCCTTGAAGCAGAGGTCCTCCGTTTACAAAGCCAAATTTATGGGATTCAATCAGAAGTGAACCGTTTCCTTAAACGTTACCTTTCTGCGTGTCCTGCCTGTAAAAAGGAATTTGATTTGTTGGTGAATCATTACAGTATCGGACTCTTCGATAACCTGGTTTATGTGAAGTGTCCGCACTGTAACAAATCAATGCCGGTTGTAGATCAAGATGACGGAACGGTTGCCGTTGTTCTGGAATAAATCCGATTCCTGCCTCAATTTTAGATGCAGTTTTTAAAGAGTATGCTCTGATGGGCGGCGTCCGGGTCTCCTCGGTTCAGGTCCAGGAGGTAGTGAATAACCTCGTGCCGCCACACATATAAAGAGCCCACTTTAAGGTGATTGGGGTTGACGTATTCACCGCTGCACCCTCCGGCATAATGTTTACATGGAAAGGTGGGGGGCATAATTGTTATCGATACTTCTTCGAAAGCGCCTTTCTCAAAATTGCCGCAGGCTTTGGTGTCTTCAAATTCCGACTTAAGAAAGGCCTGGGTTGAGTCATCGACAAAAAGTCCTGCTTTACCGGCAGAAGCCTGTTCTCCGCATCCGGATAAAGCGGTGAGGGCGAGTATAAGGACGAGATAAGCGAAAGTCGGGCGGACATTCATTCCCATGTTTTTCTCCTAAAGTAATCTTTAAAATGAAATAGACAGGTTCATCGCATTGGATGAACCGTCCCCATGCTTTAAAGATTCTTATCGGACGCCTGGGAAATTTCTTTAGTCGAAATGGGTTCTGAAATGCACGTTGTGCGGTGACTACTTTTAATCAAAAAAAGCAGTCACGTGTGGGAGATTTTTTATGGGTTCTCTGTTTTTAAAGACAAATGACCGGACTTAACCCTGCCCGCGTTCTTGGATGGTTTCGACCAGATCCTGATGGGTTTCAGACCCGATGGCCTGTCTCATGGCCTCCAGGTCGAGTTTTGGCCGATTGAGAATAAAGTGTTCCTTAAGGCTGAGGATACGCCCAAGAGACTGGTTCAGACGTGCCTCAGTGATCTTTTTATTCTCCAATGCGGATTCAATGGCCTCAATCGCTTCAACCTGAAGTGAATATGAATGGCAAATAAGGAGCAGGTCCGATGCGGCAGAAAATGCTTTGAGTGCGGCATCGGGGACTGAATATTTTTCAGTGATGCCTTTCATTTCCAGATCGTCTGTCACAATAACGCCATCATACTGCATGGTCTCCCTTAAGAGCGTCGTGATAATGTTTTTAGACAGGGAGGCGGGCAAATCCTGATCAAAGGCGTGGCAGCAGATATGCGCCGTCATAATGCAAGGCAGCCGGTTTTCGATGGCATGTAAAAAAGGTCTTAATTCCCGGTCCGTCATCCGGCTGGTGGCCAAACTGACCACGGGGAGGGTTTCGTGGGAATCCTTGTCCGTATCCCCATGGCCTGGAAAATGTTTGCCGCAGGGAATCATACGCTGGTCCAGCATCGAAGCGATGGTGGCCAGACCATGTTTTGAAACGATCGTGGGGTTTTCACCAAAAGCCCGGTCTCCTATAATCGGATTCCGGGGGTTGGTGTTAATATCGAGGACGGGAGCAAAATTCATGTTGATCCCGACAGCAAGCAGCTCCCTCGACATGGCTTCGGCGTTACGGTAGGTCAGAGGGACGGCATCACAACGCCCAATGGTTCTTGCCGCCGGGAATTGTGTGAACGGTTTGGGAAGGCGGGAAATCCTTCCCCCTTCTTGATCAATACCAATCAAAAGCGGCGCATCCGGGGAAAGCGCCTGAAGGGATTCAGTCAGTTTCGCCAGCTGCTCCGGGCTTTCAATGTTGCGGGAAAATAAAATCACCCCGCCAATATGGTAATCCTGGATCAGTTTTTTAATTTCTTTCGAAGGGCTTGTGCCCTCAAACCCGACCATGAAAAGCTGGCCTACTTTATGTCGTCGATTCATCGTTTGTTCCTACTGGCTTCATTCATTAAAAATTGGACCAAGAGACGCACACCGATGCCGCTGGCCCCTTTGGGGACATATGGGTGTCTACCATCGTTATACCAGGAGGTTCCGGCGATATCGAGGTGGACCCAGGGAATATCATCTACAAACTGTTTCAAAAAAAGCCCGGCGGTAATCGTGCCGGCAGGCCGACCGCCGACGTTTCTTAAATCGGCTGCATCACTTTCGATTTGTTTATAATAGTCTTCCCAAAGCGGGAGTTCCCAGGTCCGTTCTCCAACAGCGGCCCCGGCCACCTGAACTTTTGAGATTAACCGGGCCTGATTACCCATCATGCCCATGGCATGCTGTCCCAGTGCGATCACACAGGCCCCGGTTAGTGTTGCAAGATCGATAATGGCAGAGGGTTTAAAACGAGTGGCATAAGTGAGTGCGTCTGCTAAACAAAGCCGGCCTTCAGCGTCCGTATTCACAATTTCTATTGTTTTTCCTGAAAGGGCAGTAACGACATCCCCTGGATGTACGGCTTTGCCGCTGGGCATGTTGTCTGTTGCAGGCATAATGGCCACCAGGTTAATTGGGGGTTTGAGCTGAGCAATGATTTTCATGACGCCCAGCACAATGGCGCCACCGGACATGTCGTACTTCATTTGCTCCATATTTTCAGAGGGTTTGAGGGATATCCCGCCGGTATCGAAGGTCACGGATTTTCCGACGAGCGCAATGGGGCGTTTCTTTTTACCCTGTGGCGCCCCTTGATAGTTCAGGACTATAAATTTAGGGGGTTCGTCACTTCCCTGTGTTACGGCATAATATGCGCCCATGCCAAGGGACTGAATGGTATCACGGTCAAGGATTTCGACAGACATATGGTCTGCTTCCGCAATGTTGGCGGCTTGGTCAGCAAGATAGGTCGGGGTAACAATATTCGAAGGCAGGCTGCACAGATCTCGTGCAAAACAGACGCCTTCTGAAATGATTTTTCCCCGCTGGCTTCCGGTTTCAACAGCGGTTGTATTTTTGGTATTTTCGATGACGAGTGTGCAGGTTTTAATTTTATTCTGACCGGTTTTTTTCGTCTTGAGCTGGTCAAACTGATAAAGGCTGAGAATCAGTCCTTCGATCATTATTTGAGAAATTCTCTCGGCCGCTTCTTTTCCCAGATATTTCGTGTCGCAATAGATTGAAGTCGCTGGCAATCCTAATTTCTGGACTGCGGCTGCTCCTTTCCCGACAGATTGTCGGAGACGATCTTCTGTCAAGGCATTTTTTTTCCCCAGGCCCACGAGCATTAAACGTTCAAACCCGATCTTTCCTTCGCTCCGAAGGAGCAGTGTTTCGAGGAATTTCCCTTTAAATCCTTCTGCGGAAGCGGTGTCCCGAATTTTACCGCCTAGCGCCCGATTCAAGGTGGCGATTACGCCTTTGGCCCCGTCTCCTTCAAAATATCCAATAATACAAATTTTGCCCTTTATTTGAGTCAAGCGCCCGCTTTGGACATGAATTTCCATACTGATTGTTTACACCCCTTTCATACTTGGATCCCAGATATATTTGTGTAACTGGATCTGAAGCCGGACCGCCAGACGGTCTCTCATAATCCACTCGGATAGCTCGCGTGGGTTCATTTCTCCAAAAACCGGGGAAAAATGAATTGTTTTATCTCGTAAGGATCGATGTGTTGCAAGAATGGTTTTGGCCCATTCGTAGTCGTCTTCATCTGCGATTACAAATTTGACTTCATCCTGTTTTTTGAGAAAGGATAAATTATCCCAATACATGGTGTCTGCCATGCCGCTACCGGGACATTTGATATCCATAATGATAATGGCGCGCGGGTCTACTTCTTTAATGGAGATTGACCCGCTGGTTTCGATGAGCACCGTATACCCCTGATCCAGCAAGGCTTTGATCAGTGTAAAACTTTCGTTTTGCAGGAGTGGTTCTCCGCCGGTGATTTCTACAAGAGGGCAGGAAAAGTCCGCTACGGTTTCTAAAATGGCGTCGATGGATGATGTTTCTCCATCTTCAAATGCATGCGCTGTGTCACACCAATGGCAACGGAGGTTGCAGCCTGTCGTGCGGATGAAGACGCAAGGCTGGCCCGCATAACTGGATTCTCCTTGAATGCTATGGTAGATCTCATTGATTTTGAGCAAAAATCAATACCTTGAATAATTGAGCGCAATATTTGAAATGACTGGCAAATTTTAGCAAGACGATGGATGATGGTCAACTATTGTTCAGGGATTGATCGGGAAGGATCAACATTCTGCCGGTCTAGAATGAATGGCCCACGTTCAAATAGTAGTGGATTTTATCTTCGTCTTCTCTTGGAGGATCGATCGGTTTGGCAATGTCGGCTCTTAAGATCGCGGGATATACACCAAATAGATCCACAAAGAAACGCAGTCCAAAACCGATATCGGATTGATATTGCTCAAAGTCGAAGACATTATGGGAATCGGTCACCATGCCGGCATCCGAGAAGAGAACCCCTTGCCAGGTATGGGTATGAACAAGGCCGAGAAAATTAATGTCCGTTTCATAAAAAAGCGGAAATCGGTATTCTACCGAAAAAAGAGACATATTTTCGCCTTCGAAGACCAGCGGCGTGTATCCTCGCATCCCGTTTGACCCGCCCAGGAAAAAACGGCTGTTTCTAAACAGGCGGCCAGTGGATTGTCCAATAAAAATCCGGCCGGCGAATTCGTGATAATTGGAAAAAGAATAGACCCGTCTTAGCGTCATTTTGAGGGATAATGCGTGTTCGTAGTCCCCTGAGGTGAAATCCTGGTCAAAATCGAGTCCCACATCGAAGGAAGGAAAAGTTGCGGTCAAGCGTTGCAGTGAATCCGGCAACAGGGGGACATCGGGGAAAACAAAGTCATACCCGATTGTGATATAGCTGGCTTCTTCCGAGGGCTGACCCATATCCGGATTTTCTTCTGTTTTTGTGTGGGTCAGCGCGGTGGTCAGCACATGATTTTTTCGAATGGTGTGGGTGTATCCAAGATGTTCAGAGTCTCCAGCGTCTGTGTGGGAAAAGCGGAGGCGAATCCATTTTTGTGCGTCGTACACCCGTTGAAAAAGAAAACCGGCCTTGTAGCTTAGAAACTTTGTTTGAAAATCATAATTAAAACTGAATTGATCCAGTAAAAATTTCCATTTTGGCGGAGTGCGGTTATTGAAGCGGTTTGGGTCATTGGATAGTTTATGCGGGTCCAGCTCGACAATGCGAACCGGGGTTTGTGTTTTCAGTTCAAAACGGTGTGACTCCCCCACACCATCCCAGATAAGGGGAGTGACTTTACCGCTTTTTTCTCTAACGTGTACTTGCAGGGGTTCGATTCCTTCCCCGTTTTTTTTTATTTCGATTGCCGTTTGGTATGTTTTTGCGACTTTATCCTGATGAACATGGCGTAATTCAAAGTCCAGCTCTGTTCGGGCATTTAGCCACTGGTCAATTAACCAGCCCAGGTTTTGCCCTGTGGTTTTTGTCAGGATTTCTCGAAAAGTGAGTGCGTTTTTGTTTTCTTGTGCGAGGTAGGTCACAAGGGTTTGATTCATTAAATCTTCACCAAGCAGGTTGGTCAGTTTTGAAAATATATTCGGACTTTCAGAGGGTGGATTATTAAAAAAGCGGATGTCCTCACTCACCACAGGGCGGGTTGATTCTTTAAAATAAACCTGGCGCATGGGAAGATCATCGGAATACAGGATTTGATCAATTAAGGGGATGAATGCAATGGGTTTTAACCATTGGCCTAAATTAAAAGTTTTTCCGTGGCGATATTCCATAAAGGCTTCCGCGTCGATTTGGGCAAGGGATTCTATGACCCACCAAGCTTCTTTCGGTCGTTTTTTTCGCCAGATCAGGCGGTAAAGGCCATACGCCAGGCTGGCTTCATGAAAACGTTTTAAGGTAGAGAATACCTTGAAAAGACGTGTGTTTATATAGAGAAAGTTGGCTCCGGGTATGGTTAAGTCCTGATAGAGGCCCGCACTGGACATGTGAAGATGAATCGGCGGAGGACGTCCCGTCCGTTTAGTGAAAAAAACAAGGGCCGCTTTTGTGAGGTGAGTGATTTGATCCGCATACGCACTGTCCCGTGACAAAGCGTGGTAGGTGATGCCTATTTCCCCGACCTTAAGTTCATGTGTTGTAAAGCGCCGCCCGATAGAGAGAGAGAAGAATGGCAGGCGGTCTGATTCAAAGAAATAGGTCCGACGCGTATTTGTTTGATAGATTTCTTTGGCGGACACTGAAGCGATGGCTTGTAGAGTGCTCTTAATATCTAAAAGAACCTGAAAGTGGCTGTCCTCCGGCGGATCGTGAAAAGTCCATTCGCCATTGACAAAGTTGGCCAAAAATGGGTGCCAGCCGCCTTGCAGTGCGGCAAGATCTTCATAATAGCCAAAGGGGCCCCATTTTTGAGGAATTTTCGTGGTAAACCGGATTAAAAAATCAAAGGCTTCCTGTGGCAAAATAGGTTGCGAGGGGGTGACTTTGATGATGATGCTGTTTTGATAGGGGTTTGGGAAAAAAGGAAGCGTGGTGCCGGAGGCATCCTCGATAGAATGAATGTCTATTCCTGCTGAATTAAAATTGATCGGGTAGGCTTTTCGATAGAACCGAGTGTCCAGGTCGGGATGTTTTCGGCGGTATAGATTGGGATATAAAAACAGATAGAGCTCTGAAACCGCTTGATGGCTATCATTGTAGAAAGTCACTTTTTCGTGACCCGTTATTTCTTGTTTATTCTGGTGATAGACGGCATCGATTTGATACTTGTGGGGTGCGGCGAACACGCAAAAAGGGGTCAGGAAAATAACAAGTAAAATGATGAAAATGGGCATTAATTTATTGTACCAAACCCGGATAAGTCTGCGGTGCAGGTGTATAAATAGCCGTGACTCCAACTAATCTACTAACTGCGGGATGACGAAAATAGGCGCCGATATCGTGCTAACAGTTCTTTATTGGAGATTAGAGATGCTTTGGGCGCTTTGGTGGTGCTGAGCAGTACAAGGTCTGTCGATCAGGGGGATTCGATGCGGGCTTGAGACTGGGCTTAGGCCCGAACGGGGTTTTTAAAGAAGAACCTCCAACCGAATATCCCAAATATTCCAGTGGTCAAAAGCAGGACAGTGGCGGGTTCTGGCACGGGCGCGATACTGGGTTGAAAGAGCAAATTATCCAGGATTGTATTGGTGTTGCGAATAGAATATTGTGTGTTTATCCCCTGATCCCATTTCAACCAGGTTATATTTTGCCATTCCGGCGCGGAAAAGAGTGTTGTTCCCAGCGTGTCAATTGTGGCGCTGCCTCCTTCGGAAGAAGTAAAAGTCGATCTGCCGGGGTGCCATTCAACGGTGTCTGAGGATCTGAAGCGTGTGGATAAATCAAAGCTAATCAGGTCAAATGCCTCTCCGCCGGAATATTCGAAAAAATAGGTATGTGTGGTACTCCCGCGGTGATTCCTTAAGCTTTGGGTCTGACCCTGGTGGTTTTCACAGACGTGGACGTGTGAACTTGAGCTGACCCGCATTCCCGATTCCGTGTAGCTTGTTGGGAGCGTGCTCCGGCATCCTATGGGTGTGGCGTCAAAGGTCATGGTCAGGGGAGCGGCATAGAGGTTTGCCACATAAAATATTTGCAGTAAGAGTGTTAGAAAAAAGGAATGAACGACAACTGAAAATTTTTTCATTTCATACTCCTTTCGGATTAAGGGTGTGAAAATGGCCTGCCAGTTTGCCTTTTTATTTATGATTATATTCAAATAATCATACGATAAAACAGAATTATAGGGAATTTTTTTAATAAAAATGAATATTTTAGGTGCACATTACGCTTTTTGGATGGCATAATGCAAGTCTTATTTCTCGAAAAGGCATGAGTGTTCTTTATAAATCACGTCATTAAATAGGGATGTTTTATCTTTCTAATGATCTTGGCTGCTGCTAAAATCCTGCTATTTTTCTTGACAAGATCTTGGCATTTGAATAGGATAAAATAAGTTTGGCCTCTGAAGGCGCGTAGCTCAGGGGGAGAGCGCTTGCTTGACACGCAAGAGGTCGGCGGTTCAAAACCGCCCGTGCCTACCATTGGAATATCTGGGAATTTGTGAGTGATTCACAGAAAGTCTATATTATCAATATCTTAGAAAGAACCCGCATATTTGAAAGGTCTTTCCACTTCACTTCTTTAGGTTTGCCTTGAACAAAGAAATCACGCTCCGTTTAAAGGGAGGCATCGAAAAAAGTGTTCCTTCAGGAACGACTTGTCTCGATCTGATCAAACTCTTTGGAAGTCCAAAGGAAACCATTGGGGTCCAGGTGAACGGGGTTGTCAAGGATCTTTCCGCACCGGTCGAAAATAATGCCGAGGTGATGCTGCTTACTTTTGATTCCCCCGAAGGCCGTGAAATTTACCGTCACAGTTCAGCGCATATCATGGCGCAAGCAGTGAAAGAGCTGTTCCCTTCCGCAAAAGTGACCATTGGCCCCGCGATTGAAGATGGATTTTATTACGATTTTGATTTTGAACGGCCTTTTACGCCTGATGATTTGGAAAAAATCGAACATAAAATCAAAGAAATTATTAAACGTAATTTGCCAATCATAAGGAAGGAACTGAATAAAGAAGAAGCGATTCAACTCTTTGAGGAAATGGATGAGCCTTATAAAGTTGAATTGATTCGCGGTGAGATGGAACCCCCGATTACGGCGTATCAACAAGGCGATTTCATCGATCTTTGCCGGGGGCCGCATGTGGCGTCTACGGGAAGAATTAAAGCAATGAAGCTGCTTTCAACCGGTGGGGCCTATTGGCGGGGTGATGAAAACAATAAGATGTTGCAGCGAATTTATGGGACGTCGTTTTCAAATCGTATTCAACTGGATGCGCATTTGAAAAAACTTGAAGAGATTAAAAAGCGGGATCACCGCCGTTTGGGGAAGGATCTTGATCTTTTTTCGACTTCGGACCAAATCGGTTCGGGACTAATCCTTTGGCACCCCAAAGGAACGATGATCAGAAAAACCCTTGAAGATTTTTGGCGCGAAGAACACCTGAAAGCGGGGTATGAATTTGTTTCAACGCCTCATATGGCGAAACAGGATCTTTGGAAACAAAGCGGGCATCTCTCGTTTTACAAAGAAAATATGTACAATGCGATTGATGTCGATGGCATCCCGTACCAGATTAAACCCATGAACTGCCCTTTTCACATCATGATTTATAAATCATCGCTGAGAAGTTACCGGGATTTGCCGCTTCGCTGGGGTGAGTTGGGAACAGTTTATCGCTATGAACGTTCCGGTGTTTTGCATGGCTTGTTGCGCGTGCGTGGATTTACGCAAGATGATGCCCACATTTTTTGCCGCCCTGATCAAATTGAATCCGAGATTTTAAAAGTACTTGATTTTACAACGCATGTCCTGAGTACCTTTGGATTTGAGCAATATGATATCTATCTTTCCACGCGTCCTGAAAAGTATGTCGGCGGTCTTGATCATTGGGAGCAGGCCACCTCTGCCTTGGAAGGGGCTTTGAAACAAAAAGGACTCCCGTATGAAATTGATCCGGGAGAAGGGGTTTTTTACGGACCGAAAATTGATATGAAAATCAAGGATTCACTCGGCCGTTCATGGCAATGCACCACCGTGCAGGTTGATTTTAATTTACCTGAGCGGTTTGAAATGTCTTACCGTGGAGATGATGGCAAGGCACATCAGCCGATCATGATTCACCGTGCGTTAATGGGGTCTATTGAGCGATTTTTCGGTGTACTGATTGAACATTATGCCGGCGCTTTCCCGACATGGCTTGCACCTGTTCAAGCCAAAGTCATTCCAATCACGGAGCAACATCGTGAATACGCTGACCGACTTCATGAGTCACTTCAACACGCGGGTATCCGCAGTGAAGTCGATCATCGCAGTGAAAAGATGGGGCTGAAAATCAGGGAAGCCCAATTATTAAAAATCCCTTATATGTTGATTGTAGGAGATAAGGAAGTTTCAGAGGAGACTGTCGCTGTTCGAAGTAGAGATGGAGAAACGCGTGTGGCGTCCTTTGATCTTTGCATCAATCAAATTAAAGAAGAGATTATTGAAAGACGGCCTGTATATGGAGGGTAATGTCGATACGAGATAAAAATAGACCTCAATCCACAAATAAAAAGATGAGGGTCAATCAGGATATTCGGGAAAGGGAAATCCGGGTCATCGGGCCGGAAGGCGAGCAATTGGGTATCATGTCGCCATTGGACGCGATCAAGAAAAGCGAGGACCATGGTTTGGATCTTGTCGAAGTCGCGCCAGGGGCAAAACCCCCGGTTTGCCGGATTATGGATTTTGGGAAGTATAAATACGAACTCAGCAGGAAAGAGCGCTCTCTTAAATCGAGTCAAAAAGGGGGGCACCTTAAAGAAGTCAAGTTTCGTCCGTACACGGGCGAACATGATTTGGAATTTAAAATAAAACATGCAAAAGATTTCCTTGAGGCGCGGAACAAGGTTAAAATCACGTTGATGTTTCGTGGGCGTGAAATGGCCTATAAACAAAAAGGCTGGGACATTATGGCTCAGGTGCAAAAACAATTAGAAGAAGTTGGGCAAGCGGAATATGCCCCAAAGTTTGAAGGGCGGAATATGATTATGGTCTTGGCCCCGAAATCGATAAAAGGAGAATAAATGAAGCTGAAGATTAAAACGCATCGGGGTGCGGCAAAGCGGTTTAAAAAAACCGGTTCCGGTAAACTGAAGCGAAATAAGGCTGGAAGAAGACACCTGCTTACGCATAAATCAGCAAAACAAAAACGGAATATGCGTGGGAGTACATTGGTTTCGAAGGGAGAAGCCAAGGGGCTTCTTCGTGCGCTGCCATACCTTTAACACAAATATTGATTTTTTATTCAAGGAGTAAGTTATGCCAAGAGCTAAAGGAGGCCCAAAAACCCGTCAGCGGCGCAAAGCACGCATTAAAATGGCAAAAGGGTATTTTGGTGCCAAAAGTAAACTTTTTAGAACGGCGACAGAGGCGGTTGATAAATCCTTGTTGTACGCCTATCGTGACCGAAGGAATAAAAAACGTACTTTCAGGCGGTTGTGGATTGCTCGAATTAACGCCGCAGCGCGTTTGACCGGAATTACATACAGCCGGTTTATGGAAGGATTAAAAAACGCCGGTATTGAACTGAACCGGAAGGTGCTCGCTGAAATTGCCGCCCATGATCCTGCAGGCTTTACCCAGATTGTGCAGCAAATACAGGAAAAAACAAAATCCGCGGCGGGTTAATCTTTTCGCCTGAATTTTTTTAGGTACTGTTAAAAAGGTTCATTGATTGTTTATAAACAATCAATGAACCTTTTTTTGTCTGGGATTAAAGGAGGGAGGAGAATTCGCTACCCGTTGATTTAAAGCCCTGATCTGTGTATCGTTTTTCAGGATTGTTTGGAAGTGATTACGGTGTAGGGAAGAGTATGCGTTGCGTAAGGCATTTTCTTCTAAGGTATTTTCTTGGGGGCGTTGTTTTTCTTCAATTTGTCATCCTTATTTCTTCCTGTGAGTGGATTCCAGACCCGCAAAAAAAATCGGTTTCAATCCTTTTTGAATCCTCGGAGTTAGGGGACTCGGCGTTTTCACCCAACCCTGCCATTGTCCATTTTGGAGGGCATGTGGTTTGGACCAATGATGATAAAATATTACATTCTATTGTTGGGGATGCGGAACATGGAATCTGTGCGTTTAAATCAGATGGGATTATCCCCGGGGGGAAATTCAAAAAAACATTTTCTAAAAGAGTGACGTGTGCGTATTATTGCGGCATTCACGGTCGTGCGATGCGTGGAAAAATTATCGTAAAATAAAACCGTTCTTGAATGGGGGAACATAAACAGGAAGCGGTATTCCATGCTATTTATATTCCCCCATAAGCGGTGTCGTCAGCCGGTCTTCACTTCGATCCGTTGACGATGGGTATCTTCGTGTGTTTTAGGGAGTATCATTTTTAAAACGCCATTTTTAAAATGGGCTTTAATCTGTTTCGGATCAACATCCTCTGAAACGTGAATGGTTCTAAGGAACGATCCATAAGCGCATTCCCGATGAAACGCCTGCGCTTCTTTCTTTTCTTCTGTGGCCGTTTTTTTACCGCGAACCGTCAAGACGCCATGATGAAAGGAAAGGTCAATATCTGATTCATTCAAACCCGGTAATTCAACAGAAACCTCATAGGCCTTTTCATTTTCGGTAATATCAAGCTGTGGATTAAAGAATGACCGTTCATCCTTTGACCAAAAGGGTTTTTGATAAAAACCCTCCAATGTTTCATCAAATAGACGGTCTATTGCATCGTGAAAATGATCATAAGCGGTTGTTTCGGAAGGAAGCCATTTGTCCTTTCTCCGCCAGGGAGCCAATGTTTTAAACATCTTCGTTCACCTCTTTTTATTCAATGTAACTGTGGTAAAGCAGATCTGTTTTTATCGCACGCTTCCCTAGTTATAAAATAAGTTTATATTTATAAATTTCAAGAGGTCTTGGTCTTCGCTCTTTGAAACAAAAGCGTGTAAAGAAGGAAAAGGATGGACTTGAACCGGGCCTCTCTAAAAGGACTCAATGTGAAAACGGGTTTTTAGTTGGGGCGTTGAAGGTTATTTTGAATGACTTCTTTGGCCAAATCCAAATAGGCTTGTGCACCTCTTGAAATGGCGTTGTAAAAAAGGACGGGTTGACCATGACTGGGGGCTTCAGCCAGGGTAATGTTTCTTGGAATGATGCTTTTGAAGACCTGATGACTAAAATGGGAGTGAACTTCTTCCGAGACCTGGTTATTCAGATTGTTTCTGCTGTCGAACATGGTGAGTAAGATGCCTTCGATGGTCAGTGTGGGGTTAAGCGATTTCTGCACAAGCTGCATGGTTTTTAGCAACAGTTTCAAACCTTCAAGGGCGTAATATTCACATTGAAGCGGGATGATCAGCGAGTCCGCGAGGGTCAAGGCATTGAGGGTTAAAAACCCCAAAGAAGGGGGACAGTCGATAATGACATATTCATAAGGCAAGAGGGCTTCTTTCAGACCATCTTTTAAGGCAATTTCTGGATGGTCCATTCGAGTCAGTTCGACCTCTGCTCCAACGAGATCGATGTGTGCCGGCAAGAGATCCAGGTGAGGAATCTGTGTTTTTACAATGAGTTCGGAAAAGGGTTTTCTTCCAATGAGCAGGTCGTAAACGCTTCCTTCCAGGGTATCGTAGTCGATGCCGACCCCGCTGGTGGCGTTGCCTTGCGGATCGAGGTCAATAAGCAGTACCGGTTTTTCTGTGACCGCCAGCGAGGCGGAAAGGTTAATGGCAGAAGTGGTTTTTGCGACCCCTCCCTTCTGGTTGGCAATGGCTATAATTTTTCCCATAAAGTCTTCCATTAATAAAAGGCGTATCCTAGCATATTTTTAGGAGTGTAGGGGAATTATGGCCACATTAAAAAGGCCAGAGTACAGGGATAAGCCAGGTCAATATAAGCCAGCAAAGAATATTTAAGGGAGTTCCGACGCGTATAAAATCTGAAAAACGATATTGTCCCGGACCGTAAATCAAGGTATTGGTCTGATATCCAATCGGGGTCATAAAACTAAGAGAAGCGCCAAACATGACGGCCATCAAAAAAGGGCGGGGACTCCAGCCTTGAGATTGCGCAACAACAATGGCCACCGGAGCAAGCAAGGCCGCGGTGGCATTGTTTGACATGATATTGGTTAGCAGTGTGGTAAAAAAGAAAAAGGCTGAAAGCAGGGGAATGGGTCCCCAATGGCCGATGTATTTTATAAAAACATCGGCGATCAGGGCCGCCGCGCCACTTTTTTCCAGGGCGATCCCTAAGGTGAGTAACCCGGCCAGCAGGAAAATCACTTTCCAGTCAATGGCTTCGTAGGCCTCTTCCAGGGTGAGGCAGCCAATCAAAATTAAAAGAATGGCGCCAACGATGGCACTGACGACAATGGGCAATATGCCAAGTGCGCTGGTTATGACCACACCGCCGACAATGGTCAGTGCAGGCGTGACTTTTCTTTTACGAAAAACAGGTTGTTCCACTTCGGAAATAAAAACAAAAGCAGGGTGTTTTTTAAGTTGTACGAGATGGTCGCGTTTGACCTCTATTAAAAGCGCGTCCCCGCCCCTGAGAACGGTTGTTTCAAGTTTTTCATGCCGTATGGCGCCGCTGTGCCGTATCGCAAGGGGAGAGGCCCCAAAACGATCTCTAAAACCAATATCTTCAAGTGATTTTCCATCAAGCATAGAATGAGGCGCAATAACCGCTTCAACCAAAACTGCATGTTCTGACTCCAAATCCTTGTCACGCCATTTAAGTCCGGATTTAATGACGATCCCTTCCCGCTCCTGAATTTGGCGTATTTTTTCAACACTCGCTCTAACACGCAGAACATCATATTCTTGAAGAATGACATCCTGTGACGGAATGGGCAGTCTTCGGCCGCTTCTAAAGACTTCCAGAATATCAATATCAAGATCTTTCACCAGAGGAGAATCCCCCAGCTTTTCTCCCACAGACTTGGCTTTTTTCAAGAGGATGACTTCAGTTAAATAATCTCCCATGCCAAACTTTTGAGTCAGCTCTTCAGTCATTGGTTTTTTAGGGATGAGGCGAACGCCCAAAAGCACCATGTAAGCGGTCTCCTCGGTATAGCCGAGGCGGATGAGCCCATACAGCGTAAACGAAAACGATCACTGCAGGAAAAAACTCAAACATACCAAAAGAAGGGATGCCATCCCGCTCAGCAATAGAATTAACGAGGATATTGGTTGATGTGCCGATCAGTGTACAGGTGCCTCCAAACATTGAAGCAAAAGAGAGCGGCATCAAAAACTTTGAAGGACTGACTTTGGCTTCGCGTGCAACATTGAGAAGCATTGGCATAAAAATCGCCACGGTGGCGGTATTATTGACAAAGGCAGAAATAATGCCGACTGCAAGCATCATCGCAATGAGCGCGACCCAGTAACTGTGTCGGGCGATGCGTTCTAAATAGAGGCCGATTATTTTTAGTGCCCCTGTCTTAAAAAGCCCGGCGCTAATGACAAACATTGCCGCAACTGTAACCGTAGCGGTGTTACTAAAGCCGGAAATTCCCTCTTCCGGCGTAATAATTTGGCTGACGAGCAGACTGGCCATGACCATGAGCGCGACCAGATCGACTGGAAATTTTTCGGCAATAAAAAGGAGGATTGTTGCCAGAACAAGAAGGAAAACGAATGCGATTTCTAAAGTCATCGGATAATGAACCCCTGTCCTTCTTGATGAAAGTGAGGATGCTTGGGCTTAATCTACCTTATTTTGATTTACGGATACAAGGGGTTGATTTTTTTGAAGATATTCTTACCCATTCATTGGATTTCAGAAAGCGATAGTAGTGAGTTTATCTGGACGGGTCTGAAGTGAGGTGAATTTCATCTAAAATATGGCGGGTTGTTGCGTGGATATCGTTGGCCATTGAAATCGCAGAAATCATGGCAATGCCATCGGCTCCTGCGGAAAAAACATCACGGATTTTTGATAAATGGATTCCTCCGATGGCAAAAAGCGGGAGTTTAGGGTGGCGGGACTTGATCTTTTGAAAAGTGTCGAGCGTCAGCGGCGGGCCAAACGGACGCTTGGATGGCGTATCAAAAACAGGACCCAAGACCGCAAAATCAGCTCCGGAATATTCAGCCGCTTCAACTTCTTTTTCAGAATGGCAGGATACGGCGATTAACTTTTCCGGCCCCAGAAGGCCGCGGACAGTCTTGATGGGAAGTCCGGAAGACGGGAGGTGTATTCCATCCGCATTGATGGCCAGGCAGAGGTCGATGCGGTCATTGATCAGCAATTTTACGCCAAATTTTTTAGTGATTTCCTGTACTTGTTTTGCCAGAGTGTATTGGTCATGCATGCTAAGGTCTTTTTCCCGAAACTGGACAGCGGATACACCCGCTTCAGCGGCGGCCTGGAGAACGTCGATGAGAGACCGCCCCTGTGTTTGATGACGACCACTAATCATATAGAGCTTAAAATCAACAGAAGCCATAGCAGGAAAATGAAGCGGATGTTTTATAAAGCAGCAAAGAATTTGATTCTATTCAATCATGCCTTCAATGGGGCTGCTGGCCTGGGCATAAAGCTTTTTCGGGATACGTCCGGCTAGATAGGCCAGGCGACCTGCTGTCACAGCATGATTCATTGCCTCCGCCATTTGAATGGGGTGGTCTGCTCCGGCAATAGCGGTATTCATCAAAATCCCGTCACAGCCGAGTTCCATCGCGATTGCGGCATCCGAAGCGGTTCCGACCCCGGCATCCACAATAATAGGTACTGAAATTGTTTCCATAATAATTTGAATATTATAGGGGTTGCGAATACCGAGTCCTGAGCCGATCGGTGCGGCCAGGGGCATGACCACCGCTGCGCCGGCATCGACGAGTTTTCGTGCCATAATGGGGTCATCATTGGTATAGGGCAAAACGATGAAGCCTTCCTTGGCCAGGACTTCGGTCGCTTCGAGCAGGGCTTCGTTGTCGGGGAAAAGGGTGCGTTGATCCCCGATCACTTCCAGTTTGACCATGTCTGAGACTCCGGCGGAACGTGCGAGGCGGGCAGTGCGAATTGCTTCTTCTGCGGTATAGCATCCAGCAGTATTGGGAAGGATTTTGTAGGTTTTGGGATCGAGGTAATCGAGCAGGTTTTCCTCATTTCGGTCTAAAATGTTCACCCGGCGGACTGCAACAGTGACACAGTCTGCCCCGGAAGCCTCAACGGCTTTTCGCGTTTCTTCAAAAGAGGCGTATTTGCCTGTCCCTACAATCAAACGAGAACGAAATGATATCCCTCCTATAACCAATGGCGTATCAACCGGCATGCGCCCCTCCTCCTATAAAACTGATAATTTCCACGTGATCCCCTTCATTAAGTGTGGTGGCATGATAAACCGACCGGTCAATCACAGTCAAATTAATCTCGACTGCGATCCGCTCTGGAGAAACCTTGAGTTGCTCCAATAATTGAAGTACGGTGCATTTTTCTGGAAGGTCTTGTTGTTCTCCATTGATCGTAATTTGCATGGAATCTCCCGATGCTCAATTTTATTGAGCAATAAAAAAGACTAAATCACGGTCATACAGTTGTGATTTAGTCTTTTCATCGACCAAAAAGCAAGAAAAGGGGCAACCTGCCTGAAGATATTAACTAAAGGATTGGCCGCAACCGCAGGTGGTTTTTGCATTCGGATTTTTAATCGAAAATCCCGCATTCTGAAGGTCGTCAAGATAATCGACCTCCGTTCCAGTCAACATGGGGGCACTATAGGGATCGACAAAAAGCTTCAATCCATGCATTTCAACGACATCATCTTCATCGTTGTTTGCTTGTTCGAAGGCCATGCCATATTGAAAACCGGAGCAGCCACCACCTTCGACGTAAACTCGAAGACCGTAACCTGCCTTGTCTTCAGCCGCCATGATTTCTTTGACTTTATTGCTCGCGCGTTCTGTAATAATTACCATATCGACCTCCTGCTTTTAGATTACCTGTATTATACCATAACCGAAATAAATAAAGAAAATTAAGTCTTATTCCGAAGTGATCCGCACATACTTAAAAGATTTAAGAAACCGGTTGCGGCGTGAGCGGGCAGTGCCCTTTTTCAACATGATTTTCAAATTCACCCCGGAAATGTTGAAGGATACTTTCAACCGCAATCGCGGCTCCGGTTAATAGAAAACACTGTCCACGCCCCTTGACCATTTCGCAAGCCTGTTCCACTTGTTGAATATCCTTTTCAGAGCCGTTACCGGATTCGATTTTTTCAAGAATTTCAGAAATATGTACCGTACCCAATTTGCAGGGCGGACATTGACCACAACTCTCGCTCGCGAAAAACCGGGCGTAGCGGATGGCGGCCTGTACCATGCAGGCGTCTTCTGACATTACAATAATTGCCCCCGTGCCCAAACCTGTGCCCGCGGCTTTTAGAGTGTCAAAGTCTAAGGAAAGATCTGCCTGGCTGGCAGGAATAATGTGAACCGAGGGGCCACCGGGAAACAGGGCCTTGAGTTTACGGCCTTCTTTTACCCCAAGGCCGCAGGTATTGATGAGTTCTTTTAACGGGCTTCCGAGCGGGCGTTCGTAAAGGCCGGGACGATTCACATCCCCTGACAGGGTAAAGACCATCGTCCCGGGAGAAGTTTTCAACCCGATATTTTGAAAGGCCTCCGCCCCTTCCCGAATGATATACGGGAGGTTGGAGAGTGTCTCCGCATTGTTGACAACCGTGGGTTTTCCATAAAGCCCGTGCATCGTCGGGTAATATGGGGGTTTTTGCCGTGGCGCAGCCACACGTCCTTCAATGACTTCCAGTAACGCGGTTTCTTCTCCAGCCACATAAGTCCCTGGACTTTGGCATATTTTTAAGGTGACACCAGAAGGAAAATGTTCCGTTGGCTTTCCCCAATGTCCCTGATTTTTTGATATGTCTAGCGCTGAGGTCATAAAATCAATTTCTTCCTCATAACGGCAGTTGATAAAAAGATAGGCTTCATCGGCTCCAATGGCATGTGCGGCAATCAACACCCCCTCAATGAGTTGGTGGGGGTTGGAGCGAAGCAAGTACCGGTCTTTAAAGGTCCCCGGTTCATCTTCTGCGGCATTACAACAAAGGTAACGTTTTCCTTCTTCCTGTTGAACGACCATGTCCCACTTTTTCCAGGTGGGGAATCCCGCACCTCCCCGGCCACGCAATCCTGAGTTTTTAACGATTTCCCTGATGCCTTCGGGCGCGAGTGTTTCTGTGGCTTTATTCAGTCCGCTATACCCGCCATTTGAAACATATGTTTCGTAACTTAAAGGAGTCACTGCAGGCAATGCTTCCAGGGTGACATCCTTTTCAGTTAAAATCCTTTTATTTCTCAAAAAATGCTCTTTTCAACTGAATAGAAATTAATAGCTCATCAGTTTGCGATTTCTTGCCTGATGATGCGGCCGGTGCTCTCTGTTGGAACTGATCTGTGCGTCCAGAATTTCGCCGCAGACCATACAGCGAAACCCTTTAAAAGAGAGCTCTCCCGTATCACTTCTCAAATCTTCAAAAACTTGCGAAACCATAAAACCACTACATCTTGGACAACTCATTTTTGAACCTCCTGTTTGGTTAAAGAATGTTTGGTTCTGATAATAAGCAATTTATATGCCATTAATAAAAACCACTCTATCCCTCATAAAATCAATCGGTTCAGGTTTATAGACACAATACATTGTTTTAAAATGAAACGCAATTTCAAAAAATGTTTACTTATGAAACATCTCCGGGTTTTTCAAAACCATAGGTTTTAATCTTTCTCCAGAGGGTGGTCCGGCTGAGCCCCAGATGTTTTGCCACTTTAGTCCTGTTTCCATTGTGCGTCTTCAGCAGCTCTTCAATGGAATGTTTTTCCGCCTCTTTTCTGCTTGCCTGCGAATTGAAGACATTTGCTGTTGGCGCTGCTTCCATTGCCTGAGAGTCAGTTATGGAAAGAGGAAGAGATTCAATGTCAATTACATTCGTTCTGGAGCGGATAGAGGCATGTTCTATTGCGTTTTCAAGCTCTCTTATATTTCCGGGCCAGTGATAATCCATTAAAGCGGTAACTGCCGCAGGCGTTATTTCCGTTATCCCGGGTCTCCCGGGGATCTTCCTGGAACATTTTTCCAGGAAATGACTGATAAGAAAGGGGATGTCCTCCTTTCTTTCCCTGAGCGGAGGGATTGCAATGGGAACAACACAGAGTCTGTAATAAAGGTCCTCCCTGAATTTGCCGGCCTTTATCTCATCCGTAAGGCTCTTGTTTGTGGCGGCAATTACCCTGACATCAACACTGGCCGTCTTTGAATCTCCGACCCTTTCGAACTCCCTGTCCTGGATGATCCTTAAAAGTTTTGATTGCAGGGCAAGAGGCATTTCCCCAATCTCGTCAAGAAAAATTGTGCCGCCCTCTGCGCGTTCAAATTTGCCGATCTTATCTCTTATGGCGCCCGTAAAGGCGCCTTTAACATGCCCGAAAAGCTCACTCTCAAACAGGCCCTCAACAATGGCGCTGCAGTCAACTTTTATGAAGGGGTTGTTCCTCCGGTAACTCTCATGGTGGATGGCCCTGGCAACAAGCTCCTTCCCTGTCCCGCTTTCCCCTTCAATAAGCACCGCGCAGTCCGTGTCTCTCAGGGTCTCAATGAGCTCGAATAACTGCTGCATCTTCCGGCTCTTGCCTATAATATTGGAAAAATGATATCTGTCATCAATCTCCTTCTTTAATTTTTCAATTTCCGAGGCATCCCTTATTGTGACGATCAGCCCGACACCTTCACCATCATCCTTAAGAACAGCGGTGCTCAAAAATACGGGGATTAAATTCCTGTCCTTTCCCACGATCCTTTCGCTCATATTTGCCAGCCCGTAGCCGTTTTTCAGCGTATACGAAAGGGGACAATCGGCCCCGCAATTATCAGCGCTTAATATTTCCTTGCAACTCCGGCCGAGCACATCCGGCTCCTTTAGCCCTGTAAGGCCCTCCATCCCTTTATTGAAACTTGTTATGCGTAATTCATTATCTGTTGTGTACACCCCGTCGGCAAGACTGTTTATAATGGAGGCGATCTTGTTTTTCTCCTGCATTATAAACA
>CALZIJ010000033.1 GCA_945787655.1 Nitrospiria bacterium | reverse complement strand
ACACGAAAGCGGATTTTGACTTCACGCTCAAAAGGCTCGAAATGGATATCGGAGGCCCGCTGCTGTACGGCCTGAAAAAAGATAGAATTCACTAATAAAATCATAGGCGCTTCATCATCCGTGTCGAGTAAATCTTCCGGTTCTGCAAGCTCTTCTGCGAGGGTGCTGAGGTTTTCTCCGGAAAAATCGGATATGGCGTCTTCGGGGCGTTCAGTGGCCATTTCATAGACCTGGTGAATACAGCGCATGATTTCATTGGCGGGTGCAATGCAGATATCGATTCGGGTTTTCAGCATTAAATGAACATCATCGAGTGCGTTTAGGTTTAAGGGTTTGGAGGTGACACAAAGAATGCGGTCGTCCTGACGTTTGATCGGGAGAATCTGATGCCGCTTTGCGAAGGAAAGCGGTATTTCCGCCGTCAGTGAAGCATCTATTTCATTCATGTCCAGTTGAGTGCGGTACGGGATATCCCATTGTTCAGAAAGTCCTTCCAGAAGGGCTTCTTCCTTAAGGTGTTTCAGGCGGATTAAAATTTCCCCCAGCAGCCCGCCTTCATCCTGTTGAGCCAGGAGGGCCTCATTGACGTGCATGGAGGTGACGGCACCCTTTTGAACTAAAATTTCGCCGATGAGTGGGCGTTTTTTCAAATTCAAGACATCCCCTTTGGGTTCATTCGAAAGATCCGAGTATTACTTCGGGAGATCGATCATTTCGGTAAAGGCGGTTTTTCCGGTTTGATGTTGCAGCGGCATGTGTTCGCTCATAAAGCGGTCGGTTTCTTTGGATTTCCGGTCTTTGATCTCGGCCAGTTCTTCCTCATTGAGAATAATGTGCGGCGTAAGAAAAATCATCAAATTTGTTTTTTCTACCCGGTCCGATTTAAAGTGAAAGAGCCAGCCCAATAGGGGGATATCTCCCAGGAACGGCACCTTGCGATCCACTGAAATCAGATTGTCACGGATCAGCCCGCCGATGACGACGGTTTGTCCGTCTTTAACCACCACGGTGGTCTCTGCGGAGCGTTTATTGGTTGTCGGCCCCAGGTTCTCTCCTTCAGAGGTCACGACTGATTCAACAACCGAGGAAATTTCCTGATAGACATCCATTTGTACCCGATCATTGTCCAGCACATCGGGTGTCAGGCGAAGAATGATGCCGACATCTTTTCGTTCGATCGTGGTTTGCACATTGCCCCCGGTGGTCTGGCTTTGCGCGCCAGGAAAAGGGACATTCTGGGCAACGACAATTTCGGCTTTTTGTTTGTCTGTGGTCAGAATTTGAGGCGTGGAAAGAATATTCACATCGGAAGACGATTTAAGCGCCCTTAAAATAAGCTGAATATTGGCCGGGGCGATCGCAATGCCGCTTGCCGCTGCGCTGGTTAAACTGGCAATATCAAGGCCGTTCACTCCGCCGAAAAACCCCAGGGCATCCCGCGATCCAAAGACCTCGAGTCTTCCGCCGAATGCGCCGCTGAAATCCGTCCCCAGTTCCTTGAATTTGTCCGCGGAGAGTTCCATGACGATGGCTTCAACATAGACCTGACGGCGTTTCTTGTCGAGTTTTTCAATGACTTCCTTCAAGGTCTCATAATCTTCCTGGGTTGCGGTGATAATGAGGGTGTTGGTTTCCTTGTCGGTCAGGATTTGTACCTGATTGGATAAGCCGCGTGAAGCGCGCTGGCCGGGTTTTCGCCGTCCGGCCGGTTTGGCCACCAGGCCGCGAAGGACCTTGGCCATTTCTTCCGTTTTCATATTTTTGAGTTGATAAACATAGACTTCACGGTCGGGTTCGACTTCCGCAAAGGGACGACTCAGGTGGAAGTCCCCACTTTCCACAACGGTCAGGCCTTTGAGTTCCAGTACAGAAAGAAAGACATCGTAAACGCGGTCCACGGGAATTTTACTGGGAGAAATAATTGAAATTTTTCCACGGACTTTTTCGTCAATTACAAAGTTTTTGCCGGTGAGTTCGCTGATGAGCTTGACGAGGACGGGCAGGTCAACGTCGCTGAAATCAAGCGTCACTTCTTTTTGATTTTTAGTGGCGGTGGAGGGTTTCTCTGGAATACGGCCCTCAGGTAAAGTCTCTGATTCGCTGGGTTCCTGGGCGTTCAGGGGAATGGAGAAAAACATGACAAAAAAAACGGCCGAGCAGACGGCCAGGAACTTCGATCTTGATTTCATGACTGTCCTTACCGAATGTCGTAGCTAAAGGTGTCTTTTTGATTATTTCGCACCAGGTCCACACTGATGCGGCTTTCATCTTTGAGTTGTTCAATGACTTTCATAAAATTCTGAGGACTTTTCACATCAACGCCATTAATACGATGGAGGATGTCGCCGTTTTGCAGTCCAATTTTTGCGTAAAGGCTGTCCTTGGCAATGGCGAAAATTCGGAATCCATCGGGTTGTCCGTCCTTAAAACTGGGGATGACTCTCGCTTTGGTCAGAAGTTGGGGCAAGTTTTTAAGGGCATCGTCCAGCTCACGACGGTCCAGAACCCATTGGCCTTTTGAGACTTGCCGGCTTGTCGTCCCCGTACTGGTCGTTTGAGGGGGCGGTGAGTTGGATCGACCCCTTGCTCTTTTGGTTCCGGGATTTTTTTTCTTGGGTTTATCGGTCACTTCAAGGACTTCTTTTGTTCCCCCCCGAAGTAACACAATTTTATTCCGGTGAATTTCAATGATTTTGGGTTTGATGCCGGGGTCACCTCCGGAAAAAGCGCCGATGATTTCTCCTTTACGGTAAAGCATCTGTTCTTTTTCCTTGGGGTCTTTAATGATGGCCAATGCAACGCCGCCGTTAGGAATGGCCGTCCCGATCAATTCCAGGTTCAGCGGCGGAAGGTTGGAGACCACCTGAGGCACGATCTCCTGTGTTGCGTGAGTCACTTTTGGGGCGCCCTGTGTACTTTCGGAATTAAAAATGTTTTTTTTGACAATGACATGGTAATTGGAATGGCTGTTTTGAGAAAGCGGTGTTTGATCCAGCGGGAGAGTGGTATTTTCTTTATTGGGAGTGTCCAGTTGGGATTCGAGTTGGGATGCCAGAGTGAGATTGGCCATATCCGCCATAAAGTAAGTGCCTGCAGCAATCATGGCAAGGTGCAATATCAAGTAAGAGAATTGAAACATGGTTTTATTGGGTCTTTGTTTTGGGTGATCTATTTTTCAAAAAATGGATGGCGCCTTGTTCACTGTACATAATGATAACAATGGTTACCGCCTACACCGGTTCTCTTTTATTCCAAAAATGAGATTGAATAAAAGAAAGCAATGCACGCATAACATAACCTTAAGCATCTCATCTGATTATAGATAGTTTATAGGCAATGTCAACTGGGCATCAAACGGCATTTCGCAATGAACCGCCGTCGGTTGAACATGTTTAAAGTAACAAGGAGCGTGTTCCCGGAAGCGCCAAGTCTCCCATATTCCGAATAAAAATACAATAATATTCAGGGCCTTGGCCGTTCACCCAAATGAACGCGGAGCGTTAATTTTTGTTTTCCCCGCCAAAGGGTCAGGTTCACCGGATCTCCTGGTTTTTTGGATTTCAAGTGATCGTGAAATTCCTGCGCGGTTTTAAACGGGGTTCCGTCAATGGCGACAATAATATCGCCGCCGATAATAAAAATGGCGTTGCCGATTTCGACCCTGCGGTTTCCGCCTTTAATGCCCGCGCGGTGTGCAGGACCTCCACGGGATATTCTGGCGACCATTGCTCCGTGATCGATTGGGAATGAAAGTACTCTGGCGACTTCAGGGATCAGGGTTTGTGTTTCAATTCCCAGCCAGGGGTAGGCCACGTATCCTTTTGTGATTAAATCACTGAGAATATTCTTGGCGGTATTGACGGGGACGGCAAAACCGATCCCGACACTCCCGCCTGAGGGTGTGAAAATCGCCGTGTTGATTCCAATCATGTTTCCTTCGGAATCAATTAAAGGTCCGCCGGAGTTGCCGGGATTGATGGCGGCGTCGATCTGAATCACTTCATCCATTTCAAGCTCATCGGTTTTAATGCGTTTGCGTATGGCACTGACGATGCCTGTGGTTAAGGTTCGCTCCAGGCCAAAGGGGTTGCCGATGGCCAGGACCTTTTGTCCCGTCCGGAGCTGGTCAGAGTGCCCCATCGGGATGACAGTGAGCAAATTAGGCGGTGCGTCAATTTTGATAACTGCGAGGTCGGTGACCGAATCCGACCCAATCAGTTTTGCGGGCCACTTGCTTCCATCGGAGAGTGTGACGATGAGCCGCTCTGATCCTTTTACGACATGGGTGTTGGTTAAAATATGGCCCTGTTTACTGATGATTGACCCTGATCCTGAAGCTTGTGAAGGGATCGGGTTGAGAAAAAAATCGTAATTCACCGCAATATTGGTAATGTTGACCACACTGCCATTGACCCGTTCATAAATTTCGATGGTATTTTCTTCGTCCGGTGTGAGGGCGTGGGCTGGGCGCAGGAAAGAAAGAACCAGTATTAAAAAGGCAATGCCCGTATGGAAAACGAATCTTGAATTGATTAACTGACGCAAGGACGCTCCTTATCATTGCGTAGAAGAACGGCACAAAGATACGCATCCTCGAATGAAAAATCAATATTAGACCATGCGCCGCGTTAGACCGGTTTTAAGAAACTGCAATAATAAGTCGGGATGATTTTGTGTGTGTCTGTGATGAGTTCAGTCTATTATTTTTTATGACAAACGTTTTCAAAATGGGCGGTCATGTCGGTTTCCGAGCGGATGGTATTCAGTAAATGATGGATGTCGTCTTCGCTGGCATAGCGGACTTTGCCCTTGCTGGCTTGGTAAGCCCTGAAGTGCGCGTCTGCGGCGATTATACTCTTTTGCAAGGGGCTTAAGCGGTAGCCATCTGCGCAGAGGCCAAACAGGTTTTTTATGAAATTGACCAGGCGTTCACAGGCACCCGGATTTGTATATGTACAGCGTGCTTGTAGTGCGGGAGTGTCTTTGCGGCATTCTTCTATGAATAAGGCATCAAAAGGGTGAGGGGGTGCGCATTGCACACGCTTGCTGTCCAGCGCGCTCCGGTCTATTTTTTTCCAATCCAGTAACATAGCGAGGATGGAGGTGTGGTCGTAGGGGACTGAATCCGCTGCCCAGGGTGTGTTGCTGGCCCTAAAGACTGTTTTTTCACGAATAAAGGGTGAAGCAAAAATCGCGGGGACGCGCACGCCAAATCGATTGAAATAAAATCCTTGGTCACCGGGAGAACTGTCTGACCCCGGTGAGGTCGCGGTCCAGTTGGGTGGAACGTGATCGGGGCAACCGCCGTGTTCATCAAAATTGATGATCAACAAGGTTTCCGAAAAGGCCGGGCTGGTTGAAATCGCCTCCCAAATGGTTTGCAGGAAGTGTTCCCCGGCACAAACATTTGCGGGGGGGTGTTCGCTGGTCGCGCTTTGGCCTTTTTCGATGACAAAACTGGGTTCTAAAAATGAATAGGCGGGTAAATTCCCTGAAGCGCAATCCTGTATAAATCTGGAAATATGCTGGAAGTGCTTGTCCAGTAAGGAGTCCCAGAGCTGAAACATCTGGATGCGGGTCAGCGAGGGGATCATTTCGCTGGATTGATAAACGCGCCATGACATGAGTGTCCGGATGCTTCAAAGGCATTAAAAATGGTGGGTACGTCATAGGGTTCATAAGGGAAGTTATTGACGCGCCCCAGTGAAGTTCCCGCATGCATGAACGCACGATTTGGCCAGGTTTGTGTGGGGGAAGAGGCATGATAATTATCAGAAACCGCATAAGACTGGGCGAGGCGGCTTAATACGTAGAGGTCATCATTGGTATAGGTTCCCATCAGTTGCTTTGCGATTTGGTCATTGCTGCATTTTGCGGTTGCATAGTCTGCCAGAAAACCATCCATCCCGGGGATAGCCCCTTCCGGAGGCAGCCAGCCTGGAGTCGATTGATCAATATTTAGTCCAAAGAGTTGGCGGTTCATGTTTTTAAAATCTTCGTTGGGATCCGGGTTGGGAACAGTAAAATTTTCTATCCCCCTGGACGCTTTTATGAATTGTCCAGGAGGGTTCAATTTTAGAGGGTTTCCATAACCGGTTCCGGACAGGCCGTTATATTTTTTAGGAGAGTCTTCTGGCAGAAAATGTCTGGGTGGATGATTTTCATCATACAGCCATCCGATCAGGTTATCCGCAGAACGATTTTCCAACATGAGGACAACCACATGTTGAATGGTTTTTTGTATTTTAGAGGTCATAAATTTTCCCTTAAGGGTCCGTGTTTATGAACAATAAACGCTTGATTTTTCATGGATGGTCCGATTATCTATAACAAATATATCGTTAATGCCATTATTTCTTGACCTGTAAAAGGAAGATATAATAGATTACTCGTGAGTGCCGTAATGAAGTTTTAGAAATAAAGGATCATTTTCCCGGGTTTTTTCCGCAACGTCAACAGGGACAGTTCACTCTAATTTTTACCCTGTATTTCCTATCATCAATGTTGAATCTCCTGAGGATTTACACATGACAATCTGGATGACCCTTTTACCGATTCAACAATCAGTAACACAGCCAACATAGAAATGGAAGGTCTTTGCGGTCTTTTTTCAATCGCCCGGTTAAAGCCTCTGGTTTTGATGGTATAAAAAATGATGATAAAACGTTTCAAACAGATGTCCATAAACAAGGCATTTCCCCAGGGAGCAAGGCCTGGGGAAATGAAAAAACAGAAAAGGCTGTCCGTGTTTTCCTGTTTTACGGCTTTTCGGGCAATCAGTCTGCCGCGTCGTCCCTTGCTCTGTTTGTCAATGTGTTTCTTGTTATTCGGGGCTGAAAAGGGTCCTGTTTTTGCCGCGGATTATTTTATCAGTCCAGAAGGGGATGACCGGAATAAGGGTACAGACCCGGCTCAGCCGATGCGCACTATCCAGCAGGGTTTGAAAAAGGCGCAGGCAGGAGACCGGATTAAGTTGTTTCCGGGTGTTTACTGGCAGGATATTCGCTCGGTCAGATCAGGTGAGTTGGGCCGGCCAATCGAGATAAACGGAATGGGTAAGGTGATTGTCAAGGGGGCTGAAAAAAGACGCATTATCGAATTGAACCACAGTCACATTATTTTGAGCAATTTCACCGTAGACGGAAAAACCGGGGATGGAAGCCGGATAAAAGACTATAAGGACAAACTGGTTTACGTGAAAGGGAAAACATCGGAAACCGGTGTGACTGGTGTGAAAATCATTGGGATGCATTTTTATAATGCCGGAGGAGAATGTGTGCGATTGAAGCATTTTTCACGAAATAATGAGGTGGCTCATTCGACGTTCAAAAATTGCGGTGTTTGGGATTTTAAATTCAATCGCGGCAAAAAAAATGGCGAGGTCATTTATATTGGTACGGCACCGGAGCAGGTTGCTGCGGGAATGAACCCAAGCAAGGATGTTGATGAATCCAACGATAACTGGATTCATCATAACCGTATCGATAGTCAGGGCAATGAATGCGTTGATATTAAGGAAGGGTCTTCTTTTAATCTGATTGAAAATAATGATTGCACGGGCCAGCAGGATATCCATGGCGGCGCTATTTCAGTCAGGGGCAACCACAATACGATCCGCAATAACCATGTTTGGAAAAACAAGGGCGCAGGTATTCGACTGGGTGGTGATACAGACAAAGACGGTATCGGTAACATGGTGTATGGCAACACGCTCTATGACAACGGTGTGACCGGAATAAAAATGATGGTTTTCCCTCAGGGGAAAATCTGTGGGAACAAGATTTTGGCCGGACGCGGAAAAAAAACAAAAGGCCCATTTAAAGATGCCGTGTTGCCTGAAAAACCATGTGAATAATATCCTAAAAACCAAGTGATATCACGGAAAGCCATTGTCCTATTTTGTAATATATATTCTCTTGCTTCTTGTCGCGGTACTCAATCTCCCGGCGTCTTTTTTGGATGCGGATTCTCATCGCTTCCTTTTTGTATTGGGAGGGATTGCACTTTGGCGCTATGGCTGGGGCTTAACCCATTACATTCGCTCCATTTTGTACCGGCGTGTTTTCTTTCCGAAGTGGCGGAGGAAGGCGAATGCCTTGACCAATGAGGAGTTGCCTTCACAGGTTTATCTCCTGGTCACGACATTTCGGATTGATACGGAAACAAGCATTCGGGTTTACAGAGAGGCGATCAAAGAGGCCATTGTCTGTGGCAAACCGGCAACAATAGTGGCTTCCATTGTTGAAATGTCGGAAGAAAAACTGGTAAAGCGTATTTTTACAACACTCAATCCCCCAAAAGAGATCAAGTTATGTCTCGTCCGTATTCCGGGCACTGGAAAGCGTGACGCCTTGGCCGGTGGATTCAGGGCCATATCGCACATGAAGCCTTCAAAAGATGCGGTTGTTCTGGTCATCGACGGGGATACGATTTTGACCCCGGGGGTGATCAGGCGTTGTTTTTCCCTGTTTGCCCTCCGGCCTGAAATGGGGGCGCTGACAACGGATGAAGACTGCGAATTGGAAGGAACGCAATTTGTTGAAGGAATTTACCGCCGATGGTATCGCATGCGTTTTGCGCAGCGGCATATCTACATGTCATCGACCGGATTGTCAAAGCGGGTACTGACGTTAACAGGCCGGATGTCCATGTTTCGCGCCAGCATAGTGACAGAACCCGGGTTTATCAACACCGTTCAGTACGACGCGATTGATCACTGGCGTTTGGGGCAGTTCCAGTTTCTAACAGGAGATGACAAATCCAGCTGGTTCTACCTTTTAAAAAATGGATGGGAAATGTGGTACGTGCCGGATGTGACGGTCACGACCGTTGAGGCCCCGCCGCACCCGAATTTTTTTGTTGGGGCGACGATGTTGATGATGCGCTGGTTTGGCAATATGCTGCGCACGAACAGTCGTGCTCTATCGGTTCCGATTCGAACCATTGGACCTTATATCTGGTGGAGCCTGATCGATCAGCGGATCTCCATGTGGACCTCCCTTTTTGGTTTAACCGGGGTGCTTTTTGGTTCCACCCTTATAGGGATAGAAGTTTTGTCGGCCTACCTGGTTTGGATTGCGTTTACGCGCCTCGTTCAAACTTTGATGTTGCAGAGTGTGAGACCGTCAATCTCTATCAGCTATCCTTTTTTGCTCTATTTTAATCAGATATACGGCTCATTTATAAAAATCTATATGTTGTGTCATCTGAACAGGCAAAAATGGACACGTCAAAAGACCACTCTAAAATTGGGAAAAACACATTGGGAGGCGCGTATTCAGCATGCATTGTCGAATTTAACTTTAGTGACCTACCTCTTGATTTTCATTGTATTAGTCCATTTATTAAATGGATTCTAAAAGGAGACTTCTTAATGTCTTTACAACTTACTCATGAAGCAGAGCAAAGCCGTCAACATGCGCGTTACAAAATTCCGGTCACCATTATCAGAGACGGGAATGCCTATCAGGCTGTGGACTGGTCCGTTAGTGGTTTTGCTCTGGACAATTTTCCCTCACAATTTCTGGATAATGGCATTTTAAATGTTCGATTGATATTCCGGTTTGATGGTTTTGAAACGGCAATGGATCTTGAGGCCGAAATTATTTGGACCGACTCGGAAACGACACGCACTGGATTTCGCTTCGTCCATATGGACAGCGGTCAATTGTCATTGCTGCACTATGTGATTGATGCCTGTTTATCCGGTGAAGTTGTTGCCGCGGGGGATTTGTTAAATGTGGTCAGGAGAGATAACTTTTCGACAAACACAAGAAATCAGAAAGCAGAGGCTGAGCAAAACGCATCCAGAAAAATGAAATCGGTTAAAAAATTTGTGGGTTTTTGTCTGATGCTGACCCTTTTTTCCGGATTGATCTTCCTTGTCGCTTCTACGGTATACAAGCGGCTTTACCTGGTTGAGGGGGTCGCTGGCGTTGTGGACGCCCCGATTATTGTGGTCCGGGCGCCCCAGCCGAGTTATTTGAATTTGTTGAACATTCAAGCGGACAATGAAGTGACAACAGGCCAAAGTATTGCCGCCATGAAGCTGGTCGGCGGTGGTGCCGTCACCATAGAAAGTCCGTGTCAATGTAGAATATTACGCATTCATTCTCTGGAAAAACAATTTGTCGATCAGGGTGAGCCTTTGTTGACGCTTCTCCCTTCCGGTAACCAGCCCTATATCAATTCTGAAATCGGACTTGAGGCCATGGCCAAAATGAAACTGGGGGACCCCGCAAAAATCAGACTGGTGAACGGAGAGGAATACCAAGGGAAAATAAAACAAATAATGTTGGGCGAAACCCTGGAACGCCGTCATACCGCGGTATTAAATCCGGCGGCATCCAACACGATGTCCATGGGAAAAGTGGTCATCGAAACGGAAAAGCCCATTGATATCCAATTTATTGGTATGCCTGCCGTAGTGGCGATCAATACAACACGGTCGCCTTTTGAATTTTCTAGATAACCTGTGATGAAGAAAAAAACACCGGCCGGCTGGCCGTGGAGATACTGTGCCGTCCTGATTTGCCTCCTTGTTTTAAATCCGGCGCATTTGAATGCCGTGGATAATCCCTCTGCGGCTCGGTTCAAGGTTTCAACGGAACCCATATCTGAGGTTTCCGGGGAAAAGAGGGTTACCCCGGAGCTGGGCCAGTATACTGTAGAAGCGATCCGGAAGAGGCTGCCAAAGCGCCATACCGGCCGGATGGCAAAATCTGTCCCGATCAAGCTGCTCAGTTTTATCAGTAAAACGAATTATATCGCCATGGAAAAATTGTGGGATAAAATCGGCAATGACAACCCGCATGTGATTGTGATCGGACAGGGAAGTTATTCCCTGGAAAAGATTCACCAGCAGATTGATGATCCCGGTGTTATTAAAAAAGAGGGCAAAGGTGTTTACACTCTTTTTCAGCCGCTTTATGTCGCCCCGACCGCAAGCCTGGTTATTTCAGAGGGGAACACGCTGCGATTATCGCTTCAGCATGGCGTTTTTATTCTCTCGAACAGCGAATTTTTTGTGGTGGATTCTAAAATAACCGTCTGGGATGTGAGTCAAAATAACCAAGGGCAGCGGGAAAAGTTGTCTGAACAAGAACTGTTGCTTAAAGGGATACAGAAAGCGCGGCCCTATATCCTCGCATTGAACGGGTCGCATTTATATTTTGCAAATTCAGAGTTCTTCGGGCTGGGATATCAAGGGAGCAGCGGAACCTATGGTTTGTCCCTGGGAAGTCAGGCCCAGTCCAGAGACGGTTTGCGGGGGTATTTGCGCACACTCCCCAAGGCCGGGGGCTGGTTTGTTGGCAACACATTCGAAGACCTTTTTTTTGGGTTTTTTACCAGCGATGCCCAAAATGTTGTCCTGGCAGGGAACCTCTTCCGGGATAATATTATCTATAACATCGATCCGCATGATGACACAAAAAACCTGATCATCGCCCGCAATGTGACGTATGGCGCAAAAAAAGCCCACGGCATTATCCTTTCACGGGAGGTGAATGACAGTTTCATCGTAGACAATATCACGTTTAACAATAAAGGCAGCGGAATCATGCTTGATCGAAGCTGTATGAATACCGTCATTTCCAACAACCTTGTTTTTTCAAACGAGGGCGATGGCATTGCGGTTTTTGAAAGTGATGACAATCAAATATCGGGCAACAATGTGATGCGAAATGGCAGAAACGGCATTTACATCCGAAACAGCCTGGAGATCAACCTCGTTCGGAATCAGATCGAGCATAATGGTCAATATGGACTTGAGGTTTCTGCGGTGAATATAGACTTTTTGGAGACGCGGGATTTTTTGCTGGATCCCTATCATCAACGGGCGTCAGCTTCACTTGTCCAGAATGCTTTTGTGGCGAATTTGAACAGTGCGATTTTGACAAAGGACGCTGAAAAACTCACTTTGATAAATAACACATACCAAGATTCGGGGCCGTCCTATTTTGCGGGTGATCTTGAGTCACATGCGATCAGCATGCTGGAGAATGAGTTGGAGCAGGACCGGAAAGTCCATTTCAGTCTGCGTCGTCCCCCAGGATCAAAAAAGGATAAGAGTCAACACCCACATAGAAGACGGTTATTATTCCGTGCAGAATCCATAGAAATTCTTCATCAATTGGCAGAAGAAGGAAATGCAGAGGCAATGTATCATCTTGGCCGCTATTATCAAGGGAAGGATGCATTTTCCTGGTATTCGAGAGCGATTGCCTTTAAAAATCCGGATGCGATGTATGCTTTGGGGTTGAACATGCTTTCAGAGCAAAAGCATACAGAAGAAGAACGTTTTGAAGGCTTGGTTTTGGTCAGCATGGCCGAGTGGGGGGAGCATATCCGGGCCCATGGCACCTTGGTTTTGGCGCCGTATCTGTGGCGTTTTACCTCTGAAGAGGTGATGTCTGCCAGGAAACAGGCCTTCCTCCGAATTAAAAATGGGCAATATTGGAATACAACGCTTTGGCCCAATGCCCCAATCAAATCAAAGAATGCAACGCTTTCAAATCGGAAATTCCAGGACCATTTTGATCGAATCGCGATACAGGCGCAGAATTCAGAGGTTGATGAGGTGCTCTTTGAGCTTTTAAACGGGTACAGAAAGAAGGTTACAAGGTACGATTTTGTTTCGGAAGAAATCAGAAAGCTGAAAGCAGAGATTAAGAGAACATCAAATCAAAAAAAGCGGCTTCGCAATCAGCGTATTGAACGACAGCGGATCCAGGACAGAGAGGCAACAGGGTTAAGGCGCGCATTCCTTGACCGGCAAAAGGAAAAGGACAAAGCGGCAAAGGTGTTGCTTAAAACGATCTCTCCTAAAGAACAAAAGGCGCTTGTATCCCGTATTCAAAAAAAACTGGAACTGGTCAATCAACATCGCGCCCCGGAGTCCAGGCTGGAGGTAAAACATCTTCCTCTTTTTTCAGATTAACCCGCGCATAAATTCTGATTGAATCCTCAAACAATAAAAGTGTGGTGTGCGAGGGCAAGGATAAAATGTTCAAAGCAAAATTCATAAAGGTATTATCCTGTACTCTTATTCTAGCGGTGTTCGGGACGTTATTCGTCATCCCCTCCCCTGCCTTAGCAGACGATGAATGGACATCCGGGTTTTCTCTCAGGACAAATACACGCTACAGAATCAGTGTCTTCGAAGACATGACCGATGCAGGAGATGCATCCAATGATGAATCGCAAATAGAGCTGTATGCCAATTTTTTGATCGACCGTGAATTGGGGCCTAATCTTTTTTTTCATCTGAACCCGCGAATGGTATTGAGTGTCCGTCATTTTCAGGAAAGGGCAAAACCAGAATCGGAAAATGAAATAGATATCGAGTTGCGCGGTTTTTCGCTCAAAAAAACCCGTTTGTTTCACCCGCTGTCTTCACTAACGCTCGGCCGGTCCAGACTAAAGGAAGAAAGGGCGTGGTGGTGGGACAAGGATTTTACCGCCATTCGGCTGTCTTATGATGCGACCCTGCTTCATATGGAAATCGGCCTCGGAGAGCGCTTGCTTATTTTTGACATTACAGAAGATGATCGTGAAGACGATTTAAAAGACATCCGCCTGCTATTCGGCACGGTATCGGCCCAATGGCATTTTCAACACTTTCTGGAAGCCCGTATTCTCTACCAGTATGATGGTTCGATGACAGAGCAAGTGGGAGACGCTGTCAGCACAAGAAATTTTGATGAAGAAGACGGCAAATTATTCTGGGTTGGACTTCGTGCAAAGGGAATGGCAAACGGGTCATCCCGCGTCCGCCAATTAAGATATTGGGCTGATTTTTCATTGCTTTATGGAGATGTTGTGCGGTTGTCGACGCAAATACGCAATGGTTTGCGTGTCGTCGACGCAAGAAACAGTATGACAATTAAGGAGGCTTGGGCCGCGGATATGGGCCTGATGCTCAAAACGAACTTCCCTTTACAACCGGCTGTTTTGTTTTCCTATGCCAGAGCGAGAGGAGACCGTTCGGAAAGGGGGTCAGTCCGTCAATTCAAACAACCGGATTTGAGTACAAATCGGGGGCGTTTCGCCGGAAATACCCTCATCCGTTACTATGGAGAAGCCTTGAGACCTGACTTGTCCAATCTCCATATTTTAACAGCAGGGTTCTCTTTTTCGCTGGTGGAGCCGCTATATTTCCAAACCATCCTGCACAAGTATTGGCAAGATGTTGCGGCTCCGCGGTTGTCCGGGACACGACTGGGGCTTTCTCCTTCAGGCAACGACAGCGATATTGGCGAAGCGATTGATTTTATCCTGGAGGGTGCGCCGGAAAAATGGTGGAACATCGCGTTTGTTTTTGGAATTTTCCGGGCTGGGACTGCCTATGAAGGTGCAGCGGATACCCTGGCGTATTGGAGCAGTTTCCAGCTAAGGGCGGTTTTCTAAGGGCATGTTTTTTTTAAATCTTTTTAAAAAACAAACGGATTATTTCAAAAGACAGACAGGCGTCATATCGGGGGGGCAACCGTCCAAGGCATTTTACTCGATTACAAAACGCTCTGTTTACCGGGGATTGATTTTCGGTTTTTTCTCCCTTTATCTAAGCGCCTGTGCAGACCTTAAGATGGCGGAGCTTGCCTTGGAGCAAGGCAAGCTCAAAGAAGCTGAATCCCAATGGCAAGAACTGGCACAAAGAGGTTTCCCCGAAGCCTCCTATCAACTGGGGAAACTCTATCTGAATAAACCCGATTATCTGGCAGCGAAAGACGCTTTGGAGCAGGCCTACCAAGGTAATGTGAAACCGGCCGCACTTGAACTGGCAAAGCTTTATGAAAATCAAAGTTTTTCAGAATATGATCCAGAGCAGGCGGCTAAATGGTACCGCATTGCAGGTGATTCCGGGTATCCGGGGGCCCGCTTAAAGCTGGCTGATTTGTATCTTTCAGGACGAGGTGTTTCCAAAGATAATAAACAGGCATTCTCCCTGTATGATGCATTGATCCGTGAAAACTATCTTCCCGTATTTTACCGGCTTGGCGTGATCTATGAAACCGGCGAAGCGGGAAGCCCTCAGCCTCAGTTGGCGGAGAAGTGGTATCTCAGGGCCGTTTTGAAAGGACATGCCGGCGCAAAATTTCGCTTGGCAGGGATGTATGCAGAAGGCCGGGGGGTTCAAAAAAATTTGAGACAGGCGATTCAATATTATCAGGACATAACACAAGGTCCGCAGGTTCCTGAAAAAAAAGGCTTGGCTGCGTTCAGACTGGGTCGTATTTATGAGCAGGCGGATTTTGAAGACAGAAACCTGGAAAAAGCCGCAAAGTGGTATCGTATGGCCAGCCTTCAGGGGCATTTTGCGGCGCAATTGAGTCTGGCCGATTTTTATTGGAGGGGTGAGGGCCTGCCTCAAGACCGCATAAAAGGATTGAAGCTTTATGAGGCCCTCGTTAAAAAACAATATGTGCCGGCAATGTACCGCCTGGCTTATATTTATGAAACGGGTGAAGGGGTTCCCTCCCAGCCGCTCAAGGCCGTAGCGTGGTATCAGAAGGCTGCGGAAACAGGGCATATCAATGCCCGATACCGACTGGCCCTGATTTATTTATATGGAGAAGCGCCGCTTCAGAATAAAGAAAAAGGACTGGGTTTGCTCATCGGTTTGGCCGATCAGGACTATATTCCTGCGTATTACCGGCTGGGCCGGTATTATGAAAGCCAGACCCACCTGAAGGAGCATTTGCTTCAGGCAGAGCCCTGGTATCATCGGGCGGCGGAAAAAGACCATTTTCAATCAAAATACCGTTTGGCCTTGTTGGTGATCAGGGGGCAACTGACGACGATAAACGTAAACGCCGCGATTGAGCTGTTGTCCCGGGAAGTTGAAAAAGGCAATGGAGAAATCGCATTTGAAATTGGGGCCTATTTTGAGAAAAAAAGGAACAATATAGGGGATTTTGACCGTGCAATCCATTGGTATAAAAAAAGTATTGCCCTTGGATATCTCTCGGCCGCTTATCACTTGGGAAACCTCCATGTTCTGAACGACAATGTTAAACAAGCAGCGTTTTACCTGCAGTTGGCGGCGGATTCTGATTATCTCCCGGCGGTTTATAAATTGGCCCAGTTGTATGAAAACCAGAGCAAGGGGGAAGATCAACATCTCCGTTCTGCCATAAAATGGTATCGAAATGCAGCCAGGGCAGGGCACCTTTCTGCTCAAGGAAAGTTGTGGGAATTACTCAGTGACTCCGATGATCGTGATGAACAAAAAGAAGCCGTCGACTGGCTGAAACGTGCGGCGGACGCGGGCGACCCAAAGGCGCTGATGGATTATGGCGTGGCGAATGTTGAAGCATTTCTCATCCCGCAAGACAAGGTCAAAGGCTTAAGCTATTTACTGGCCGCAGCAAGAAAAATGAAACGTGGCGCGGTTAAGCGGGCACTGGTGGTAATGGGTGAACTGCCGCCGGAGCAGATTCGCCGGGCCAACGCTGCGGCCAAAAAATTAATCACTCCTTGAAACCAGCAGGCCGGTTCCCGCAATTAGAGACAAGCTAAAAACGTCCACCACGGAGGTTTGGTCTATGGGTGAGGTCTTTGTTGTTTTAAGAAAACAAAGCAAAGCAAAATTCACATCGATTTAACACGGCACTGAACGGGTATTATGATTCAATCAGTCTATTAAAATCACAGGTCATGTGGTTTGACGATACTGATTCCCGCCTGCCGAAAGATTCTAAAAATACGTGTATGAACCGCCTGTTTCCTGACCACCACACTGTCCGGGGGCAGAAATATTATGATAAAGGTCCTGCTTAGGCAACACGATGCCCCTTTTTTCAATTGAGACTGGCGTGCACGGCTGACTGGCTTTTTAAGCGGATCTAAGGTTTTAAACGCCTCTCGATATTCTGCCGAGGTTTTGCATAAAGATAACCTTGTGCATATTTGCAGCCTTGCGCGAGTAAATAGGTTTGCTGAGATTCAGATTCGACCCCTTCCGCCACAACTTCCAATCCGAAATTTTTGGCCAGTTGGATGATGGTGTTGATTAATGCCTGGCATTTTTCATCCTTTCCAATGAGGTCGACAAAAGAGCGGTCGATCTTTAGGCCCTCGAAGGGAAACTGATGTAAATAACTCAAGGAAGAGTAGCCTGTTCCAAAGTCATCAATATAGAGCTGAAATCCGGTCTCTTTTATTTTTTCAAACACCTTAAGGGCCTCGTCGGCGTTCTTCAGGATGACGTTTTCTGTGACTTCAAGAATGACCGCACTGGGCGGCAGCTGCAAGCTTGAAATGACATAAACCAGATTATCGACAAATCCATCCTGCCAGAATTGACGTGGAGAAATGTTGATATGAATCGACATGGCTTTGCGTTCGGGGTCTGTTTCTCTCAGCTTTTTAATGTGTTGGCAGGCGGTTTCAAAAATCCAGTTTCCAAGTTCTATAATAAATCCGTTTTCTTCAGCAAGCGGGACAAATTCTGCGGGAGAGATGAGCCCTTTTTGAGGATGGTGCCATCGAATGAGAGACTCGAATGAAACGACTTCCTGGGCCTCCATTTCCATAATCGGCTGAAAATAAAGCACAAACTCCCCGTTTTTAAAGGCACTGCGCATATCCATTTCCATTTGTAGTTGGGCGATTGCTTTTTCGTACATTTTTTTATCGAAAATCATGTGTTTGGTATTGCCTGATTTTTTGGCGGCATACATTGCAAGGTCCGCATCCCGCAGGACGGCTTCGCTGGTCTCATACCCTTCGTGACTGAAGGTGATGCCAATACTGGCCGAAATCTTGATTTCATGTTGTTCCAGGTTCATGGGTGTTTCTATGCGTTCAATCAGTCGTTCGGCGAGAAGAATTGCGCGTGCGGGGTCGACAAGGTTGATCAATAGAATGACAAATTCATCCCCTCCCATGCGGGCAACGCTGTCGGAGGTGTGAACGACTTCCTTGATGCGTTTTGAAACTTCAATCAGAATCAGGTCTCCGATAGGATGACCCAGGGAATCGTTGATGACTTTGAAACGATCCAGGTCGATATAAAACAATGCGAAATGACACACATGGTTTTGCTTGTCGTGCTCCAGCATCTGGACGACATGGTCAATGAATACAGCGCGATTAAACAGGCCGGTCAGGGGGTCGTGTGTCGCATCCTTCAACAAGCGTTGCTCGGCTTCGACCCGGGCCGTAATGTCTCTTGCAGACACATAATAAAGTGCGCCGGTTTCTTCCTTTGCAATGCTGCAGGACAACCAGGTGGTTCCGCCATCCTTGCGTCGGAAACGGTACTCGTCTTTTAAAGGTTCTTGCCGGTCAACGGCAGCGGCCAGATTGGAGATCAGCCGTTGGCGGTCTTTTTCTTCGATAAAGTTGAAAAAGGAATGGGATTTGATCTGTTGGTCGCTGAATCCGAGTGTTTCATGCCATACCCCATTAATCTGTTTGAAGTGCCCGTTCCTATCCAGAATCGCCATTAATTCCAGAGACAAACTGAAAAAACGATCCCGCTCGTTGACGGCCTGTTTTAATCCCAGGGTGGTGAAGGCCTGTGAAACAAAGGGCACAAACCTGCGGAGCTGTTGAACATGTACAGATGTGAAGTAATGCGGCGCAGGATGTGTGCAGATTAAAATGGCCTTTTTTTTCCCAAGTTCCACTTTAAAATGTATCGCGGAGGTAATACCCAAACAATCTTTTGAAGAGAGGGCCTCCCATTCTTTAACAAGGTTCACGTCAAACACGATCGCATGTTTCCCGGAGAGAACGCGTTGAAACAAAGGTCCAGGAGACCAGGAACTTACCTGTATCTTTTCAGAGGTTGACAGGGTGGGTATCATATGACCGTTTTCGGCTGAGACCAGAATAAAAATGTGTTCACAACCCACCAAAGTACTTAATGCCTCCGCCAGGGCTGTGAACAGTTCTTCCCGGTTTTTTGCTTCGGAGATAGACCGAATGCCCTGAAGTTGAGATTCATATTCAAGGCATAAGTCTGCGTCGCGCTGACGGAGGCGTTCTAAATCGAGAAAAGCTTCAAGTACGCGTTCGGCCTTTTCCATTCTTTATCGGCCAAAGAGCATGATAGAAATCATCAGATTGCCGTGCCGATTTTCTCCTCCAACAAAACAGCCTTGCTCACCAAAAGTAAAAGACCCCATAAAAGGGGTTCCCGGTAACGCTTTTTTTAAACTATCAACCACTTCGTCCATTCTGTCCTTCACCGTTAACATACATCCTGCGCAATAGATGATCAGCGCACCGGAGATATCCTCGGCTTTAACGGTATGGAGTTCTCTGGACGACACGGCGACACGGGCTGCACGCGATACCAGGCTGTCTTCGGACCCTTTCATCAGCACGATTTCATCGTTCACATTCATATCTGTAAACAGGGTGAGTGAACCGCCAGGCTCTACCGTGTTGGGATGTGTTAATTGGTAGTAGGGGATGTCCCCGATGTGACCTGCGACACGTCCCAAAGGGTTCAGGGATGTTGCGGCCAAAATACTGCCTCCACCGGCCAAGGAGTCGCTGATCAACCCTTTTGTCCATTCATTGTATACTTCCGCTGCCGGACGATGATCGATTTCGCTGAGGACTCGGCCACTGGATTGAGTGACTCTGCCGACTCTGTCTGTCGGTTCATATCCGCTGTGAAAAGCAGACATGACTTCTGTTGACGGGAAGATAACACCAATGATGACGGCCTGATCGTAGACGCCAGTGTCGTTGAACAGCTTCCACTCTCCTGTCACGGTGTTGTCCGCGGAACTGCCTCCGGTAATGGGAACGCCCTCTCCGACGACTTTGGCGATTCCTTTCATAATTTTTTCTTCGCATCCCGGCGCGGCGGTCAGCCATATCATGGCGGGGGCTTCGCCAATACAGCCGGCTTTTTCAAGCGCTTGTTTTATCGCATGTTCTGCATCTTTTTCAGGGTGATCTCCTAAAACCGATACGCCAACGCCATAATATCCTTCAGGGTCAAGGACCCCAAAAAAGGACAGGCCGCACCCGTTCTCACCATGAAAGCCGTCCTGCGTCATTGCGCCGGAACAGGATGATGCCCCCTGAACTGGAACACCCGGACTTAATTCATCAACGACTTTCAGGATGAGATGCGGATCGTAGTCCACAGAAAAACTGACCACAAGATAATTCGGTGCTGCGCCTAACTGCTTGAGTAAGTTCTCGTAGGTTTCCTTGATGGCATTAAAACTGGATTCTGTTGTCCAGGCGGTGGCGATTTTCATTCTGTCCTCCTGTGCCCTCGTTTAGATTTGAAAAGAGCCGGGCTCTAAAATTGAAGATTGTTTTTATCCCGTTTGCCATTCTAAGGATTCCGTCAGGTATTGGGCAACACACAAAATTTAAATGATATCCCTATATTTTCCTTTTTGTCCTAGTATAATCGTTATAGATATTCTAGATTATTCCAGAAAGAAAGCCATTTCACACATATTTACAGTGACTTCACCGCCCAGCCACGCCATGCGGACGATGGTGCCCGCGCTGTCTCAACAGAACGAATTGTGCCTCCATCGTTCGCCACACCAGGTGTCGTGGTTCCGGGGGGTGAATGCCGACCTCTTCCGGCCTCACGATTCCCCGAAATACTTGAAAGAATGCCTGGTTTTTATCTATGTGGGCCACCGGGCCGTGGGAAAAAGCCACGACACAATTTTTTAATCATCTCGCCCCAATCCATAAATAATATTCGCCATACTGTGTAATCCGCCCCGTACAGACAATGTTTTATTTGAACACAGCCCTTTATCCGCGGGGGAGTTCTCTCTCTTGCCTATGCCTTCGGGTTTTCACATTCTCCGTATCTCAAGATTAGGATCTTGCCTTGAGGGAGTGACTTGGATAGAATACCTGCGTTCTACACGGACTCACCCGACATTGCGCCCGTAGCTCAATCGGATAGAGCAACGGCCTTCTAAGCCGTAGGTTGCAGGTTCGATTCCTGCCGGGCGCACCACCATCCCGAATGATTGTACGATTAATATCGTTTGATGTGGATGGATAGAAGAAGCGCCTGGATTAAGATGGAAGAGGGAAATTGTGAATAAAAGTATGCTGACAAACCTTCTGGCCCTCATTTTATTGTTGGGAGGGGCTTTTTTTAATCAGGCCCTCATTCTGAATATGGGGCTCTTTGCGCTGGCCGGCGCACTGACGAACTGGATTGCCATTCACATGTTGTTTGAGAAGGTGCCGGGATTTTATGGCTCCGGCGTTATTCCGGCCCGGTTTGAAGAATTTAAAGCGGGTATCCGGCACCTCATGATGTCTCAATTTTTTACAGATGAAAATATTGATCGGTTTTTAGGCGGTGGAAACGGCCCTCAGCCGGATTTGCATCTGGCCCCCGTCATTGAAAAAGTAGATTTTTCTCCAGCTTTTGATGCCCTGGTTATTGTGATTAAAGAATCTTCTTTCGGGGGTATGCTGGGTTTTGTGGGCGGAGAGGCCGCGCTTGTCCCCTTGAAAGAACCTTTCGTCAAAACCATGAAAAAATCGCTTATCCAAATGACGAAGGACGAAGTCTTTTTAGCAAACTTGCGTCAAGAAATCGAGCAGCCTGATGTCATGGCGGACATCAAAAAACAAATCGAGGAAATCATAGAAAAACGCCTCAATGAGTTGACTCCGCAAATTGTAAAAGGAATCATTCAGGACATGATCAAACAACATTTGGGCTGGCTTGTGGTGTGGGGCGGGGTATTTGGCGGACTGATTGGGTTGATTGCCGCTTTATTGACGGTTTAGGGTTTGGAAGTTTTCAATGGCCCTATGTGTGAGGAAGTCTTTGTCAAAAGGCCTGTTTCCTGAAAAATTTTCGACGTAAATAGCCTGAGATAAGCACGAGAATGTCGTTGGCATCCATTCTATTTAAGATGATTTCTCCCGTTTCCGTTTTTCCAACTAATAGAAGATGACCGCTTTTTTCACTGGCCAATGCTTCAATATCGATTAAGACCCGTTTACTTTTTATTCCATCACTCAGCTGAAAATCCGATATCTTTTGACCTTTGTGATCAATTTTCCATATCCAGGTGCCTGCTCCGCTTGTCTGAGGCATTCCTCCTTCTAAAGGGGTGTTCTCGCCACCGACAATCAGTTCATTTC
>CALZIJ010000032.1 GCA_945787655.1 Nitrospiria bacterium | reverse complement strand
GTGCAAGCGCTTCCAACAAAAGGGAGGGTGCAATGGGTTTATGGCAATGCCGGAGAATCCGGGTTTTACCGGACGCATTATTCACCCGATTTACTTGAAGTATTACCGGTCGTTGCTTCAAAGGAATTCACTCCAATTGAAAAAATTGGCGTTCTGGATCATTTTTGGGCCTTGTGCCGCCGCGGGGATCTGCCCATTTCTTTTTTTATGGCATCCATGCAGGCATTTAAAGGGGATGAAACGCAGGTATTGGTTTCAAATATCAGCGCCTACCTCGAAATATTGTTTCGTTATCTGGTTCAGCCTCAGGATTGCCAAAAGTTTGCTGCGTTTGTGGAGACATTAGTGGGGCCGCTTTGGGCTAAAACCGGGTGGGATGCTGATCCGGGTGATGATGAGCAGCGGCGGCAGATGCGCGCGGACTTACTGTGGCTTCTGGGATCGGTTGCGCAAGATGAAGAAATTCTTTCAGAATTGCCAAGACGTCAGATGCTTTTTCTCAGAAAACCGCGTTCAATTGATCCGGTATTGGTGAAGCCTTTGTTGAGGCTTTGTGCGCGATCCGACGGGGGAAAGCGTTTTGAGCATTTTCTAGAAAAATTTGAAAACAGCAAAACCCCGGAAATGAGAGACTGCTATTTACTGGCCTTAACCGATTTTAATAAACCTGCATTGGCCCGTCGCTTGATTGAATATACTTTATCTCAAAAAGTCCGTTCTCAGGATGTATGGAAACCTATTCGGGAATTATTAGCGAACCCTTCAAGCCAGGAGACGTCGTGGGAAGCTGTAAAAGCCCATTGGCCTGAATTAAATGAAAAATGCGGCAGTATTGGTGCGCAACGCATTGTACAGTCGACTCGTTTTTTGTGGTCTCCGGAAGGGTATCAAGATGAGACTAATTTTTTCGAATCCACTGAACATCGAGACGGCTTGGGCGTCCGCACCATGGCGCAAACCTTGGAGTTCATCCAGTTGGGGATACGGTTTAAAGAAAAACAAGCACATGGACTTTCGGATTGGCTTCAAAAGAATGTAGAGGCAAAAAAGAAGGTGTTTTGAAGCACTTTCCGTTAAGTGGTGGATGGCGTTTGTTTTCTGATGGCTTCGGAGAGTGCAATCACGCGCTTCATTTCCTGAACATCATGCACTCTTAGGATATTCGCACCATTAAAAACCGATATAGCCACCGCTGCGGCTGTTCCTTCAAGCCGATCAGACGCAGGGAGATTCAGAATATGTCCTATAAAAGATTTTCGGGATGGTCCGAGCAGGATTGGCAGACCGAAATCTTTAAAGTCATGCAAGTGGTGAATGATCTTGAGGTTGTGCTGGATGGTTTTTCCAAAACCAATTCCCGGGTCAATCGCGATTCTGTTTCTTAAAATCTGGGCATCAGTGGCAGCTTGTATTCTTTTGAAAAAAAAATTACTGATATCTCTGAAGAGGTTTTTATATCGTGGCGCTTTTTGCATAGTCTGCGGAGAGCCTTTGGCATGCATAAAAATGATGCCTGTCTTTTTATTTAATGCGGCGATTAAAATCATCTCAGGGTCACCGTTTTCGCCGCCGACGTCGTTGATAATAGATGCACCGGATTCTATGGCTATTTTTGCTAATTCGGGTTTTCTGGTATCAATCGAAAGGGGAACGGACACTTTTTTAGCCAGTTCTTGAATAACGGGGAGAACACGTTTTTGTTCCTCCTCAAAAGAAACAGGTAAAGCCCCCGGACGGGTGGATTCTCCACCAATATCGATGATGTCAGCCCCTTCTGCTTCAAGTCGCAAGGCCTGATCAATGGCTTTTTGGGGTTTCAAGAATTGGCCCCCATCAGAAAAAGAATCCGGTGTCACATTGAGTACCCCCATCAACAAAGGTCTTTTTCGGTAATTGAGCTTAAAATCCCCACACCGCCAATAGCCTGATGATTTTTGGGGAGTAGAAACAAAGAAGGCCTCCTGTTTTAAGGAGGCCTTCTTGTCGTTTGCTATGGACATGTTTAAGCAGGTACTGTTGTTGGAGGAGCCGGTGTTGTCGCGCAGGATTGTACGATTTCCTCGATTTCAATTGCATTGAGGGTTTCTTTTTCTAATAAGGCTTCGGCGAGGGCTTTCAATGTTTTCATGTTTTCAGTAATAATGGTTTTTGCCCGTTCATAATTTTCGACGATTAAACGCCTGACTTCACGATCAATTTCTATGGCGGTTTGCTCGGAATAATCTCGATGTTGTGAAATTTCGCGCCCAAGGAAAATCTCTTGCTCTTTTTTCCCAAAGGTTAATGGGCCCATTTTTTCACTCATGCCCCATTCACAGACCATCTTTCTGGCCATATCGGTCGCCCGCTCAATATCATTTCCTGCTCCGGTAGTAATGTGTTTTAGGACCAGTTCTTCAGCAACACGGCCGCCCATCATAATCGTGATGGTATTGTACAACCATTCTTTTTGGTAATTATGGCGGTCATCGGTCGGAAGCTGCATGGTGACACCCAAGGCGCGGCCTCGAGGAATGATGGTGACTTTATGAACGGGGTCTGTCCCCGGCAAAAGTTTTGCAATTAAGGCATGACCGGCTTCATGATAAGCTGTTACCTTCTTTTGTTCATCCGTCAAAACCATGCTTTTGCGTTCGACACCCATAAGAACCTTGTCTTTGGCATCTTCAAAATCTTCCATTTCTACAGAAGTTTTACTCCGTCGTGCGGCAAGCAGAGCGGCTTCATTGACCAGGTTTTCAAGGTCTGCTCCGGCAAAACCCGGGGTTCCGCGGGCAATTAGATCCAAGCCCACATCCGGGCTGAGCGGAATCTTTTTTGTATGAACTTTTAGGACTTCAGCACGGCCCTTCACATCCGGCCGCCCCACAGTAATTTGCCGGTCAAAACGTCCGGGGCGGAGCAAGGCAGGATCCAGCACGTCCGGGCGGTTTGTCGCGGCGATCAGAATAACGCCTTCGGTGGTTTCAAAACCGTCCATTTCGACCAAGAGCTGGTTGAGTGTTTGTTCTCGCTCGTCATGTCCGCCGCCGAGACCTGCACCGCGGTGACGGCCCACAGCATCAATTTCATCAATAAAAATGATACAGGGGGCATGTTTTTTCCCCTGTTCAAAAAGATCTCGTACACGCGAGGCTCCGACACCGACAAACATTTCCACAAAATCTGATCCGGAAATTGAGAAAAAAGGCACGCCCGCTTCACCTGCAATTGCTTTGGCCAGGAGTGTTTTTCCTGTACCGGGAGGACCCACTACCAGCACGCCTTTTGGGATTCTTCCACCCAGTTTTTGGAATTTGGGCGGGTCTTTCAAAAATTCAATAATTTCTTCGACTTCTACTTTGGCTTCTTCGACACCAGCAACATCCGCAAATGTGACTTTCTTTTTTTCTTCAGAAAGCAGTTTCGCTTTGCTTTTCCCAAAAGAAAGGGCTTTGTTGCCGCCCATTTGCATTTGACGCATGAAAAAGACCCATAAGCCGATAAAAAGAATAAAAGGACCCCAAGTCATGAGGAAGGTGATGTACCACGGCGGTGTTTCAGGCGGTTTCGCAGTAATGCGTACATTTTTCTCTCGAAGTGTTTTCACAAGGTCGGGGTCATTTGCGGTATAGGTTTTGAAATTAGTGCCATCTTTTAGGGTCCCGCTGATAAAATTATCGCGTATAGTGACCTCTGACACTTCGCCTTTTTCTGTCTTCACCATAAATTCCGAGAAGATAATTTCATCTTCAATCTGATGTGGCGCTGTGTTGAAGAGGTTAAACAGCAGAATCATAAAAAGCCCCACGACGATCCAAAGGGCAAGATTTTTTGATCGTGGATTCATGTATTTCTCCTAAAAGTTCATAGGCTAAAAAAATTAAGAGACACCATCTCGCATTCTAACATAATGAGTAACGGGTGACAATGCATAAAGATGGTCTTTTAATAATATAAGCACAGCGAGGCCTGAATTCAAGATCCTTGTTATCGTGCTATTCTGCGATGACATTGTCTAATGAGGCAATGTAGGGGAGGTTTCGATACTTGTCTTTATAGTCCAGTCCATATCCAACAACATAACGATCTGGAATTTCAAAGCATATGTAGTCTACGGTCACGTCTACTTTTCTCCGTTCCGGCTTGTTTAAAAGCGTACAGAATTTAAGTGAATTGGGTTTTTGTTTTAGAAGTTCTTTTTTTAAAAAAGTCACTGTGTATCCCGAATCCACGATATCTTCGACAATCAGCACGTTTCGCCCTTTCAGGTCAGACGCGATATTTGAAATAATTTTAACGGTACCGCCGTCTTTACGGCGTTTGTCACGTAGGCGTGAAACGACAAGGAAGTCCACTTCAAGGGGGATGGGGATGGCGCGTGCCAGGTCCGCAAAAAAAGCGAATGCCCCTTTTAAAACCCCGACAATCAATAAGTCTGTCCCTTCATAATCCTTGGCAATTTTTTTCCCTAACAGCTTGATCCGTTTTCTCATGGCCTCCTGGTGGATGACAGGTTTGCCAAAAAGTTTATTTTCCATGGTTTCCTTCATAAAAAAGCCATATTCTGTGTTTGAGGTAAAATTTCGATGGTCAATATCCGGGTGGTCTGTTCGGTCGCAATAAATCGCTCGTCGGTACGGAAACCCACCACCCACAAAATACCTTCCGTGGCAGTGAGAAGAGGGATATGGTGCCGATCCTCTTTTGGAATTTTGGCGTCTACAAAAAAATCCTGTATTTTCTTTTGCCGCCCACCCATCCCATTGGGGGCAAAGCGGTCTCCGGGACGCCAATTTCTGAATGACAAACGTGGTGAAATCTTATCAAAATCAAAAGAAGCGATGCAAGTTGAAAAGACCGGAGCGAGATTTTGTGAGGCAGAAATCTTTAAGCTTATTTCCCATTCCTTGTAATTGACATGCGTATTAAACGGAAATGCAGTAATTTCAGGCAGAAAATGTTCTTTATTGTGAATATGAAACCGATCGGAATGTTCTCCCGGTTTTCTGCGGGTTAAGGTCAATTTTGAATATTCTCTTTTGACAACAATATCATGCGGCAGGTTTATTGCGGTGCAGGTTTTGCCCAAAATGACCTTCCCCCGAATGCTTTCAATATGTTCAAAACCAATGCCATTTAAATGGTGCAGGATTTTTTTGATTCCCCATCGAAGTAATCGGCGTTGAAGTGCTGTGTGTTGCTTCTGTATGGATGAAATCGGAATAATTACTGAATGGTCTTCCACAAGGATGTCCAGGTCAGGAATCAGGTTTTCGAGCCACTGTTCGATTAGTTTATCTTCGCTTTGCAGGATTTCTGCTTCCTCGTACAGTGTGTTTTTAATATCGGGATTATAGTGTTCCAGGATTGGAATCAGGTGATGCCTGATTCTGTTTCGAAGGTAAACCGGTTTTTTGTTGGAAGGGTCTTCAATAAATGGAATGTGATGGTCTTGAAGTGCCTTCGTAATTTCCTTTCGTGTGCAATGGAGAAGTGGTCTTAAAATATGGGGTGCTCTCTTTTCGGGGATACCGCCAAGCCCGGTTCTCCCAGACCCCCGAAGCAGATGCATCAGCAGTGTTTCAGCCTGGTCATCGGCCGTATGTCCCAATGCAATCCATTTGGCATTGTTTTGTTTTGCGACTGCTTCACAAAACTGGTAACGGACCATTCGGGCGCCTTCCTGTTTTGAGCGTTTCAAGCTTTTGCAAATTTGTGAGACAGGGCGTTCGGCAATTGTGACCGGGATTCCCCATTCATTGGCCAGTTGTTTAACAAAAGCCGCTTCGTCGTCGGCTTCGGGCCGGAATTGATGATTTAGATGCGCGATATGTAAAGAAAGTTTGAACGGTTTGGAAAGGGTTTTTAATAAATAGAGCAGGCAAACTGAATCAGGCCCTCCTGAAACCGCCACGACAATTTTATCCTCTGGCTGGACAGAAAAGCGGAGCATGGCCTGCCGGACCTTTTCAAGTAGCAAGGACATTTGTACTAGGGCCTGATAACACAAACCTGATGGACTCTGCTGAGACCATTTTTTTGTCCAGCAAGGCAGAATGAGCGGTGTGTAGCTGGGCAACATGAGCGAGTGACAACGCACCTGGGCAGAAAAATAGTCTTAGCCCTTCGGGGTGCAGCTGAAAAAGTGCCACTCCTCGTTGCTCGTCGTTTATTTGGCGTCACCAAACCGCTCTCCTCTCGCCTTGATTGGCACTTTTTCAGGTACAACAGGGCCTATCGGGTTTGTGTTATCAGGCCCTAGTTGGGAGTTTCTCCTGCATTTTTGAGAATTTCTCGTGTTTTTTCGATGTCTTTTTTAATTTCTTTAATCAGGTCGGCTTCATTTTCAAATAGCTCATCACCACGTATCCAATCGATCAGCGTCACACGGACGCGTTTGTCGTAGAGGTCTTTTTCAAAATCAAAAAGGTGAAGCTCAAGGGAGAGTACTTTTTTATCAAAGGTCGGTTTTGTACCAATGTATACAACCCCTTCTTTTGTTCCGTAGCCATCGGTTTTGAGAAAATCAGCCCGTGCAGCGTAGATTCCATTTTTGGGAATGAGTTCATTGGGCAGGCGAATGTTAGCGGTGGGGAAGCCAAGCGAAGATCCGATGTCGTCACCATGGATAACCTTTCCTTCCAGGGTGTAATACCGGCCTAGCATTTTTGCGGCGAGCTTGACGTTGCCTTCGTTCAGGAGTTTTCTGATTTCCGAAGAGCTGACGACTCGGTCTTCCACAACAACGGGGTCTGGGGTAATCACACTGAAGCCGAGTGTTTTTCCAAAATGGACTAAGTCATCCACTGTCCCCGCACGGTCCTTCCCAAATTTAAAATTACTTCCGACAACGACTTCTTTCGCGCCTATTTTTTTGTGAAGAAATTCTTTGGCAAAATCTTCAGGAGACAATTCCGCAAAGGAGCGATTAAATTCGGTTGTGTAGGTCACATCTACTCCGTAGTTTTCGATGATGCGGGTTTTCACTTGAAAAGTGTTGAGTAATTTGAATGTTTTTTCCGGGAAAAAATAACGTCTGGGGTGGGGTTCGAAGGTTAACAGAACGGCATTTCCGTTATTTGCCTTGGCCCGGCTGATCGCCTTGGCCAGAATGGTTTGATGTCCAAGGTGAACACCGTCGAAGTTCCCGATGGCGACGACAGGGTAGTCCAGATTGGGTTTAATATTTGAGGCGCCGATTAACAGTTTCATTATAATTGTCCTTCAGTTAGCATTTGAGCCATCTCTTTCGCAAAATAAGTGAGAAATATATCCGCCCCCGCCCGTTTCATGGCAAGGTGTGATTCAAAAATCGCTTTTGATTCGTCAAGCCAGCCTTTCCCTGCAGCAGCTTTAATCATTGCATATTCACCGCTGACTTGATACGCGGCCACCGGAAGATCAAAATGATCTTTAAGATCCCGGATAATATCCAGATAGGGAAGGGCGGGTTTCACCATAAGGATATCGGCTCCCTCTTCGATGTCAAGCTCGGCCTCACGCAGGGCTTCACGGCGGTTGGCCGGGTCCATTTGATAGGCTTTTCGGTCGCCGAATTCAGGGGAGGAGCCCGCAGCGTCACGGAATGGGGCGTAAAAACAAGATGCGTATTTGACGGCGTAAGAAAGAATCGGGATATCTTGAAACCCGCTTTTATCCAGGGCTGTTCGAATGGCCCCGACCCGACCGTCCATCATGTCAGAAGGCGCAACAATATCGGCCCCGGCCTGGACATGTGTCAGTGCCATTTTAACGAGGAGGTCAAGGGTTTCATCGTTTAGGATTTTCCCATTCTTCACGATACCACAATGACCATGTGAAGTATATTCGTCCACACAAACATCTGTGATGACCACCAGTTCAGGGGTTTCTTTTTTAATCGCACGGACCGCTTGTTGAACTATTCCGTTAGGGTCTAGGCCTTCAGAGCCGAATTCGTCTTTTATTTCTGGGATGCCAAATAATATGACGGCTGGAATGCCAAGTTGAAAAGCACGGGTTGTTTCTTTTACTAGGTCATTGATACCCAACCGGTATTGCCCCGGCATCGATGGGATTTCAACTTTTTCTGTCCCGTGATGCACGAAGAGCGGGAGAATGAGCTGATCTGCTGAAAGACGGGTTTCTCTGACCAGGCTTCGAATGGGGCCGCTTTGCCTGAGTCTTCTTAAACGTTGAATCGGAAAAGCCAATAGAATCTCCAAAAAAAGTTGTGTTTCAGTTTACCCTTTAATTTGATAATAATCCACAATCGCTTCCGTGAGCGACAAAAAAGTGTATTCTTTCGGCGTAAGTGACACCTTCAGCCCCATTTTTTCTGCGGCTTGTGCCGTAATCGGGCCAATGGCGGCAATGGCGCTATTTTTGAGATATTGCTCAAATCGCATTTCCCCGATGATTTCTACGAAATGTCGAAGTGTAGAAGCACTGGCGAAGGTGAGCATGTCGATGTTGCCTCTATTTAAGAAGCTCTCGATATCTTCATTGGAATATTCAGGCCGTTTTGCTTGGTAGGCGGGTACGACATCCACTTCTCCACCCATTTGTCTCAATTCATCCGGTAAGATTTCACGTGCTTCAAGTGCCCTGGGAATTAAAAATCGTTTTCCTTGAACTCCGAGCAGTTTCAGTTTTTCCAAAAGTCCCTCCGCCTTGAATTCATCCGGAATGAGGTCCACACGCAGATCCCAGTCTTCAATGGTTTTGGCTGTGCCGGGTCCTATGGCGCAGATATTAATTCCCTTTAAGAGGCGGATGTCTTTTTTTAAATCCCGCAGCCGGCGGCGAAAAAAAGAGACCCCGTTGACTGAAGTGAAAATCAAAGTATTGTAGGATTCGATTTGATCGATGGCGGCGTCCAGGGCCGCGAAAGACGGTGGCGGTACAATTTCAAGTGTGGGAAAAGACACGACTTCCGCACCCTGTTCCGTCAGTAGTTCAATAAAATCCTGTGCTTGCGCTGCAGCGCGTGTAACGACAATGCGTTTTCCAAAAAGCGGCCGGGTTTCAAACCAGTTGAGCTGATCCCGCAATGAAACGACTTCCCCGATGACCATGACCACGGGCGGTTTAATTTTTTTTTCAGTCCCCAGTTGATGAATATTTTTGAGGGTTCCCGTCAAGGTTTTCTGATAAGGATAGGTGCCCCATTCGATGAGGGCGACCGGGGTGTTTTCTGATTTTCCATTCCGTGTTAAACGCGCAATGATGGCGGAAAGGTTTCCCATTGCCATGAGGAAAACAAGGGTATCTGCTCCGGCCGCGAGTTTTTCCCAATTGAGGTGGCTTTCAGCCTTGGTTGGATCTTCGTGCCCTGTAATTAAAGTGACTGCAGAGGCCAGTTTACGATGTGTGAGCGGGATACCCGCATAGGCGGGAACGCCGATGGCGGAAGTCACACCGGGCACCACTTCAAAAGGAATGGATGCTTCGGACAGGGCTTCGATTTCTTCGCTGCCGCGACCAAAGATGAAGGGGTCACCCCCCTTTAAGCGGACGACATTTTTACCTGCCCTGGCGGATTCGACCAAAAGGGAGTTTATTTTTAGCTGATGTTCCGCATTACTGGAGCCGCGTTTTTTTCCCACATAGATTTTTTCAGCGCCGGGTTTTGTCCATTGAAGCAAGTCCGGATTAGCGAGGTAATCATAGACGATCGTATCTGCTGTCTCCAAGAGGGCTTTGCCTCGAAGGGTTAATAGCTTGATATCTCCGGGGCCGGCACCCACCAGAGTCACTTTTCCGGGTTTAATCGAATCAGGTGTTGACATGGATGTGAATCTCTCGTGACAGTCTACGGATGCAAAATGGGAATAAGCATATCGGCCTGCTCCAACTACGTCAATTAAAAAGGAAAAAATACAAAAGTGTCAGGTCTCTCTCTCTCCAGATTGTCGATGCCGTTGAACGGATTCTGAGTGTGTTGATCCTGATTCTTCCAAAAAAGAAAGATTGAGGGTTTCTATTTTCCCCATCCAAAGGCTGTGATCAGTGTGGTTTTTCAAAGCCTTTCCCGTATTGGGGTGGATCAAAATAGTCAACCCCTTTCGGTTCAAGGAGAGCCAGGGGATGATCTTCCTGAAAACCTCCGGTTGAAATTCCAGTTGGCAGCTCCAGCAGGGATACGGGCCCTCCGGGCGTTGGTGCATGTTGCCCACGGAAACGGGAAAGCGCTTTCTTGCTGATTCCACCAGTTCGCGGGCAGCGGAAAAGGACTGCTCGGTATAATAAACATGCGCGTGAAATGTTGAAATTCCCGTCAATGTTTCCTCTTCGGGATTTAATCATAAGGTTTGTCCGTTTGACATCGGCTTTCAGCCGGGTTTATGATTCGTATGTATACCAGCCTGCGTTGTTGTAACCGAAAGCACCTATGATCAAGTCATTCGCAAAATTGTTAAAGGTCTTAAATTCTGAAACCGATCCCGCACAGATCAGCCTGGCGGTTTGTTTCGCAATGGTGCTGGGATTCACCCCTTTTTACAGCCTGCATAATATGCTGGTTATTTTACTGGTCCTGGTTCTAAGGGTCAATCTTTCCACTTTTTTCCTGAGTGTGGTTTTTTTTTCCGGGATGGCATATCTTTTTGATCCCTTGTTTCACCTGCTGGGGCAAAACCTTTTAACCGCCCAAGGCCTTCATGGTTTTTGGAGCCAGTTGTACAGCCATTTTTTTTGGCGGGTGACCCGGTTTAACAATACCCTTGTGCTGGGCAGTTTAACCATCTCTATTCTGCTGTTTTTCCCGGTGTTTATCCTTTCCAATCGACTTATTTTAAAGTACCGGGAAACCGTTTTGGCCTGGGCGCGAAAAACCCGGCTGATGCAGGCCCTGCGTGCAACGCGGCTTTTTCAAACCTACGAAACCCTTTCAAGTATGGAGGGGGACGGATGAAAAAGTGGATTCGATGGCCGGGCCTGCTGGTTTTTTTAGGCGTTATGGGTTTGTTTTGCTTTCTGTTTGTTTTTTTTATTGACGGTTTTGTCAAACGGAGCATCGAAAAAACGGGGACTGCCCTGAACGAAGCCAAAGTGGAGTTGGACAAGGCGGAGGTCTCCTTCTTTCCTTTGGGCATTGATTTAAAGCATGTGCAGGTGAGCGACCGGGACGCCCCGATGGCCAATGCCGTCGAGATTGCGGAAATCCGGTTTTTAATCGACCCGGAACAATTATCACGCCGTAAAGTGCTGATTCGTGAGATGACCGTGGACGGGGTCCAGCTCAATACCCCCCGGAAAAGTTCAGGGGTGATTACTTCGGTTTCTAAACAAACAACAGGAGAAAAAGGGGCGGCCCAAAAGAAAGAAACAAAACCCTTTGAATTGCCTGCGTTGGAATTACCCGATGTCAGGGAGATTCTTGAAAAAGAGGAACTGCTTTCATTAACGCTTGCAGAGGATCTTAAAAAAGAAATCAAAGCGAATGAGGCAAAATGGGAGGCAAAGCTCGCCGAGTTGCCCGACAAAAAAACATTTGAATCCTATCGGGAGCGGGTCAAAAAATTGAAAGGCGTAGAAAAAGGCGGCCTCGGCGGTATTTTGGGCGGTGCGGCCGAAGTGGTCTCGCTTCAAAAAGAAATCAGGGCGGACCTCAATAAAATTCGAGATGCGAAAGACCAATTAAAAAAAGACACAGAAGCACTTCAGGGCCGTATAAAAGAAATTCCCAAAGCGCCGCTTAAAGACATCGAACGCCTCAAGAATAAATATACCCTTTCCCCCAAAGGCCTCAGTCATATCAGCCGGATATTTTTTGGAGATAAAATCGGGGGCTGGACGGGAACCGCTGTGCAAGCTTACGAAAAACTGAGCCCTTTTCTTGCTCAGCTTTCAGGAGGGGAAGAAAACGCTGCTGTTTTAAAACCGAAACGCGGCGAAGGGGTGGATATTCATTTTCAGGAAGAGAAGCCCTCTCCTGATTTTCATGTGCAGGTCGCGAAGGTTACCGCTCAGCTTAAAGCGGGCCAGTTTGAGGGAGAAGTGCGTCATCTCTCAAACGCCCAAACCATCGTGGGTTTGCCGCTGACTTTTCAATTCGATGGAAAGGCCATTCCGAATGTTGAGCGTGTCCATTTTGAGGGAGAAATCAACCGGATTAACCCAGCACAGCCTGTGGATCGTTTCTCGCTCAAAGCCAGTGGCGCAACACTTCAAAACCTTAGTCTTGCCAAATCAAAGCGTTTTCCCGTGACCCTGAAAACGGCACGCACGGATGTTGAAACCTTGGCCAGTATTCAGTCCGGAACACTGGATGCCGGACTGACGGCCCAACTGAAGTCGGTGACTTTGGTGGCCGGGCTTGAAAAAGACAATCCCCCGCTGGTGCAGGCGATGGCGGATACCTTGGCCGATGTTAAAAGCGTTCAACTCAAGGCGGGGGCCAAAGGGCCATTGAGAGACTATGATCTCAGTCTCAGTTCCGATTTGGATGATGTGCTTCAAAAAGCCGTGGGCAAGCAGGTGCGGGCGCAGGCCAATCGATTTGAAAAGGCCCTAAAATCAGCCGTGACCGACAAAGTGGATAAAGCCCTCGCAAATGTGAATGCGGAATTTTCCGGTCTGGACGGGCTTTTGGGAGAACTGACAGGCCGCCTTAACTTCGGGGACGGCGTGTTGAAAGACGCACTCGCAAAAAGCACGGGCGGGCTGAAACTGCCTTTTTAATTCAAATCTGTTTCTGACCGAAACCCGAAACACACAAGCGCGAAGCCCTTTATCAAAACCGGATGACCGGGCCGGGGATGATCACCTCTCCGGGCATTTTGGGGAATTTGTAAGGCGGGATCGTCGGGTCCATGCCGCGCGGAGGCGGGGTCGGCATCTTGAATTTCTTTCCTTTCAAAAGCTGAAGAATCGATTTGGCCACGGCTTTCAGTGCCGCCTTTTCCTTGGCGCCGATGGGCAGGCTGTCGATGACCTTTTCGGCCACCTTCTCGTCCGCGTCCTTCAATCCGTCCACGACCTTGTCGCGCATCCAGTCGGGAAGCTTTTTCAAAAGCGGATCGCGCTTCAAGCCTTCCTCAAGCCAGTTTTTTAACTTGGGTTTGGGCACGGTCGGCGTCGGGCCGAAGGGCACAGACGGGGTGGGCGGATAAATACTCGGCGGAAAAAGGCCGGGCGAAGGCCCGGGCGCGTTGGGGCTGGGCGGCTGCCAGGGGGGCGTCAGTTCGAGCCCCGGCAGTTTCACGGGGGAAACAAAGGCTTTAAAGCGCACCTCGGCCCGACGGTTGCGGGGCTCCGCCCGCCGGGTGTTGATCAAGAGTTCGGACTCGCCCTTGCTTTTTGTTTTAATGACATCGGAAGGCACACCGGCTGTTTTTAAAACCGCCGCCGCCGCGTCCGCCCGCTTTTGTCCCAAGGCCATGTTCAGTTCCTCAGTATCCACCGCATCGGTGTGCCCGGTAATGATCACTTCCGATCCCGGATAGCGCTTGAGTATTTCGACAATGTGCTTGGCCTGTTCAATCAACTTTTTTTTGTTTGCCTCGGAGAGATCGGCCTTGCCGGTTCGAAAGCCGTCAATCGTGGTCGATCCAATCACCCCCGCCATGAGTGGCGAGAGGGAGTCGTACAAACTCAGGCCCCCGACCGTCGCCGACAGCGCGCCCGGCGGAAAAGGACCGGAGACGGGCGGGAAATGAGACTGCGGCGCGCCCGAAGCGGGTTCATCTTTATCGTCCGGGCTCCTTTGCAGCACGGTGTGTCCGCTGTGCGGGGCAGAAAAATCTTCACCCTTGTTTGCCTGAAGTTTGAGTTGGATGAAGGGTAAAGGGGCGTCAAGTGCCGCCTGTTGTATCCGTGTATTTCCCAGGTTGCGGGCCATGCCGGTGTTTTTATTCGGCTGAAAAACCGATGTTTGCGCGGGGTACGCGGCGGTGGGGTGGTGCAAATGCCCTGTCTTTTTACGTGGCGAAGAAGTATGTACCGGGGATGAATAAAATGGCATCGTGTCCCTCGAATACAGGTGAACGAATCAGGAGAAACCCCTTACTTCAATGATACCTTGAACCACCCTTCATTGCCACTGTTTTATCCAAATTCGGCGATTTAAGAGCAAGTTTTGGCCGGGTGCAGAGCATAGGTTGTGCCATTGATTGTCGCCTCTGTTTCAGTGGTATTGAAGGGCGCTTGAAAGGTCTGAGCATCCGCCGCCTGCAAGAGCAGCACGACTTTTTCGGCAAGGTTCGCGGCTTGCCGCCATGTGCCGGATGCCGTTCCATCGTTGTGGTTTTGCGCAGATGCAGAGTTGTTTGAAAAGAGGGGAAAGAAACCGCCATGCGCACGGAAGCGCCCGTTTTTGAAGAAGGCAATTTGGGGTTGACCGCTGTTGTTTATGAGCATTTTTCCGGCGAGTGCGTGCGACCCTTCCGGAGCCGCCGGTTCGCGCCATTCAACCCGCGCCATCACCCGCATCACTTTTTTGGTGATGCGTTCCTTGTGTTCCGGTTTTCCAAAGGCCATCATGGCAAGCGCGTTTCCCGCTTTCCCGGCCTCCGCGATGTGGACCATGATGCCGGGGCCTGCGGCGGACTGCGTTGTAAAATGGGCGAGGATCGTTTTTGGGTCCAGATTTTCCTGTGATTCGCGCGTGTTTATCCCCATTTTTTCGGCGCCCGCGAGCGCGGCGGCGCTGACTTCATCGCGTGTCGCCGCTGAAAAACCCAAGACGCCGATCAACAGCCCGTCCCGGTTTTTCATGAAAAACCGGTCGGTGCGCGGATCGTAAGATCCCCGGAAATGTCGCGGCAGCAAAAAAGAAAAACCGGTGGCGGGCGAGTCCACCTCATCCCGGCTCAGGTAGCGCTTCTTTGCGCTCAAGGGGTCCACCGCCATGAGTTGGGAGGGGAGAAGAAAGGTGAAAAGAACGATGAATGCGGTGCGATGGAAAGAAGTCATATTGTATTGTGTGGTCTATTATCTGCTGATGGACAATTTGATTAAAAGGGTGTTTCTAAAATATGAGTCCTTATAATATCGGATTTATTTCTTTCTTCTTTTTCCTTTTTAAATTGTTCCATTCAGTTTGCTCGATATATAAAAATGACTGTGGTGCCTTAGAGAATGATTTACATTTTGTTAGTGGTATTGGACGAGCAAATCGATAAGATTTCTTAATAAGATAGCATTTACCCGTGGTTGTGCCTAGATAATAGGATTTAAAATCCTCATGATTTATGTGTCCAAATTTACCAAACATACTCCATAACTTATTAGGCGACTCCTCAATGATGTTTTCCACTTCTGAATACCCAACGATCTCTTGGTCTGGTTTAGTTGAATATATAACTATGTGAGTGATTTTTGTCGGAGCCCCATTTCTCCTAAACTCCACAGACTTTTTCCCCGCTAGAATGGCATGAGCATATTCCGGAGAAATTGAAAATACAATTACGTTGTTATTTTTTCTTGAATCCATCGTACTCCTTCTGGTGAAAGCTGTGAAATCGACTGAGGTTGTCCTTTAAGAATGTTATGTTTTATTAATTCATGTAGTAAGATCGGAGGTACCCCTTTAGCATATCGAAATAAAATTACTAGAGTTGGTTTTTTACAAATTTCTTCGATTTCTTGATATTTGTAAACCGTTCTTGTTCCCACATATTGAGCGACAATATTTGGAGACGTTGATCGGATTGTCTCTTCAACAATTCCAACAGCGTCTATTCCAGAAATATCCTGTGAACGATAAAATAGGATGTTATCTCCGGGCTTAAGTTTATTCGTATTCGAATGGCAGATATATGCTTTTTTTATGCTGTTCCCACAAGGTTTTGTGGGGTTGATGTTTATTAATGGAATTTGTGGCTCCAATTCTGGAAAGAGCAGTTGATGAAATTCAGGTTTTATTGGAACAATGAATGTTTTGTTGTTATGAAAGAAAATTTGCCGAGGGCCAAACTGAATATGGGCTTCAAGGGCGGACATGGATTGGATCTCACTTAGTGAATGGTTCAAAGTTTTTATAACGATTTCCTCCCCAATTCTACTTTTAATATTTGATGCATTGAACCCGAATGATTCAGCAAACTCAATAAGACGACCATGTTTTTGAAAAACGGTAAAATAGACATATTTATATTTATTCTGGTCAGAATAATCAAATATCGTTTTTAGTAAAAGTTCTCCATAACGATTTCCACGATTACTTGCTGATATTTTGAATGTACACAATTTTAATGTTTTCCCTTTTTCCCCCGATGGTAAACATTCTTCTTGTTTGAAAATTAAAATGCCGGCGAGCTTGTCTTGGTCTTTGACAATAAAGGCTTCCCTGTGTTCACGCTTACATTTATTCATCCATCTCTCAAAATCAGAACCGTAGTCAACCCGTAGTGAGTCGAAAATTTCATCTCGGTCATCAACTTCATGGAGATAAACTTTATGGACTGATGGGGGTACAGATGGAAAAGAGTCGAAGAAATCTTGTAGAAGATTGATTGCATCTACCAGGAAAAGGACACGAGACCCTATGCCTAGTCGTCGAGCTTTTTTATGCACGCCCAGATCTTCAGAAACTAAAAAATCAACGGCATTTGCTTTTACCGAAGCGAGATAACAATTATCAACGTAATCATTTGAGGCGAAGATAGGAGTGCCAACAATAGATTCGTCAAGTACGGAAACATCTGGTGGGTTAGGAATTAATTTGTATCGATTGATTAATTTTCTTCTTATCTCTGCTCTATTAATATCTCTATCTCTATTGAGATCATGTTGTATCGCATTGTGAACACAAAGAGGGTTTTTTGAAGAATTAGATAAGTTATGTAGAAGGATTGCACTTTCTGTATTAATCGAAACATCAAGATGAGAACTAGGTTCAAGTGGTATTAGAATATTCGTATCAATTAAGATATGCATATAAATTATCAATATGGGGTTAAAGTAGGAGTTCCGTTATTGTACTGACCTATCCGGATCGCAACATGGATCTCTATGTTTTGGGAATAAACTTTTTATGAGAAAACAAAAGGTCGGGCGGTACATTAGTCGTATCCCCTCGATTTGTTTCTTACTTAATGATTCTAAGGTATGTGTTGTTAGCTTGGACTCAGTATCGAATATTTCGAGGCCTTTTTCAAGGCATTGGTCGGCGTTTCAATAGGCAGAATTTTGGGGTAGGGTACGTCGTGTGTACTTTCCCTCTCTCACCAATATCAAAGTTAGTTTAATCTGGAAAAGGTAAAGATATTCTGGAAGATGAAGTATAACCTTCCTTTCCTCAATTTACTCCATTACTTCCCCCTTATGTTAAAGGAGGATTTGCCCTTATTCTTCTATCCGCTTCCCCGCGCCGTCCGGCTGTTCCGCGAAGATGTGGCGGATGATTTCCTCGATTTCGACTTCTTCGACGGAGAGGTCGTCGATGGAAAAATCACTGAGCAGTTGGTGGGTGGTGCGGGCGACTTCCTTTTTCGGGACTTTCAAGACCGCGTGCGCGGTGTCCCATTCGACCACGCCCGAAAGGGTGTCCGGCGGCGCGGGCGCTTGCGGGCTGTCGAAGCGGATTTTGATGACTTTATGGTCCACGTAGCGTTCCGAAAGCGCGGAAAGCGCGCCATCGTAGACAATGCCCCCGTGGTTGATCACGAGCACGCGTTTGCAGAGAGCCTCGACGTCCTGCATGTAGTGGCTCGTGAGCAGTACCGTGGTTTTTTTGAGGCGGTTGTATTCCTTGATAAAGGAGCGGATTTTTTCCTGAGAAATCACGTCCAGCCCGATGGTCGGCTCATCCAGAAAGAGGACGCGAGGCTGGTGCAGCAGGGAGGCGACGAGTTCGCACTTCATGCGCTGGCCAAGGGAAAGCTGGCGCACGGGGATATCCAGCAGGTCCTTTAAATCGAGCAAAGACACCATTTCGTCAATCGCCCTCTGGAAAATGGTGTGGTCCACGCCGTAAATGTCGCGATTGAGTAAAAAGGATTCAGAAGGCGGCAAATCCCACCACAACTGGTTTTTCTGACCCATGACGATGGCGAACTGGCGCTGATAGTCCCGGTTGCGCTCCCAGGGGGTGTAGCCTAAAACGCTCACCTCGCCCGACGTGGGGTATAAAATGCCGGAGAGCATTTTAAGCAGGGTGGTTTTGCCCGCGCCGTTGGGACCGAGAAAACCGACGAGTTCGCCTTCTTCCAATGAAAACGAGACCGATTTGACGGCCTCCTTGTACACGGCCTCCCGCCAGAAAAGTCCTTTGAAGGAGCCTTTTAAGCCGCTCTCCTTGCGATGGGTTTTGTAGGTTTTATTCAGATTTTTGACGTCAATGACGGACATAATATAGTTACCAATTTGTTTAAATTCCCCCAGCCCCCCTCTAACAAAGGGGGAGCGAGGGGAATTTTTCAACTGCTGGCTGAGCTGTAAAAATGAATGCTCCAATTCCAGAATAACAGACCTAAAGTCAAAAATCCGGCGGCCACCCCTAAAGAAAGCAGTACGAGCCCCGAATCGGCCCGGCCGACCAAAATTGCTGCGGGGGTGGTGGCGATGAGACTGCTGGGGATGAGAAAGGTAAACAGCCCCTTGCCCAAGCCGTGATAGATTTCGCGCGGGTAACGCGCGGTGTTCATAAAATAATACACAACGGTGTTCAATTCCTGCGATTTCACGAGCCAAAAAACCAGGCCGTTCACAAGCAGGCAAAAGCCGTAATAAATCGCGAGCGAGTTAAACAGCATCAAAAGATAAAAAGGGATGCTGATCCATGTTGCGGCGTCGAGGTGCGCGAAGCCGTAGCCCACCAGCACAAGCCCCATCAACCCTTCTCCAAAGCTGTCGGTCAATGACACGTGGCGGAAAGCCAAGTGAGCCGAGGTCGCGACCGGGGAGGTGAGCATGACGTCGAAATTGCCGGTGCGCACGTATTCGCCTAATTCCAGAAAACCCTTGCGGAATGTGAGATAGGCCAGCTCGCGGATGACCCCGACGCTGCCGACGAGGATGAGGGTTTGATAAAAGGTCCAGCCGCCGACGGTGTCGATATTGCCGTACAGAATTTTAAAAAAGAAGACATTGACCAGCATAAAAAAGATATCCATGCCGACGTTGATGGCAAAATTGGCACGGTACATCATTTCATTCTTCAGATTGTGGCTGAGGAAGGACCGGTACAATGTGAAATAGCGTGTGAAAGTGTTTTTCATCGAAATCCCTTATTTTCCGACCGCCTCGTATCGCCGGATGCCGCGCTTTAGTCCGAATTGCAGGATGAGATAGAGGGCGATGATCCAGACCCCGGCGGTGATGAACCCTTCGAGCGGCTGGGCTTCTTTTTCCAGAAAAATCTGGATGGGAAAATAAAGCAAAAAACGAAAGGGCAGCAGGTGGGCGATGCGTTGAAAGGCCTCCGGAAAAAGATCGAGCGGCAACAAGGCGCCGGCCATAAAAAACATGCCGTATTGCAACATGTATTTAAAGGAATTGATTTGCACGAGCCAAAAGGCGAGGATGCCAATCGCAAAATCAAACTCGAAGGCAAGGACGCCCGCCAGAATGAGAGACACGATAAAATAGACCATCGTCATGCCTTCACTCGGCAATGTGACATGGTTAATGAGAATAAAGGACAAAATGCCGCCGACGAGCAGCACCAGCAAACCTTCAAACAATTTTCCTGAAAGGTTCAACACAAACCAGTAGTGCAGGGGGTTCAACGGTTTTACCAGAAAATTGGAGAAGGTGCCCTCCGCGATTTGCTCCCCCAGCTCCCAACTGATGTAGGACAGCACCATGCTGTTGATCATGAGTTGCAGGATGTAGTAGGTGATAAGATCGGACAGCTTGTAGTCTCCTAACTGCTGTTCGCCGAGGTAAATGGCGTTCCAGAGATAGAGCAAGACGGAAATATGTAGCAGGTTGCCGAGAATGGAGATAAAGGTCGGCCCCCGATATTGCAGTGCATTTTGCCAATTGACCCGAAAAACGGTCCAGTATTTTTTCATTCCCACAGTATAGTAGATTTGCCGAATGAGGTCTACGCGGGTTTTATGGACATTTTGAATACGGCGGTGATCCCAACTTTGAGCTGTTGAGTCAAGTCAGTGGACTCTAAAAGTTAAAGTTTTGCACGGCCGATTTTTTCTTTTTCTGGATTATTTATTGAAAACCTGAATAGATGTCGATGGTATTTCCCTTGTGAATCATCTTATGCTAAGGGAGTGTCAGACTGTTATTTTTATTGTGCGCAATTTTATCCTTGGCTTTATAGGAGAGATCAATGAAACGGAATATGTTACTAATGAATATTTTGATCGGATATTTGTTTGTCGGTTTTTTGGGGGGATGTGGCGGCGGTGGCGGCGGTGCGCCTGCAGAACCTGAAACCGGACCCAATGCAGAAGAAATACCCGGAATCCCTGAACCGATCCCCGGCGCAGGGCCGGGGACGCCACCAGGCGGTGATTCAGGGGCCGGCATAGGGACACAGGCAGTGATTTCAAAATCCACAGCGGCGGGATTATCTGTTCCTGCGGCGGTCTTTTTTTCTTTTAACAGTGGTAGTGGGTTTTCCAGTCAACCGGCCACCGGAGGGATTCAAAAATTGCGTCAAGGGCTGCAAGGGTTTAGCGCTTCTTTACACCCCCCGACCTCCGGGCATGACGGTTCGTTTTCAGAGCCCGATGTCAGGGAATGCCAAGATGGAGGAACGGAAACCACCACTTTTGATTTTGAGTCCGGAACCGGCACGACAGCGCGGGTGGAGTGTTTGTTGGGCAATGAAACCCACAACACGGTTTTTCAATTTGAAACCGTCGAAACGCAAGATTGTTCTGACCTTCCTTTCCTGGGGATAATGCCAAAAGTCGTGCGAGTCACTTCCAACGGAACAATTGATATAGAAACCGAGCGGACAACCTTGGCGGATTTGCTGATGGAGGCCCGGTTTTTATGTGAAGATTTTAATATACAAGATACGATCACGCTCGACAGTACCTTGATCAGCGGTTCGATTTCGGTCGTCAATTCCGCGGCGCCCGCTGAAAATACGGTTGTCACATTTGATTCCATGACGATCACCGGCCTTTTTAATGAAACGGAAGATGCTATTCAAATGAACGGAAATGTTTCGGTTTCGCTCCTATGCGACGGGGTGGAAACGAGCAGAAATCTTACGTTGGTGACCGAAGCGCCAATTGTGACCCCTCCGGGCGATAATACGGCCTGTCCAATCGGCGGGGTAATTGTATTATCCGGTGATGTGAACACGACCATCACGCATCAGGCCGATGGGTCTGTTGATGTTGGAGCGCGGCATTTTGATTCTTGTAAGGAACTGGATGCCATTTGCAGTGAATGAATTGACAGGCTCGGAAGATAACCGGGCGGATATAGCTGTATAAGGGCGTTTTAGGAAGGCGGCCTCTCTATCCAGTTTCAACGTTGTTTTGCGGCCTTGTGGTCCCAGGGCCATCCCCGGCAACACGGTCATAAGCGCCGGGGCGATGAACGTCGGTGATCCTAATTTCATCGTGACAATCATATAAAAAGAATAGTTAGTTAACAAGGCGATACTTCCCCTCCCCCCAATGGCCTTGCACATAGGCAGCAATCATTCAGGCTAGGGGTGAGTTATGCCTGCGTGATTTCCAGGAAATCACGTTGAAAAGCGAACACTTCTGGGGGTGAAGAAGTCCATCAGGCCAAATAATCCCCGCGTTTACAAATAGAAGGGGCTGAGCCGTTTTTTTTTCAGGGTCTTTTCTTCGGGTTCGGTATGTCTGAACAGGGTTTAAAAAAACCGGAGATGATATCCGATTTTCAGACAGAAGATCCAAGGTTTTTCCCTGTTTTCTAAAGTAATCAATAACCTGGGCCGATAACATAAAGAACAGAGCAGTTCAGATGGGAGCTGTGTTGATGTAACCCTGCCAGGGGCTCACTTGAAGTTCCCGATGTGATTATTCAAACACAACTCAAAAAGCTAAGGAGAACAAATTGAAGAATCGCTTATTACACGGAGGATTTCCCCGTATTGGATGGATTGCTGTCGTACTGACAGCCGCTTTTTTGTTTGAAGGATTGAAACATCCTTTGTTTTCTTCCGAGGCCGATTCAACTTTGCCTGAAATAAAGCAGTTGACGGTGGCGCAGAAAACGGTCAGGCGGGGTGCCAAAAGGCGTCGTAAAAAGAAGGTGAAAATTACGATAGCGATGCTGGATGGCTTGGTAAAATCGAAACAGGCTTTGCCGGGCAGACTTGCCGCATTGCCCGAAGTCCCTGTCCCCGCGGATAATCCACAAACAGAAATGAAAATTGCCTTGGGAAAAATGCTTTATTTTGATCCGCGTCTTTCTAGCGACGGAGATATGGCGTGCAGTACCTGCCACTCTCCCGGATTGGGGTTTGCTGATGGGATGGATCGGTCTATGGGGTTCCGCGAAGAGTTGGGGCGGCACAGCCCAACGATACTCAATGCCGCGTACAACAAGGTTCAGTTTTGGGACGGGAGGTCACCCTCTTTGGAGGATCAGGCCAAGGGGCCGATTCTTGCCGCGGGTGAAATGAATAATACTGAAGAAAATGTCATTGCGTTTTTGAATTCAATACCGGTTTATAAAAAGTTTTTTAACACGGTGTTTGGTCGAGACCCTGACTATGATGATGTTGGAAAAGCCATCGCATCGTTTGAACGGACGATTGTGACGCCCAATGCGCCGTTTGACCGGTATATGAATGGAGAAATGAATGCGCT
>CALZIJ010000031.1 GCA_945787655.1 Nitrospiria bacterium | reverse complement strand
GGCGAGCCAGAAAAAAGTCCTCAATTTTTATAAAAATATTTCGAATGCCGACCCGGACTGGGTTTTGAGTTTGAATCCGCGAAGTGATCCTGCCAAACCCGCGACGGCGAAACCGGGCTTCAGTATCAGTGATCACGCCGGGAACAGCCGCTTGTTTATCGATCAATCGACCGGGCATGTGGGTATTGGGACGGTGGCGCCCGGCGCGAAGCTCGAGGTCCAAGGAAATATCTTTGCCGGAAATTCGGATCTCTATTTTACCAAGACCAACCATAATCATTCCGGCATTGGCAATACCACCGGGTATGCGGCCATTGAAAATGCGGAAAATTATGATGCCTTGATGATTTTGGGCCGAGCGGGGACGACGAACGGACGGTCCGTTAAGTTATGGGATTATTTGCAGGTTAATGGCAGCATGGATGTGACTAAAAATTTAAAGGTCACCGGTAGTGTGGACGTTGCCGGCGATATTAAAACCAATGTGGCCTTAATTAGTGATAATCCGCATGGTGCGAGTTATGCCGCTTTTTCTCATCAAAGCCAAGGCACATCTACCGGGTATGCCTTGTTGCAGCACAGCGGCGGGGAAACCTATCTGAATGCCCCGGCCAATAAAAATATCAATCTTAGAATTCATAACACCACCAAAATGCGCCTGATCGCAAACGGCAACGTCGGGATAGGCACGATTACACCGGCGGATCAGCTGGACGTGTCTGGCGGCGTTCGTCTCTTATCGGGGTCAAATCCCGTTCGCTTCACTTCCAAGTGGAGCGGTTTCCCAGATAGGACAACGAATCAGTCCGAAATTTCAAATGATACGAGCAATTATAAAACATTGATGATTATTGGAAACAAGTCTGCAGGTTTGGGCCGTCGTGTTTCTGTGTGGGATCGTTTAGAAGTGAATGGCACCCTGATTGTCAACCCCAGTGGTACGGGAAATTTTGTTTTTGAGCAAATGAGTGGAGTGGACTATATTGGCAGTACTTATGTGATGCGCCCCCATGCGACTTACTACGGGTCAATCGGACATCCGAAATATTTGATTCGCAATATGTATGTCCATGATCTTTGGTACAACTATGACAAGAAGCATTCGGATGTCCGTATAAAGAAAAATATTCGCTCTATTCCCTCTTCTTTTTCTGATTTGCTCAAGTTGAAAGGACGGCTTTATGATATTCGTGAAGGGGCCAAAGCGCCAGGCGAGCCGAAAGAAGCATTGAAAAATCGATTGGGTTTTATTGCGCAGGAAGTGAAGGAGGTTTTTCCGCAATTGGTTTCCTTTAACAAGGCGGACAAGTCTTATTATATGGAATATGACGGTATTATTCCCATAATCGTTGAAGCGATCAAAGAATTTAAAAATCAGCATGACCAGCAAACTGATTCCCTCGAACGCATGATTAAAGCGCAAAATTTGGAAATTATGCGACTGAAGAAATCCCTAAATTAGGATGTTTGCACAATGAAGACAATTGGACTGACGCTCCCTGTAACGCCTTTCGAACATCGATCGATGGACTATGCCTTCCTCCGTCAGGAAGGGATTCGTTTGATCGAGCAGATGGCGGGAGAAATCTGGACGGACTATAACGCCCATGATCCGGGCATTACAATTTTGGAGCAATTTTGTTTTGCCATAACGGATTTAGGATACCGTATTGCTTATGATCTGCCCGATTTGCTTGCCGAGTCGGGGAGTGATCCTTATCAGAGTTTACATACTCCGGCATCGATTTTAAGTACGGAGCCAGTGACGCTCACGGATTTGAGAAAGCTGGTGCTGGATGTGGAAGGGGTGAAAAATGCTTGGATTGAACCCATCGAGTCTCCGGCGCCGCTTTATTTTCATGAAGGAAAGAAAGAACTTCGGGTAGCAAAAAAAGAGACAGAAGAAGGCCCGCAAACGCTGGAGCCGGTTTCACTGAAAGGTTTATACCGGGTTTTGGTTGAAACCTCAGGATTGATCGATAATGAAGGGAGTAAAGTCCAGCGTGAGGTGGCCAAGCGATTAAATGCCCATCGCAACCTCTGTGAAGATTTTGAAGAAATCTCTATTCTGGACCATCAGGATGTGACCGTTTTGGCCCGCATTGAAGTCGGGCCGGTAGAAGATCCCGCTGAAGTCCTGGCTGATATTTACGAGCGGATTGCGCATTATTTCTCTCCGGTGCTCCCGTTTAAAACCCTCCAGGAGATGCTGGATTCTGAAACGCCCGTCGATCAAATTTTTGAAGGGCCTTTTTTAAAGCACGGCTTTTTGGAAGAAAAGTCTCTGAAAAATCTAAAACGAAGAACGGTACTTTACACATCTGACTTAATCCAGGAAATTATGGATATTCCGGATGTGCGCGCGGTGCGGCAGATTGTTCTAAAATCGGGTGAAACGCTTGAAGAATGGTCTTTAACCATCGGTGAAAAACAGGTGCCAAAGCTGGTCTTTAACGCGGATGCGATTGTCCTGGAAAAACAAGGGATGGTGGCCAGCCTCGACCACGACCGGGCTCAGGCGCTCTACAATGATCGCCTTAAACGTTCCACAACATTCCCGGAGCTTCCCGTGGACCAACGTGACTTTACGCCTCCCGCCGGGGAGAACCGGCATGTCGGACATTATCACGCCATACAACACCAGTTTCCCGCACTATACGGCATTGGAGAGATCGGTTTGCCGGCTTCGGCCACGCCCGAACGGAAGGCACAGGCCAAACAATTGAAAGCGTATTTATTGTTTTTTGATCAGCTGCTGGCCAATTATTTCTCGCAACTCGCAGAAGTTCAATCCTTGTTCTCATTTTATGGGGAGCGAAAGAAAACCTATTTTTCTCAAAACATTTCAGATGCGACTCTGGGACTCGAGGAAATTATCGGAGATTCTCCCGAAAACCACCTTGAGCGTTTGGATGAAATTGTTCAGGAAACGGCAGGAGATGAGACCACTACAAAGCGTAAAAATCGTTTCTTAAATCATTTACTGGCCCGGTTTTCCGAGCAATTTACGGACTATTCGCTGATTTTATTTGGTTTGATGGAAGGGGATGCACAAAGCTCCGAAGATAAACTGATCCTTGATAAACAAACCTTTTTGCAAGACTATCCCAAAATAAGCGCTGCGCGTGGAACGGGTTTTGACGCTTTAAAGTCCTGGGGCGGTAAGAATGTGTCAGGCCTGGAAGAGAGGATCCGCTTAAAACTGGGGATTAATCAACAGACCGATGAGCGGTTTTTCCTGATCGAACACATTCTGCTTCGACCGATGGAAGGGGATGTGCAGCAACAGGTTCCTCTGTTGTCGGCAGTACAGTCTAAAGACCCTTATTCGCTGCAGCTCAGTTTTGTTTTCCCCGACTGGCCAACCCGGTTTTCAAAACCGGTTTTCAAGCAGTTTGTCGCTCAGACCATTCGGGAGGAAACACCGGCACATTTAATTCCACATATCCATTGGTTAAATAGAAAAGATTGGGAAGACTTATCCCTGGTCTATAATGACTGGCTTGAAAACCGGCGACTGTTTCTGTCAGGAAAGCTCGGAGCATGACCGATGCCGCATAATAAAGATATCTCTATTCGGGATGCAAGGGATCGCCTGATAGACCTCCTGGGTTTTGGGGAAACCTACCCGTTGCGGGATTTGGCGATTCTTGATGAGCAACTTACCGTGCCTTTCAATACGTCGGCGAAGATTCCTTTGGAACCTTCCCAGCTTGAGGTGCTGTATCAACTTTACGATCGGGAAGACCATCCCGTAAAGCGAAATCCCCGTTCGCCAAAAGGCATACAGGCAAAAGGGACGGGAGACACGCTTTTGATTGAAAGCCCTCAGATACAGGATGATGTGACCTATAAACTCAAAGCGGTCAAAACCCGGACCAATCGTTCGGTTTATCTGCACGAAACGGCCACCATCAAGGTTGGACTGGATGTCAGTCTAAAAGCAGAAATCCTAAGCGGTGAACGCCTGGACCCCGGTATTGAGACGGCCCGGGAAACTGATCCGAGAATTGTCGATTATGGCTTGAGCGTAAACGTCAAAGTTAAACTGAGTCAGGAAGGGGTAGATTACCGCCTGGTCTATTTTGAAGGTTCGAAGGAAGTGGTTTTAACAGAGGAGGATGTCCGCGGGAATTTGGCGGATATTGTCCTGGTCAGCCGGGCGGTCTATGAGGATATTGATCTTCGACTCCGTGCCACAAAAACCTTTGATCCTTCCGAGGGCAGAGATACCCAGACCGAATTGCTTGATATTATTCTGCCCTTAAAGGTGAGGGCCGCCCCGGTATTGAATGTCGTGGTCGAACCTAGCCCTGTCATAGATTTTGAAGGGAAAGCAACACTCAGGATCGATAACACCCAAAAAAGTGCGCAATATCAATTGTGGATCCAAAAAATCGCGGATGCCAATTTTATCCACGGGACTTCTTCGGCATCCGAAATCCTCCCCGTGATGGCGGGAAATGGTCAAAAAGTGCAGGTTCGTGATCCCTCCAGCGGCTTGTTTAAGTCTCTCGTTCCAGGGTTTCAGGAAACAGGGACTCCGAAAAAAGGCACAGGGGATCTCCTTCGGTTTTCTCTCGAAGGGCTGACAGATGACAGCCTTGTGATCGTCAAGGCCACAAAGACACATGCTGCTCAAGATCCCATTTCCTCTACCGTTCAATTAAAGCAGGCCAGTGTGATTTTGGTGCGGCCTGATTCAAAGCCTGCGCTCATGTTGAAAGTCAAGGTCAAGGGGACCGAAGCGGTTGGTCCCGTATTGGTTTCAGGCGGTCAACCAGGTGTTTTTTACCATCTGGGACCTGAAGGGGAAGGGGATCCGCTTGGCTTACCCGCTTATTTTCATAAAAAAGATGAATGGAATCCGATTTTTAACAAAGGCCTGGGTCAGCTTAAAGTAGAAGTAGACTTAGTCGTGCCGCGTGATTTAGCCCAAGACAGCAGTGCCTCTGCGACAGAAGCGGCGAAAACTTTTCCGGCCGATCCGCTTGTGGAGATTCAAAATATTCCGCTCGGCTCAACACTTTCCCTCCTGGCGGTTAAAGCGCAAACCGGTATTGAACAGCTTCTTACCCAACAAGCGGTTATTCCGGCCCTTCCCGACATTTCTTTTGAAAAAATGGTCATTCCTACCGGTACTGCGGCCAAAGTGATTGTGACAGACAGTCAGGTGGGAGAGCGCTATCAATTATTTTTAAACGGCACGGCGGTGCGGCAGGCAAGAAATGGAAATGGTCAGACCCTCGCCATAAATACCGATCCGCTCACAGAAGAAACGACTTTTGAAATGCGGATCACCCGTCCGGGCGTCAGTGAAAGCCTTGACGTAGAACAGATCATTTTAATGAAGGTAGAAATTCAGCCTGAACGCCCAGAATAGACTTGCTTCAGGATCGTTTAATGTCAGAACAACGACATCGCATTCAACGGCAGATACTGGAAGTCCGTATCCCGAATCCCGACAATACCCAGGCGTTTTATGACACCTTGCGGCGGATATATGACAACCGCATTGTTCCCATGATCGATCAATTGTGTTCCGAATATTGTCATCCGGACCAGATTATCCGCCTCGATACAATAACATTGGATTTAGGACATCTGGATTTGCTTCATCTTGAGGAAGCCCTGGTTTTAAAATGCCAAATGCAACTTAGAAAAAAATTATCAGATGAAATTCACCGTCAGTCACAGGAGTCAGGTCAAAACACGGGAAAACCTTTTTCACAATTAGAGTTGTTCGAATTTTTTGCCCGTACCGGGCGCTTACCGTGGTGGGCTGATGCCGCAAACCGTAAGCTGTTGTCTCAAAACCTGAAGGATTTAATAGCGCAGGTTCCAAATCCGTTGATCCGGTTAATGCAGATGCTGGTTCGGGAACCCGCAGCGCTGGATCGAATGATATACCAGTATGACGATGCCAGTCTGTCAACACTTTGTCGGCTGCGTTTACAGTCCACCCAGGTGAAGTTGGATGTTGTCTTGCAAGACCTGCAAGCGCTCATGAATGTTTCTCCTGAATTGATGAGGGTGAATCAGGAGCAGGTCGTCTCCAGCCGCCGAATACGTGTTGAATATTGGCGGGCGATATTGACGAGGCTTTTCGCAAAATCGGATCAAAAAACAGCGCCTTTTGCACTTTGGCCGACTGTTTTTACCCGGCTTGCAAGAAACAGCCGACTTTCTGATTCTGAATTTATTGGAATGCTGAAAGAGACGCTTAAGGTGGCCGCCCCTTCCAGGCATGCCGGTATCGTGTCCATACTAGAAAACATCCCCAAAGCGAATTTTAAGAAAAAAACTAAAATACCTGATAAGCATAGCGTGAAACCAACGTTAAGCCGTAGATCACCGCTTATGGAAGAAATCATGGAGATACTGGAGGGGTTCAGGCAATCGGGAGCCTATCTGGAATCCCTTTATGCCCCCTTTGTTGAACTGTTGTCTTCTCTTTCAGAGGATGCTTATCCAGCATGGCTCAGGCAGCTCAAAGAGATCAATGTGAGCAAAGCCGGCATTGTTTTAGAAGATGAAAAAATAAAAGAGAGGCTCAGAGAGATGCTGCAGACGCTGCATACGCGGCATGCTGTCCCGGCCCCGCTGATTCATCAAAGTCTTGCGGCGATTGAGGAAAACACGCTCACCTATCCGCTGGAAAAGCCATTGAGTGAGACGGATGTACAATATGTCGAAAATGCCGGTTTGGTGTTGCTTTGGCCTTTTTTATCCCATTTTTTTAAACATCTGGGCTTGACTGAAGAGAATCAATTTATAAACGGAGAGGCCTTGCAGCGCGGCATTGCATTATTACACTATCTCGTTTTCGAGGAAAACGAACCGGCGGAATATGACCTCGTATTAAACCGGATTCTTTGCGGGATGGATCTGGACAGGGTATTTACGCTTGAGAAGCCAATCACGGAAAATGAAGCAGAGGAGTGTAGTCAGCTGATCAAGGCGGTGATCACGCAGATCCCCATTTTAAAGAAAATGTCTGTTTCCGGCTTTCGCGGAACCTTTTTAATTCGAAAGGGGGTCTTAAGCCAAGGGGATGGCGTATGGTTGTTGCGTATTGAACGAACAACATTTGATGTGATTCTGGATCATTTTCCCTGGGGGATGAATTGGATAAAATTGCCCTGGATGACCATCCCCATACAGGTGGAGTGGTAATGACATCCAATATCAGTTTAAATGTGGTTGATTTGGAGTTGGAACTGGATTGGTTTGCGCGTGTGCTGGATGCGCGGTTTAAATCTTATTTTGATACAGATTCTAAAACGGCTGTCCAGAATATTTTTGAAATTATCCCCCCGGATTTAACCGAGTCCGAATCGGAATATGCAAAGTTTTTAAAATACTACCGCTTTTCGTTTGCAGAGCGCTTTGCAATCCTGCTCAGCCTTGTTCCGCATGTCAGGCCCCAGTTACTGGATGCGTTTTTTACGAAAAATAAGACATTCGACCGCAGGTTTACCGAATTTGGTGGCCATTTCGATGGAGAATCGTCCGATTTTATCCCGACGGGAGAAACCCTGTCTTTTATTTTGGGCGCCAACAATCTGGAAATCCGCTTTGGCATACAAACTTTATTTGACCGGGATCATCCTTTTTCAAAACATCAAATTCTCAAGCTCGCGAGTGATCGTCCGGTGCGTTCACGGATGAAATCTCCTCTGGTCCTGTCTGAAGAATATGTGAGCTATTTTACTGCGGGACAAGCCCATCGGCCGGATTTTGGCACGAATTTCCCCGCGCGTTTTATCGAGACCGCTCTGGATTGGAAAGATTTGATTTTACATCCGGGCACACGGCGGCAAATAGAAGACATTGAAACATGGATACGGCACGGGAGAACCTTAATGGAAGACTGGGGGATGGCGGCCAAGCTTCGACCGGGATACCGTGCCCTTTTTTATGGTGAGCCCGGCACCGGAAAAACAATGACCGCCTGCATGCTCGGTAAAACCACAGGCAGGGAGGTCTACAAGGTCGACCTGTCTTTAGTGGTTTCAAAGTATATTGGTGAAACAGAAAAAAACCTTGCGAAAATTTTTGATCAGGCCGAACATAAAAACTGGATATTATTTTTTGACGAAGCGGATGCTCTTTTTGGAAAGCGAAGTGAAACAAAAGACGCCCATGACCGCTACGCCAATCAGGAAGTTTCTTTTTTGTTACAGAGAATTGAAAGTTTTGACGGCATCGCCATTTTATCCTCAAATCTCCGAGAAAATATGGACGAGGCCTTTACCCGCCGTTTTGAATCGATGATTTTCTTCCCGATGCCGCGACCCGAAGAACGTTTGCGTCTTTGGCAGGGTGGTTTTTCAGCGAAGGCCGAGTTGGATCAAACCCTCGATTTAGAAAAAATATCGCGAGAATATAAATTGTCCGGTGGATCGATTATGAATATTATTCGTTTTGTTTCACTTCAGGTTTTAAAGGAGGGAGGACGGAAAATTTCACATGAAGATGTCATTCATGGCATTCGCCGAGAATTTGCGAAGGAGGGCAAGGGTCGATAAAATAAGGTTCGACATGATCTATTGTTCAAAGCAATATAAAAATTTAGGGTATTGTCTTATCCCATGATGATGGAGTAATATTCCGAAAGTGTGACTCTTTAGTTTTAATATAGATATTTTGTATCAAAAGCCGATTAGATAAAAATACCGAAGAGGAGAGCAAAGCATGAAGCAGTCATCTTTTCCAGAAAATGCCTCAGGACATTCAGTCAACAGATCTGGACAGGTTTCTACACAGGGGCATTCCGTTTCTCCGCCTTCTTATGGTATTCATGCTGCGGATCATCAACCGGTCCAGGCAGCCGGGCTGGGTTTTGGGACAAAAAAATCCAAACTCAAAAAAACAAATAAGACTGGATTGCCAGACAAGTTAAAAGCAGGGATTGAGCGGCTTTCCGGTTTTTCGATGTCTGATGTGAAAGTTCATTATCGTTCACAAAAGCCGGCGCAATTGAACGCGCACGCCTATACTCAGGGAACAGACATTCACGTGGCACCGGGACAGGAAAAGCATTTGGCGCATGAAGCCTGGCATGTTGTACAACAAAAACAAGGACGGGTTCGCCCGACGGTGCAGGCCAAGGGCATGGGCATCAATGATGATCATGCCCTGGAACACGAAGCGGATGTGATGGGAGACCGCGCCATGCATTCCGTTTCTCAAACGGCCCAGTTCAAAAAACAGGCCGTGTCCGATGCCATCGTCCAGAAAAAAGAGTCAAGCTTTCCCGAAGATTCAAAGGAGAAACTGAAAGAAATGGGTTACACCCAGCTCAAGTCAAAATCAGCTCCGATTCAGTTGCGGGGCGGGACGAAAGTCGGTGTTTTGTCGATTAAATCTTCCCACGTGGGATCGTCTCTCATTGCGGGCCATGCCTGGCTCTCCTATGTTCCTAACGGGGGAGGGGAGCAGACACACGGCACTTGGGGCAACGTTGACCCGATTGGATACCATGCCAATCTGGAGGTGGGCCGCGCCGGAGCTGCCGTTCGATCGACGGATGTCGATGCAGCGGATATCGGGAATTTAAATACCTTTATTGGCGCAAACAACGCGTGGGGTTATTTTAATAATTGCTCTTCATTCGCGGCACGCGGCTGGAAAGATGTCACCAACGAAAGCCTAGCTTACAAATCTCTCGGGATTCCAAACCCCAGTGCCCTGGGTGTCGGGATTGTGGCCGCGAACGGTGGCACGACGGGGGTGCTTCCCGCAGGAAGGGGGAGCAGCGTCAACAGTGTCAGCAGTACTTCGAGTAGCAGTGTGGGGATTTCCAGTAATACTGCAAACAGTGCGATCGGAAGTACGAGTTTCGGTGGAAGCTCGAATGCAAGCTCCGGAAACACGAGCCTGTAGATCTCTGGCTGAAGTTAAAAAATATGGATGTCCTGATCCGCTGGCTCTTGATTGGACTTGAAAAATTAGGGATATACATCGGGAAAGAAGGTGTTTTTCTCGCAGAATTGCGGGAAAGCCCGGATTTTCAGATTGAAGATGGTCTTCTTGTCATCACGACATCCCACAGTCAAAAACACTCCGCCAAAGAAGTCTTTCGTTTCAAAGCTGATTTTTCAAAAAATCAGTGTCTTATCCGTGCGTATCAAAAGTTAATGACACGTTCATTGGGGGAAAAATATCGACAAGGTATTCTCATTCCGAATGGCTTTAATCACGAGCCTTCCGTGGCGGCAGAATTTTTTTGGGTCGATCCGGACGGGACACGACATCGTATTGATATGACGTCATCATTAAAGATCAACGGCGTTTAAGTGGATATTTTTCTAAAGTCTGACCGGGTTTTTTATCCTAAATGGGTACTGTACAGTTTTAGATAATCCTGATGGTCTTGGCCGAATATATCCACTGCAGAAAATGTTGAAAACCAGCGGTATTCTTTAAAAAACTTGACCTTACTTTATAATTTACAAAATAGGAAATGCGCTATTATCTCCGGGTTTGATTTTACTTTCATGTTTTTGTTATGGTGATTCTGTTTGTTATTTCTGTCCCTTCCATGGGTGACTGTTACAGTGACACATCGTTTCTGTTGTGAGCGTCCCTCTAATGTCTGATTGTCGTCAGTACTAATGTAAAGGAGATTGATTTATGCCTAAAGGTACGGTGAAGTGGTTTAATGCCAGTAAAGGGTTTGGATTTATTGAGCAAGAAGGTGGAGAAGATGTGTTTGTCCATTTTTCCGCTATTCAAGGAGATGGTTTTAAAACGCTTGATGAGGGGCAAGCGGTTGAATTCGAAATCACCAGCGGAGCCAAAGGGGATCAGGCGACGAATGTGGTCAAGCTGTAGATTCCTGAACACTTTTTAAGCCCTCTCAGCATAAGTTGAGAGGGCTTTTTTTTTTGAAGTTCGGGTTTAAAACTGTTTCAAGGAGAGAGGGTATCGAAATCTGGGATTTCTTGCTGCATATATTTTTTTAGTTTTTTAAGCAAGTTGGCTTCTATTTGCCGAACCCGTTCTTTTGATATTTCAAATTTTTGGGCGAAGGTGTCCAGGGTTTTGGGTTGATCGGACAAGATTCTGTCCGAAAGAATCTCAATTTCGCGGGGATTCAGGCTGCTTGAAAAAGCCTTCAATTTTTTTTGGAAAAGAGATTTAAGCTGCTTTTTCCCCAGGGTCTCTTCTGAATTTTCCAGATCGGAGGGGAGCAAATCTCCGTAGGCGGAATCCTCTTGATCTCCAACGGGTGCGCTTAGGGAAATTTCCTGACCTTCGAGCCGTTGAGTCATTTCAATGACTTCTTTTTCTTTCACATCCAGTTGATCAGCCAGTAATTTCGGTGTGGCAATCATACCCAGTTTTTCCAGCGCTTCCCGCTCTTTGGAAAGACGGAAAAAAAGTTTTCGTTGCGCTTCAGTGGTTCCGATACGGACCAGCCGCCAGTTTTGTAGAATATATTTTAAAATATAAGCCCGAATCCACCAGGCAGCATAAGTGGCAACCCTTGCTTTTTTATAAGGGTCATATTTTTTGACGGCGTGCATTAAGCCGACGTTTCCTTCCTGAATCAGATCCATTGTGTTGAAGGGGAGGCGCTTGTATTCCAGGGCAATCGAAACAGACAAGCGCAAGTGAGAGAGAATTAACTGTGTCACCGCATCGAGGTCTCCCTTTTCCTTAAATCGGGTTACAAGGGCTTGTTCTTCTTCCTTACTTAAGAAAGGGTATTTTCTGATTTCCGCGAGATATCCGTGGAGGGGGTCATATGAGGAAACCGCGCGTTGATCCATTTCAGGGGGAATATCAGAATTGTGGTCTTTATTGTCGATTTCCAATAACTTAACTCAAAATGCCATCAATCGGGAAGCGGCCTGCTTTCGAAGTGACTCACTATTTCAAAATAACTGATTAATGGTTTAATGTTCAAGGGGTATTCGTATTCAGTGGGTGAGGCCCTTTGCGGTAAGCCCTGAGATACGGACTTTTTTATCCTGGGGAGGGACTCGTCATTGATGATCCTGTGAAAAAAGGTCTGGGGTCGGTCTGAATGGAGAATGAGACCTATGCAGAACATGCAAAATAAATTTACATAAACTTAACAAAGTATTCACCAAATGATCATTATTTTGAAATAGTTTTAGTGTATGATGCGCGTTTGTTGTTTTTGAAAAACTTAAACCGAGAGGTGAATGTGTTGAAAAAGTTGATGCTGGTTGTTGCGATATTGGCAAGTCTTTTTGAGAACAGTTGGGCAAAAACGGCAGTGATTAAAATCGACGGTTCGAGTACGGTTTTCCCGATTACGGAAGCTGTGGCCGAGGAGTTCCAGGCTGTAAACCGAAAAGTACGCATTACCATCGGGGTTTCAGGAACCGGGGGCGGCTTTAAAAAGTTTTGCTCGGATGAAGTGGATATTACCAACGCCTCCCGCCCGATCAAGCCCTCGGAGGTTAAACTGTGCGCTGATCGCGGCGTCGCATATATAGAGCTGCCTGTGGCCTATGACGGCATCGCGATTGTGGTCAATCAAAAGAATCACTGGGTGGATGCATTAACGGTCAGGGAGCTTAAAAAAATATGGGAACCGGCATCGCAGGGTAAGATCTTGCGATGGAACCAGATTCGTTCAAGTTGGCCGGATCAGGAGATCCACCTTTTCGGGCCGGGCATTGATTCGGGTACTTTTGATTATTTTACCGAGGCCATTGTTGGTAAAGGAGGCGCAAGCCGGGGAGATTTTACGGCGAGTGAAAATGACAATGTTTTAGTGCAAGGCATTTCTATGGATCAGTATGCCCTTGGTTTTTTTGGTGTGGCCTATTATCAATATAATAAAGACCGCTTGAAGCTTGTTCCTGTAGATGATGAAAACGATGCCAACGGCAAGGGGCCGACCACACCGGATTACAATAATGTTTTAAAGGGGAAATATCAGCCGCTTTCAAGGCCCTTGTTTATTTATATTCGGAAAGCGGCGACGGACCGCCCTGAGGTTAAAAAATTTATTCGATTCTATCTGGAAAACGGGGGCGCGCTTTCAAAGGAAGTTGGATACATTGCGTTACCCGAGAAAGCGTACCAACTTGGACAAAGCCGTTTTGACCAACAGAAAACAGGCTCGCTTTTTGGGGGCGAAGGATCGCAGGTCGGCGTTAAAATAGAAGAGCTACTCGAGAAATAATTCCCTATGAAAGCAAGCCGCTTACGCGTATCAGAACGTTTGATAGAAACGGGATTATTCCTCTCCGCACTTCTTTCAGTGCTGGTCACTGTGGGAATCGTTGCGGTTTTAATTGTTGAAACCATCCAGTTTTTCAAGGAAGTTTCACTTTTTGATTTTTTAACGGATACGGAATGGACGCCGCTTTTTTCGGAAAAGCATTACGGTATTTTGCCGCTTTTTGCAGGGACTTTTCTCACAAGTTTGATTGCGATGGCTGTGGCAATGCCGGTTGGCCTCATTAGCGCGATTTATTTGAGTGAATATGCCTCCCGCCGTTTCAGGGCAATAGTCAAGCCGCTTCTCGAAGTATTAGCGGCTATTCCGACCGTTGTTTACGGGTACTTTGCCCTGATTTTTGTGACACCCCTGCTTCAAAAATTCATTCCTTCCCTTTCCGGATTCAATGCCTTAAGCCCCGGGATTGTAATGGGTATTATGATTATCCCCATCATTTCCTCTTTAAGCGAAGATGCCATGCATGCTGTGCCGGTCGGTTTGAAAGAGGGAGGATATGCTCTAGGTTCGACCCGGCTTCAGGTTGCGTTGAAAGTGGTCTTGCCAGCGGCATTTTCCGGGGTGGTGGCGTCGTTTATCCTAGGCATATCAAGGGCGGTCGGGGAAACCATGATCGTGGCCATTGCGGCGGGTCTGCAGCCGAGGCTCACGCTCAACCCGCTGGTCCCGATCGAAACAGTGACGGCCTATATTGTTCAGGTGAGTATGGGCGATACCCCAACGGGAACCATTGAGTATATGACGATTTTTGTGGCGGGAATGAGTCTTTTTATATTGACCTTTGTGTTAAATGTCGTCAGTTTTTTGTTCAAAAAGCGATTTAGGGAGGTCTACGAATAATCATGAAACGGAGACAGTTTCACAGGGCTCTGGATATTCTTTTTAAAGGCATCGGGCTTTTGATGACCCTGTTGGGATTAGTGGTCCTCCTTGTTTTGATCGCGGATGTATTTTTGGATGGTTTCGCGCGCTTGAGCTGGGATTTCATGACGAGTTTTCCTTCCAGGCGTGCAGGCCGTGCCGGGATCTACGCCGCCTGGGTGGGGACGGTCTGGATTGCGGTTTTGACCGCACTCCTGGCTTTTCCGATCGGTGTGGCAGCGGCGACCTATCTCGAGGAGTATGCGCATAAAAACTGGCTGACAGATTTAATCGAAATCAATATTGCCAATCTGGCGGGCGTACCCTCTATTATCTATGGTTTGCTCGGTCTGGGGGTATTTGTGCGGTGGATGGATCTTGATAGAAGTATTCTTGCGGGTGGAATGACCCTTGCGCTCCTTGTGCTTCCGGTTGTCATTCTCGCCTCTCGTGAAGCGCTGCGCACGATTCCCAGTTCCATCCGGGAGGCATCTTACGCCCTCGGCGCGAGTAAATGGGAAACCATTCGAAATCAGGTCTTGCCTGCTGCGATGCCGGGTATTTTAACGGGCTCGATTCTGGCCATGTCACGCGCGATTGGGGAGACCGCGCCGTTGATCATCGTTGGCGCGCTCACTTATGTTGCGTTTTTGCCGACTTCTCCCATTTCTTCGGAGTTTCCTTTTTTTAATTCCGAAGGGTTGTTTGATCCATTTTCTGTATTGCCGATTCAAATATTTAATTGGGTTTCGCGTCCTCAGCAGGCCTTCGCCATTAATGCTGCGGCAGGAATCATTGTTTTATTGTTGATTACCTTTGTGATGAACGGCATTGCTGTTTTTTTAAGGCATCGCTTCCAAAAGAAAATCAGGTGGTAATTCATGAACATTGCGTTTAAAGTCGAAAATTTAAATGTTTTTTATGGTGAAAAACAGGCGCTGAAAACGATTAATGTCGAGATTCCAGAAAAATCGGTGACCGCGATTATCGGCCCTTCAGGATGTGGAAAAAGTACTTTTTTAAGGTGTTTGAACCGAATGAATGAACTGCTTCCCATTTTTCGCATGGAAGGGGCGATTATCTACGATAAAGAAAACATTTATGCTAAAAAGGTGGATGTCATTGATGTGCGCCGACGAATCGGGATGGTGTTTCAAAAGCCAAACCCTTTTCCCAAAAGCATTTATGACAATGTTGCCTACGGCCTCCGGATACAAGGCATCAAAAATAGAACCCGCATTGATGAAATTGTTGAAGAAAGCTTAAAAAAAGCGGCGATTTGGGACGAAGTGAAAGACCGTTTGAACCATTCTGCACTGGCCTTGTCCGGGGGACAGCAGCAGCGGCTTTGCATTGCCCGTGCACTCGCGGTTGAACCGGAAGTGCTCTTGCTGGATGAGCCGACGTCCGCCATTGATCCCATCGCCACAGCTCGAATTGAAGAACTCTTGCGGGAATTGGAGAAAAGTTATACCATCGTCATGGTCACGCACAATATGCAGCAGGCAGCCCGTATTTCTGCTTGGACGGCCTATTTTTTAATGGGAGAACTGATCGAATTTGATGATACCACTAAAATTTTTACCAACCCAAGTGACAAGCGGACGGAAGATTATATTACAGGACGATTCGGATAAGTCCAAGGGGACTGGGTATAGAATGAAAATGAGGAGGAAAAATGCCGCGGCGCCTTGAATTGGAACTCATTGCTTTAAAAGAAAAAATATTAAAAATGGGCGCTTTGGTAGAAACACAGATTGCGAATTCGATCAAGTGCCTTGTAGAAACCGATCTGACTTTGGCCCGCCAAACGATTCAGAATGACCATCTTGTCAATGCCATGGATGTGGAAATTGATGAAGATTGCATCCGGCTTCTGGCCTTGTATCAGCCAGCGGCCAGGGATTTGCGATTTATCACGACCGCAATGAAAATTACGACGGACCTTGAGCGCATGAGTGATCTATCGGAAGATATTTGCGAGCGGGCGATAGAGCTCTCCCAGGAGCCGCTTTTAAAACCCTACATCGACTTGCCACGAATGGCCGAAGCGGCGCAAAAAATGGTGAGAGAAGCCCTGGACGCCTTTGTAAATAAAGATTCCATACTGGCCAGAAAAGTCTGTACGGACGATGTGTTTATTGACGATTTGACGGATCAGATTTTTAGAGAGCTGTTATCTTACATGGTACAGGACAGTACAACCATTAAACGGGCGATTCGAATCAGTTTTGTATCAAAATATATAGAACGGATCGGTGATCACGCCACTAATCTTGCGGAAATGGTGGTGTATCTTGTTGAAGGGAAGATTATTCGCCATACCGTGATAGAAGCCCCGAAAGAAACATGACTCTTTTTAGCCGGTTGTTTTTTCCGCGTCTATAAACCCTCGGACTGGATGCCAGGTCTGTTCCGGAGGAAATCCTCCGTGTGCTATGCTTGACACCAATGAATCTGTTTTCTATAATTGCTCGCTTGTAGATAGGGGATAGGATAATGGAGATTGAGGTTCGTGATATCCCGTCTGACGGGCTTGAATTATCTTATGCTGTTGCCTCAAAGGAGTGGGGATTACCGGATAAAGGCATCACATTGCTCTCTCCCATCCAAATAGATTTAAAAGCCTATAAACACGGTGATGGCGAGGTCTATTTATTGGGTGAGCTTTCTACCCGGGTACAAGCCGAATGTGTTCGTTGTTTAAAAACCGTTTCATGTCCGGTTCACTCTGATTTTCATCTTGAATATGCGCCTTTGTCGGGAGATTATTTGGGAAAAGAAGAAATGCTTTCAGCGGAAACCATTGATTTGAACTTCTATGAAGGCACATATATTGATATTGATGATGAAATGAAAGGGCAGTTTTTTCTTTCTGTTCCTCACAACCCCTTGTGCCAACCGGAATGCCGTGGACTGTGTCCGCGTTGTGGAACAGACCTCAACACAAATGCCTGTCAGTGCCGTCCAGAACCTGTGGATCCCCGTTGGGCAATACTGGGTCACTTTAAATATAAGGAAAACGATGCCAAACCCAAAACATAAACATTCAAAAACACGCCGAGATAAAAGACGGACACATAAAAAACTGAATCAGCCGACGACCGTACTCTGTCCCCAATGTCATGAAGCGAAGCTGCCTCACCATGTTTGTCTCAGTTGTGGTACCTACAAAAACCGTCAGGTTGTTGAAATCAAAGAAGGTTAACCTTTTTTCCTTGATTCGCCGAGAAAAATTAAATCGCGTAACTTTATTTTTCTATAGTGAAGATTAGCCCATGAAAATTGCGATAGATGCGATGGGGGGAGACGATGCGCCTCAGGCCATCGTTGAAGGCGCCATTATCGCCACGCGTGAGTTCGGGATAGAACCGATCTTGGTGGGCGACGAAAGCGCCATTCAGCGTGAGTTGTCAAAACATAACGTCATGGGCCTGCCCATTAGCGTAATCCATGCGTCCCAGCAGGTAGAAATGGACGAATCCCCCTCCTCCGTTATCCGAAAAAAACGAGATTCTTCTATATGGGTGGCGACACGTCTTGTCAAGGAAGGCGCTGCGATTGCTGTGGTGAGTGCGGGGAATACCGGAGCGAGTATGGCCGCAGGTCTTTTTAATCTGGGGCCCTTGAGTTGTGTCGAGCGTCCAGCGATTCCGACGCCGTTGCCGACTTTGGCCGGCACTGCGATTTTGATTGATGTGGGTGCCAACGTGGATTGCAAACCAAACCACCTGTTTCAATTTGCGATTATGGGCCGAATTTATGCCGAAGAGATTTTTGGACTTTCAGATCCACGCGTCGGCCTGCTAAGTATTGGTGAGGAAGACACCAAAGGAAATGAGCTGACCAAGGAAGTTTTTAAACGTCTGAAGCGCAGCAAGTTGAATTTTGTCGGGAATGTGGAAGGCCGGGATGTTTATTCCGGAGAGGTGGACGTCATTGTTTGTGACGGTTTTATCGGCAATGTGGCCCTTAAAATCTCGGAAGGGCTTTCCGAGGCCATTATTCAATTTTTAAAAAAAGAAATTCTGGTCTCAAGTTTAGGTAAATTAGGGTATCTGTTACTCAAACCGTCCTTTAGCCGCTTTAAAAAGAAGATTGATTATGCAGAGTATGGCGGTGCGCCGCTTTTGGGTTTGAACGGTACCAGTATTATTTGTCACGGGCATTCCTCGCCTGAGGCCATCAAGAATGCGATTCAGGTCGCAAAAGAATCTTACAAACGCGGCGTCACGCGGCATATTCAAGAACAGATCGTACAGCATATGGGCGAGCCTTCTCAGGAGCGTCTTTGCTGATGAGAGCCCAAATTATCGGAACCGGGTCTTATGCCCCTGAAAAAGTGCTCAGCAATCAGGATCTAGAAGCCACAATCGAGACCTCGGACGAATGGATCGTCGCCAGAACAGGAATCCGGGAGCGCCATATCGCCGCAAAAGGAGAAGCCACTTCCGATTTGGCTGTGAATGCGGCGCAGGAAGCTTTAAAAAATGCCGGGATATTGCCTTCCGAAGTCGATCTCATCATTGTGGCCACATCAATGCCGGATATGTTTTTCCCGTCAACGGCTTGTATTGTTCAAAATAAGTTGGGGGCAAGCCGCGCCGCCGCTTTCGATCTTTCAGCCGCTTGTTCCGGTTTTGTCTACGCGCTTTCTGTGGGAGAACAGTATGTTCGATCTGGTACATTCCAGCGTGTTCTGGTGATTGGTGCTGAGGTCATGTCGCGTCTGATCAATTGGGAAGACCGCAGAACCTGTGTCTTGTTTGGAGATGGGGCAGGTGCGGTGGTACTGGCTCCCTCAGAGTCAAATCGGGGCGTGCTTTCTGTACACCTGCATACAGACGGAGCACTTTGGGACTTGATCTGTGTTCCAGGGGGTGCTTCTGCGATTCCACCTTCAGAAAAGGTATTGGTCGAACATCTCAACACGATTAAAATGAAAGGCAGCGAGACATTTAAAATCGCGGTAAGAAACCTGGAAAATGTGGCTTTGGAATCCCTGAAGGCAAATGATATGACCATATCGGACATTGACTGGCTGGTTCCGCATCAGGCCAATATTCGTATTCTAAACGCGGTGGTTTCGCGCTTGGGATTGCCACAAGAAAAAATGATCGTGAATCTGGAGCAATATGGGAATACCTCTGCAGCATCCATCCCTCTTGCATTTGATGGGGGTGTTCATGACGGCCGGATCAAAAGGGGCGATACCTTGCTTTTTCTGGCCTTTGGCGGGGGACTGACCTGGGGCGCTGCCGTATTACAGTATTAAAGGTGTTGGTCTAAAAAACAAAGAAGGAGCATAAATTGGAAAAAACATTTTTAGAAGGGTGGGCTTTAATTTTGGGTGCTTCAAGTGGGTTTGGAGAAGCAGCCGCGCTTGCCTTGGCCGAATCCGGCATGAATATCGTGGGTGTTCACCTTGACCGGAAAGGGACGCTCCCCAATGTTGAACGGATTACGGAACAGATTAAAAAGGCAGGACGCCGTGCGCTTTTCTTTAATATGAACGCCGCTAGTCCTGAAAAACGGATTGAAGTCATAGAGCAAATGGTTTCGGAGAATATTACGATACGGGTGCTCGTCCATTCTCTGGCCTTTGGTTCATTAAAACCGTTGATAGCAGAAACAGAACGGGCGTCGATTTCCCAGTCGCAATTGGAAATGACTTTAGACGTCATGGCAAACAGCCTGGTGTACTGGACACAGGACCTTGTCCGGAGAAACCTGTTTGATCAAGGCGGCCGCATTTATGGTTTGACTTCAGCGGGTGGTGCACGGGTATGGCCTTCTTACGGAGCTGTTTCTGCCGCAAAAGCCGCGATGGAATCGCATATTCGGCAACTGGCTCTGGAGCTGGGTCCAAAAGAAATTTCCGTGAATGCCCTTCGGGCCGGTGTGACGGACACACCGGCTTTAAGGAAAATTCCGGGCAGCGATGAAATGATCCGCATCGCAAAAGGGAAAAACCCATGGGGACGTTTAACCACCCCGGAGGATGTGGCCAGTATCATTTGTCTGCTTTCGCATCCAAAGGCCAACTGGGTGACCGGCAATGTGATTGGCGTGGATGGCGGAGAGTTTATCGTCGACTAGGTTATTAAGCTGGTTTTTACATAAATTTTTATTGACTTTGGGATATATTTTGATCAATATCCCTTTATATTTTGTATGGTTGTGCATTGAGTATCGCGTTTCTTTTTCCCGGTCAGGGGTCACAGTCGGTCGGCATGGGGAAAGCCCTGTTTGACCAGTTCGAGGTTGTCCGTGAGGTCTTTTCGGAAGCCGAACAGGTTTTGGGTTTTGATCTTGCCGAGCTATGTTTTGAAGGGCCGGAAGCAAAACTGAATCAAACGGAATTTACCCAGCCTGCTCTGCTCACGGTGAGCATTGCGGCATGGCGCACATTAGGTTCGCCGATTGATGCCGGAGAGATGGTGGCAGGGCATAGCCTGGGCGAGTTTTCTGCTTTGGTTGCAGCCGGTGCGATTTCTTTTGCAGATGCTGTTCTGCTTGTACACCTGAGGGGACAATTCATGCAAGAAGCTGTTCCCGAAGGCCAGGGTGCAATGGCGGCCATTATTGGTTTGAATCGTGAAACTGTGGATGCGCTTTGCGCAGGGGTTGCACCGGATTTGGGTGTGGTGCGTCCTGCAAATTACAACGGTCCCAGTCAAGTCGTGATTTCCGGAGATACTGTTGCCGTAAAGCAAGCAATGGATTTGGCCACCCAAAAAGGCGCCAAAAGGGCAATTCAACTTGCTGTGAGCGTCCCGTCTCACTCTCCTTTGATGCAGCCGGCCTGTCTGCGTCTTTCTTCGGAGTTGGAAAAGATAAATGGGAAAGATCTTGAAAAACCCCTCGTCAACAATCTTGAAGCAAAACCGGTAGAAACCTGGAAAGCGGCAAAGGCAGGCTTGGTCGATCAGCTTTCTTCCCCCTTGCTTTGGGAAGAAACGATCAAGTATATGCGGGGACAAGGCGTCGATCAATTTATTGAGATTGGTTCGGGAAGAATCCTTTCCGGACTATTAAAACGTATAGACCGGACTGCAAAGGTTATCAATGTGGAAAATCCTGAAGGAGTCGCCAAAGGGCTCTCCCTGTTCGACGAAGTCACCTCATAAATGGTATTAGGACGAAAAATAAGGAGACAGGTTTTTGAAAATTGAAGGTAAAATTGCGCTGGTCACGGGTGGGGCGCAGGGCATTGGAAAAGCAATTTGTGAATGCCTTGCGACGCTTGGCGGGACTGTGGTAGTCTCCGATCTGAATTTGACCGGAGCGGAAGCGACCGCCGCAGAGTTGACCCAAAAAGGATATGCGTCCATGCCGGTTTCCGTCAATGTTGCGGAAGCGGATTCAGTGAACAAGATGATTTCAGATGTTCGTGAACAATATGGACACATTGATATATTGGTCAACAACGCAGGGATTACCAAAGATACGCTTTTGATGCGCATGAAGGATGCGGATTGGGATACTGTACTTTCCGTCAACCTAAAAGGCGTTTTTCATTGTATGAAAGCAGTCTTGCCCATGATGTCAAAACAGCGGAGTGGGAAAATTGTGAATATTTCATCGATTGTCGGTGCAATCGGGAATATCGGTCAGGCCAATTATGCCGCTTCAAAAGCCGCAGTGGTTGGTTTGACCAAAACGGTTGCAAGAGAATATGCCGGCCGGGGGATCACGGTGAATGCGGTTGCGCCAGGTTTTATCGATACCGCGATGACGGCGTCTTTATCCGAAACTGTGCATGCCGAGTTGAAAAAGCAGATCCCGCAGGGACGTTTGGGCATGCCCCAAGATATCGCAAATGCAGTCGCATTTCTCGTCTCTGAACGGGCAGATTATATTACAGGACAGGTTTTACACGTGAATGGCGGTATGTACATGGGGGGGTGAAAGTGTCTGGCTTTCATTACCGTTTATTTGTTGAGAAACATTGTTATCCATATTTATGACCAGGGAGAGCGCGGCGAGCAAAAGCTTCAGACATAAAACGCGGTCTATTTCCAATAACCATATTCTTTCAGGAGGAAAAAGCATTGGCAATCGAAGAGCAAGTAAAAAAAATTATAGCTGAGCAGTTGGGTGTAGAAGAAGATGAAGTGGTCGCGGGGGCTTCTTTTGTTGAAGACCTGGGTGCGGATTCTTTGGATACTGTTGAATTGGTGATGGCATTCGAAGAAGCATTTAATATTGAAATTCAGGATGAAGATGCGGAAAAAATCCTGACTGTGCAAAGTGCCATTGATTACATACAAGATAAAGTATAAGAAGAATGCGGGATACACATCAGGAAAAAGTTTCTTCTCTTTCAAAACGCCGTGTGGTGGTGACCGGCCTGGGGATGGTTTCCCCTTTGGGCATTGGAGTGGAGTCATCATGGGAGGCGCTTTGTGCAGCAAAATCAGGTATCGGAAAAATTACCCGTTTTGACACGACGGATTTCCCCTCCCAGATTGCCGGTGAGCTCAAGGGTTTTGACCCTACCGATTATATCAATCCTAAAGATATCAAAAAAATGGATACATTTATCCATTATGCTGTCGCCGCAGCCCAGATGGCCGTCAACGACGCCGGCTTTCAGGTCGATGAAAAAAGTGCAATCAGGACAGGCGTATATGTTGGTTCAGGAATCGGCGGACTACAGGCCATTGAAAAATGGCATACCATTTTAGCAGAAAAAGGTCCTAAACGCGTGACCCCGTTTTTTATTCCAATGTCCATTATTAATTTGGCGTCGGGTCAAATTGCCATTGCGCTTGGTGCGAAAGGTCCGAACTCCTGCGCGGTCAGCGCTTGCGCAACGGGAAATCATTGTATCGGTGATGCCTTTAGAATTATTCAGCGCGGGGAAGCGGATGCCATGCTGGCGGGTGGCACTGAAGCGGCCATTACACCTTTGGGAATGGCCGGTTTTGCGGCTTCCCGTGCACTTTCATTACGAAACGACGCTCCCGAAGAAGCAAGCAGGCCCTTTGATAAAGACCGGGATGGTTTTGTCATGGGAGAAGGTTCGGGCGTGCTGCTGATGGAATCTCTTGAATCTGCCGAAGCCCGAGGCGCAAAGATTTACGCAGAAATCATCGGCTATGCGATGACTGCGGATGCCTTTCATATGACGGCACCTCCTGAAGGCGGTGAAGGGGCCGTGCGTTGTATTCAAATGGCCATAGAAGATGCCGGGATTTCCCCGGAACAAGTAGACTATATTAATGCCCATGCCACTTCGACGATGGCGGATGCCATTGAAACTGCGGCGATAAAAACGGTTTTTGGCGCCCATGCTTATCAGTTGGCCATCAGTGGGACCAAATCCATGACGGGACACCTTTTGGGCGCAGCGGGCGGCATCGAAGCCATTTTTTCTATATTGGCTATCCGTGACGGAATGATTCCACCAACAATTAACCTTCACGATCCTGACCCTTTATGTGATTTGAATTACACACCCAATCAGGCTGCCCGGCGGGATGTTTCAGTTGCGCTTTCTAATTCTTTTGGTTTTGGCGGGACCAATGCGACTCTATTTTTCAAGAAATATACTTCCTAGTCGACGTGCTTTTCTGTGATGAGATCGAAAGTCTTATCCCAGCTCGAAGCAGACATCTCCTATTCATTTCAAAATATTAATTTACTCCGTCAGGCTTTAACCCACCGATCTTATATTAATGAAACCAAAGAAGCGGGCCGTAAGGATAATGAACGGCTCGAATTTTTGGGTGATGCCGTGCTGGATCTGGTCGGCAAACTGCACCAGGTTGAAGTCATTGCCAAGCTGAAAACTGGCGCA